>DATEMU010000002.1 GCA_035275405.1 Phycisphaerae bacterium
CGACAACTGCGATCTGGTTGCCAACCCCGGTCAGGAGGATGGCGACAGCGACGGCGTGGGCGACGCCTGCGATAACTGCGTGGCGATTGCCAACCCCGGCCAGGAGAACGGCGACGGCGATGCGTTCGGCGACGCCTGCGATAACTGTGACGACATTACCAATCCCGGTCAGGAGGACTGCGACTCCGACGGAATCGGCGACGCCTGCGAGCCGGATTGCGATACCGACGGCATCCCGGACGACTGTGAGGACAACCAGTCCGACTGCGACAGCGACGGGACGCTCGATGAATGTGAGCAGGACTCCGACACCGACGGCATCCCGGATGACTGCGATGACTGTCCGAACGATCCCAACAAACAGACTGCCGGCGCGTGCGGCTGCGGCGTCTCCGACATGGATACTGACAGCGACGGGACACCCGACTGCAACGACCTTTGTCCGGACGATCCCAACAAACAGATTGCCGGCGATTGCGGATGCGGCGTCGCGGATGTCGATGCCGACTCCGACGGAGTCCTGGATTGCGAAGACAACTGTCCGGTGGATTCAAACCCCGGCCAGGAAGACTGCGATACCGACGGCGAGGGCGATGCCTGCGAATCCGACAGCGACTCGGACGGCGTTCCCGATGCCTGCGATATCTGTCAGGGCTTCGACGATGCCCAGGACGCCGACACCGACGGGATTCCGGACGGATGCGAGACCGGGGCCTGCTGCGGCGACTTCCAGAACAGTTGCGCGATCCTGTCCGAGGCGAACTGCCTTAAGTCCAATGGTAACTACCTGGGCGACGGCACGACCTGCGCGCAGGACGGCGACGGCGACGGCATTCCGGATTGTCGGGATTGCTGCCCGAATACACCGCCCGGCGCCATCGTCGACGAGAGCGGCTGCCAAGACCTCAGCGCCGCAGCCGGCGGACCGTACCGGAGACGTTGTCCGGACACGCCCGTGATCGTGACCATCCCGCTGAATGGCAGCCGCACCGGCCAGATCTCGACGTGCGATTGCCCGAACGGCGCCGTGACGGTGGAGTGGACCATCGATTGCCCGGGCATCACGATTCTGAACGCGAACCAGGAAGACGCCGTGCTCCAGATCGATACGAGCATTACGGGATGTCCGCTGGATTGCGACGTGACGTTGACGGCCACACTGGAATGTGCGCCCGAGGGCGAGGCATCGCCCACGGGGGTCGTCGTTCAGCAGGTCTCGGCGACGGCTCAGGTCGCACTCTTTGACGACTGCAATAACAACGACATCGATGACGCCAGCGAGGTCGATTCGGACGGCGACGGCATCATCGACGATTGCGACCAGGAAGAACCCGTGCCGCAACCGCTGCCCGGCGCCTGCTGTTTCCCCGACTCGACATGCGCGAGTGCGGCGGATGCGGCGGCCTGCTCCGCGGCGGGCGGCGTCTTCGCCGGTGCGGGCACCGACTGCTCGACCACAAGCTGCGAGTGCGGCCAGCCGGGCGGCGTCAGCCTGCTCTTCAGTACGCTCTCCTTCGCGCCGGTGTGCGGCGGGGGCTGCCTGATGATGATCCCGGCAACCGTTCTTGGATTCCTGACATTGCGGAGTACGCGGCGAACTCACAAGAAGCGGATGCGACGTGGTCGCAGCGATTCCAAGTCTGGAGGGCTGTAAAGCTGAGAATCGAGGTTGGGGAAGAAGCCTGGGGGCGCATCGCGCCCCAGGCAGGGCGGAGGCGATGGCAGCCTCCCCCCATGGCTCACTGCCTGATTGGCGAGGAGCCGTCCCAACCTGAGTTTCGCTGCGGCCAAGAGCGGTGCCGGGGGAACCGACTTCCAACGACGCTTGACTGTTAACGCACAGGAGGCCCGACTCGGTGGAATCGTCGGGAAACGCGGGCCCTTCGATAGCACCAACGTCCGGGCCGCTTATCGCCCCCGCAATGCCCCTTTTCGGGCACATCTAAGTCCCAATAAGCTGTTTTGATAAATTTGGTTATTTGCCGGTCCTTTTCTGTTTGACAGCCTTTTGGGTTAGGGTACAATTCTCAGGAAGCGTAACGGAGGAGGAAAGCCCATCGACGGGCTTCCGATCCAATTCTCACCTCGCAGGGGACGGGATCCACAAAACTCAGGCGTTTGATCGCAGTCGACGGCTCGACAGGCGGCGACGACCGGCTTATTGTCGCGGTTCTCATTGAGATTCGCACTCGGATGAAAGTTCCGTACGGAGGATTTATGTTTGGCTTCGGTAAAAATTGTCAGCGGACCATTTCCAAGGGCTGTAAGAAGTCATCCAAGGGCAACGGGGTCCTAATCCTCGCCGCCGCCTTGACGTTGGGCTTGTCGTCGTCGGCCAGTGCACAATGCTCAACGACGTGCGGCCCAGGCGACACAGTGGCGGTGTTTGGATTCAGCACCATGAACAGCAATGCCCCGGCCAACGGACTGACGCTGTCGGTGACCGACACGGGCATGACGACGCCCGGGGGCAATGTGCTCGTCGACTTTACATTCCGTGCATTATCCAATACGGATTTGCAAGGGATGTCCGCCGTGTGGTTCGACGACCGCTGCACTCCCACGCCTCCCCTCCTGACCCTCGCTGACATCATTGGCGATAATTCCAACGGCCATGTCGTTACGTTTTCGCCGGGCGCGTCGCCAGGCGATCCACCGAACAGCTCAAACGTCTGTCCGGACTTTGTTACGACGGATTCATTCTCGGCCGACGCCGACAGCGGCAGCGGTTGCGGCGGCGGCGTGTGCAGAGTTGACCCCGGCGAGTTTCTGACGGTTCGTTTTTCGTTGCAGACCGGCAAGACATATTGCGACGTGATTAACTGCATGCAACAGGCCCGGGAACTCCCCGCAGCCCGCCCAGGATGCGTTGATGCCCAGTCGATTGCAGGGTTGCGCGTAGCCGTGAACCTCGATTTCCCGGGACAGGGCTCTTCGGCGATGAACGGGCCGTGTGCCTTTATCGGCGGTGACTGCGATGAGGATGGAACGCCGGACGAATGCGAGCTGAGCTGCTCCGGGGCAGGCGGTTTCTGCGATATCTTTCCGGATTGCGGCGGGTCAACGGATTGCAATACCAACGATGTTCCGGATGAATGCGAAATGGATGTTTGCGACGACGGAGATCCCTGCACCGCCGACAGTTGCAACAGTGGCGCCTGCGTCCATACACCCATTCCCGGCTGCTGCAACGATTCCACGGACTGCGACGACGGGCTCTTCTGCAACGGCGAGGAGACCTGCGTGGGCGGCGTGTGCGTGGATGGGCCTGACCCTTGTCCGCCCGGCACGACTTGTAACGAGGAGTCTGACACCTGCGACCCGACCGGGGCCTGCTGCGGCGACTTCCAGAACAGTTGCGCCATTCTATCCGAGGTGAACTGCAACGATGCCAATGGTGAATATCTGGGCGACGGCACCACCTGCGATCAGGACGGTGACAGCGACGGCGTCTCCGACTGTATCGATTGCTGCCCAAGTTCACCGCCTGGCGCCATCGTCGACGAGACCGGCTGCCAGGATGTCGGCGCCAACGCCGGCGGACCGTACCGGAGGGCCTGTCCGGATTCGCCCGTGATCGTGGCGGTTCCGCTGAATGGCAGCCGCTCCGGCCAGATCTCGACGTGCGATTGCCCGGAAGGCACCTTGACGGTGGAGTGGACGATTGATTGCCCGGGCATCACGATCCTGAACGCGAACCAGGATAACGCCATGCTCCAGATCGATACGAGCATTACGGGCTGTCCGCTGGATTGCGACGTGACGTTGACGGCCACACTGGAATGTGCGCCCGCGGGCGAGGCAACGCCCACGGGGGTCGTTGTCCAGCAGGCGTCGGCGACGGCTCAGGTCGCGCTTTTTGACGACTGCAATGGCAACGCCATCGATGACGCCAGCGAGGTCGATTCGGACGGCGACGGCATCATCGACGATTGCGAAGAAGAGCCGGTGCCGCAGCCGACGCCACCCGGCGCCTGCTGCTTCCCGGATGCGACATGCGCGAGTGCGGCGGATGCGACGGCCTGCTCCGCGGCGGGCGGCGTCTTCGCCGGTGCGGGCACCGACTGCTCGACCACGAGCTGCGAGTGCGGCCAGCCCGGCGGCGTCAGCCTGCTCTTCACCACGCTTTCCTACGCACCCGTGTGCGGCGGGGGTTGTCTGATGATGATTCCGGTAACGTACATTGGATTTTTGACGCTACGCGGCCGGCGGCGGCATCGACATAAGTCAAGGCCCCGCTGTCGCTAACCGAATACTCTCGCTGGAGGATACTTTTATGGACCAGACTCTGGAACCGATCACCCAATTGTTCTTGAACATCTTTCCGCAGCCGTTCTTCTTGACGATGTTGGATGTCATCGCCGTGGTGTTTGAAGCCATTTTCGGCTTTTTCGGATTGAATGTCGGCTTTGTAGCGGTTTAGTTCGCGGCCGATAAGGAGTTCAAAATGCGTAATCGCTCGACTGTTCGCCGTCGAATGGGTCGCTGGATCAGCACCGTCGTCTGTGTTGTGATGATCGCGCCCTTGACGGGGTGCGCCTTCACCATCCCCGGCATCGTGGGATTCACGGCGGTGAGTTCGGTCTTTGGCGCCTTTCTCGGACTCATGCCGCTCCGATCGCAGGTCGGTACGGTGATCCGCGACGGCTTTGTCAGCATCTTCTAGGACGGCTCTTGCTCGCACACTGGCAGGGCATGGATGGTCCGTCTACGCGCCCCCTTTATAAAGTGGGGGCCGGGATCGTCTCGCACATCATTTCGCTACGAAACAACTCTCCGGGTTCGCAAGGCATCATCGTTTCCACAAGAGTCGTTTGACCGCCGTATGTGCTTGCGCTAGAATAGTTTGAGAAGCGATACGGAGGAAGTCAGTCCAATTCCGGAGCGGTCGATCCCATTTTCAACTCGCCGAGAATGGAACTTTTACAAACAGTCGCTCACCTGCGTTGACCACGCCGATCGCCGCAACTACAGACCTCAAGTGTCGTTTCTCCTTGCGCTTTTTCGAACTCGGTGAGCCCATTGGTAGCGGGAGGTCCTATGTTCGGTTTCGGCAAAATCATGAGTGGTTGTCACAGCAGATGTAAAGCCGCGTCACGAGCCAGGGCGATCCTGATCCTCGTCCCCGCGCTGTTGCTGGGCCACAACGGGTCGGCGAAGGCCGAAATTTTTCCGTTTCGAACGGTGCAGGGAAACCCTCCGATCATCCTGCCGGGCGTGACGGTCAACGTCCACCAGGGCGCTGGTGACACCGTCGAGTTTACCTTCGTCAACATCTGCAGTTCGAGCACCACCGCCCAGATCAAGGAGATCGCCTTTGCCGATCCTTGCACGCCCGGCGTTATCGTGCTCAACAGCGCCGCAATCGGGCCCGAGAATACTCCCGGCTGTACTCAGACGCAGACTCACAATGCCTGTCCGCCGACGAGCAATCCCCCTTGCGTCAACTATACGGTTGGCGGAAACCTTTCCCTGAATTTCGAGTGTCCGTTTGGGCCGAACATCGTGGTCCAGCCGGCAAATAACGATGGATCCATCGATAAAGGTGAATCCCTGACCGTCATATTCACCTTGAACCTCCAAGTCGGTGAAACGGCGGCTCAAGCGTTCGACCGGCTTCTGGCCTGTATGACGGGAGCGAGTTTTGATCCTTGCGTCCCCGGTTTGCGCGTGGGGTTCAAGTTTCAGGGTGGCGATCAAGGCGGCGGCGGGGCAAATGCCATCAATATTCCCTTTGCGTTTCCGCCCGAGGATTGCAACGAAAACGGCATTCCAGACGTCTGCGACATCAGTTGCAACGGTTTCAACGGCTTTTGCCAGGTTTTTAACCCGCTCTGCGGGCAATTTCCCGGCGGCTTCGGCGTACCGACACCGACCAATGTTCTCGCCACGCCGGCGCAACTTTGCCCGGGCGGCACCTCTTCGCTTTCCGCTGAAACCGTCGCGGGCAACACGCTCGAATGGTTCGTCGGATCCTGCGGCGGACAGATTGACCCCTTCGCCACTGGCTCCCCGGTGAGCACCGACGTGTTAACCCAGACCACGACGTTTTTCGTTCGCGCCAAATCGTCCACTGACTGTTTCAGCAGTTGCGCGCAGGTCACCGTCACCGTCGACGATACGACTCCGCCGGATGTCACGTGCCCGGCAGGTACAAGTGCGTCGGCCGATGCCACTTGCATGGCCGCGGTCCCCAACTACGTTCCCGACGTAACTGCCGGCGACAATTGTTCCCTCGCCGGAAACCTGGTGATTACGCAGAGCCCGACGGCCGGCACGCTGGTAGGCCTCGGCGCGACTCTGGTTACCGTGACCGTCACGGACGAGGCCGACAACTCGTCGATGTGCCAGGTCTCATTCACCGTCAACGACACGACCACGCCTGTTATCACGTCGTGCGGTCCGAACCAAAGCGCGTCGGCCAATGCGTCGTGCATGGCGCCGGTTCCGGACTTTATCGCCGGCGTGGTCGCTTCCGACAATTGCGCGACGATTGATCGCTCCCTGGGAACCATCTCACAGAACCCGGCGGCCGGAACCCTGGTCGGAATCGGGCCGCACACGATCACCGTCACGGTGAGCGACAATGCGACGCCGCCCAATACGGCCACGTGCACCGCGACGTTTACGGTCAATGACACGACCGGACCAACGATCACGACCTGTCCCACTGCGGTGACGGTGTTTGCAGATGCGAATTGCAATGCCCTCGTGCCGGATCTGACGCCGATGGTCGTGGCGACCGACAACTGTACGCTGGCAGGCGACCTCATCGTTGACCAGACCCCGGTGGCCGGTTCACCGCTGATGGGACTGGGATTGACGCCGATTCATATCACGGTCACCGACCCGGGCAGCGCCCTTATCGCGGAATGCGATACTAGCGTGACGGTCGTGGACAATATGCCCCCGGCGATCGACACGTGCGCCGGCCCGCAGAACATTCCGGCCAACCAGCCGTTGTGCACGGCCTTGATCCCCGACTTGAGAAACGGCGTCGCGGCGACGGACAACTGCGATTTCACGGTCTCGCAAGTTCCGGCCCCCGGAACATCCGTCGCCCTGGGACCCCATGACGTCACGCTGACGGTCACCGACCCCGCGAACCAGACGGACAGCTGCCTCACGACGGTCACGGTTGTCGACGTGACTCCACCGGCGATTGGGCAGTGCGCGCCTTCGCAAATGGCGGTGGCCGACTCGAGTTGTGAAGCGACGGTGCCGGACTTCACAGGCGGCGTGAGCGCCACCGACGATTGTTCGGCGGTCCCGAATTTGACAGTCACGCAGGTTCCTGTCGCCGGGACGGTCGTCGGCGTCGGTATGCATACCGTTACTATCACCGTCAGCGACGAGGCGATGCCTCCGAATACCAACATGTGTACGACGACGTTCACGGTCAACGACACGACGGCGCCCAACTTCGTTCAGTGTGCGGACGATCAAATGGCCACTGCGGACGGGGACTGTCAGGCGGCCGTGCCCGACTTTACTGGCGGCAACCTGGTCGTTGGCGATAACTGCAGCAGCACGGGTGAGGGCACGCTGACGATCACCCAGAGTCCATTGGCAGGTTCGCTGGTCGGTACGGGCGTTACCGTCGTGACGATTACGGCCGAGGACGATGCCGGCAACACGGAGACTTGCACGGCGACGTTTACCGTCAACGACACGACGCCGCCGGTTATCATATGCCCTGCATCGATCGACCAACCCTCTGATCCGGAAATGTGCGGCGCGAGCATTAACTATCCGCCGCCCGGAGTCAGCGACAACTGCGCCAATCGCGGCGATTGCGGCCCCGTGATGGTGAATTGCGAACTTCCTCCGGGATCGTTCTTCCCCGTGGGCACGACGACGGTCACCTGTACGGCAACCGACTGCACGGGCAACACGGCGTCTTGTAGCTTTACCATCACTGTCAATGACACCGATTCGGATAGTGACGGCGTCCCCAACTGTATGGACGATTGTCCCGCCACGCCGCCCGATCAACGGCCGATCGACTCGGCCGGTTGCTCCTGTCTCCAGGCACAGCAACAACTAGACCCCCTGGATGTCGACGACGACGGAGTTCCCGATGCCTGCGACAACTGTGTGGACGTATTTAATCCCGGCCAGGAAGACTGCGACAGCGACGGCATGGGCGACGCCTGCGAGCCCGACGGCGACTCGGACGGTATCCCGGATGATTGTGACGTGGGCGCGTGCTGTGGCGACTTCGCAAGTAGTTGCGCCATTCTATCCGAAGCGAACTGCATCAATTCCAATGGCACCTATCTGGGGGACGGCACGATCTGCGCGCAAGACAGTGACAGCGACGGCGTCTCCGATTGTCTCGACTGCTGCCCGGATACACCGCCCGGCGGGAACATCGACGCGTCCGGCTGTCAGGGGATCGACGCCAATGCCGGCGGACCCTATCAGAGGCAGTGTCCGGACCCGCCCGGCATCGTGAGCGTGCCGCTGCTGGGCATCCCGTCCGGTCAGATTTCGACGTGCACGTGCGCGGAGGGCGTTGTGTCGTCCCTGTGGACGACGAATTGCCCGGGAGCGACGATTCTGAATCCGACGCAGGCCAATGCCACGCTCCAGGTCGATACGCGAGTATCGGGCTGCCCGCTAGCCTGCGAGGTGACATTGACCGTTACGCTGGGCTGTTTGGACGAAGGACCCACCGGGGCCGCTGTACTCACGGCGTCGGCGACGGCCCAAGTCTCCCTTTTTGACGACTGCAATAATAACGGCATCCCGGACACCGACGAAGTTGATTCAGACGGCGACGGCTTGATCGACGATTGCGATCCGGACGGACCGGCCGGGCAGGCGATCGGTGCCTGTTGTTTTATGGACTCCACTTGCCAGCCTGTGCAGGGAGCGACTCCAGATGCGGCAGCAGCCCTCTGCACGTCCTTGGGAGGCAATTTCGCGGGTGATGGCACTGACTGCCTAACGACGAGCTGCCAGTGCGGGCAGCCGGGCGAAATCAGCCTGTTGTTCACTACGCTGTCCTTCGCGCCGGTGTGCGGCGGGGGTTGTCTGATGATGATCCCGCTTACCGTCCTTGGATTCCTGAAACTTCGCAGCCAGCGGAAGGCGAGGTCCAGTTGAAATTGACTGCGTACCTCGCTTGAAGTCCCTGGAGCCGATCAGGCCATCCCCCGAATCGTGGAATTCGTGGCGGTAAGTGCGGACTCCCTGACCTTTTGCGGACTCATGCGCTCCGGTCGCAGGTCGGCTCGTTGATCCGCGACACCATTGTCCGCATTTTCCAAGATCGACTCCGCGCGCTTATGGGAACCCTCGGCAATTGCTGAGCCGTGCGCCTTTTTCGAGACGCTGCGATCGTCGCGCACCGCGCCAATTGCTTCACATTGGAGCCTCCGAGGCTACGCCGGTCGTTACGATTCGATTGACTGTCTGTATATACTTGCGTTAAAATGATTTGAGAGCGTGACGGGGGATGTCTGCCCGAATCGGGGAAAGATTCGTTTTTCACCTCGCGGAGGACAGGTTTTTTGATTAATGCTGGTGAATCGTGCTGGTTGTGCGAGACGCCAAAAGTTCGGACTCACTGTATCAACCGCCATTCCGCTTTTCGAAATCGAGTGTGGCATCAAAAGAGGGGAGTCGTATGTTCGGCCTCGGAAACGTCACAGGGCCCACTCGTCCCCCCACTAGCGAACGCGAACGGCTTTCCGACCATTCAGGAATTCCGGGAATGGCGTCATGAAACCGGCCGCGAGGACTCGAAAGCTCGTGTCGTCGGCCGTGCTCGCGGCGGCGCTGGTCGTACACCTTGCCTGTGACACTATTCCGACGGAACCCGAGCTGCTCTCGTGCGGGCCTGCTCAGGTCGACGCTATTCCTCGTCCCCCCGCTGGCCTCCGTACCGGGGAAGCTACGACCGAACGCTCCATCCTCGTGGACTATCGCGACAGGCTGCGTTTTCGCGACTGGACGGGCACCAATTGGGGGCCGCTCCAGGCCATGCCTGGCATCCCGTCGGAGGCACGATGGGTCGTGACACGCAACTGCCCGACTGTGAGTTGCGGACAGATTGCCTGCGGGGTCATCGATCAGGACAGAGACGCCTTTGTGCTTTTATTCAACGGCTCGACGTGGGGCGAGCCCCTGCCGATTGCGCAAAACGTCACATCGAACGAAACCATCCGCGCGCTGGATATGGCCTATCTCAGTTCGAGTAGATTGTTGGTCGTCTACGGGACGCGCAACCGGGGTCAGCTTGGCTATCGCCTGGGTACTGGCAGCGGCAGTGTTACGACTGAGCAGATTCTGGACATTCCCGGGGCAGGCAACCTCGGCTTCGTCGCGTTGTATGTAAGCCCTCGGAGCGATCAAGCGATTCTGCTGGTCCTTGACAGCAACAAAGATCTCTTCCTCGTCCCCTGGACAGGAATCGGTTGGGGGACCGTTACGACCCTGACCACCAACGCGGCCGCTGACAACACCGAGTGTTTTGCGGCGGCCTTCGAGGGAGAGACGGGACGCGCACTCGTCGTCTACGGCGAAGACGGAGCGTCGTCCGCGTCATCAGTCATAGTGGAATGCGGCAGCGCTTCGTCCGCCGTTTCTGTCCCGTTGGCCCCTGCCAGCGACAACAATCTGGCCTGGTGTCGCCTGGCCGCGGACCCGTTCAGCAACACCATCCTGTTCGCAGCAACCAAGCGGAGTGGTGTGCTGATGGCCAACGAATGGAACGGATCCGTGTGGGGCGCATCGCAGGAATTTGCGACCACTCCCTTCTCGGACCGCCGCACGTTTGACATTGCGTTCCAAGTGGGGGCCCCGCAAGCGGTGATCGCCTATGGCATCGACGGCACCAACACCTGGGCCCTCCGGACGTGGAACTTCCAAGGGTGGTCGGAACAGTTCAACGCCGGACGCAACGTCGGTTCCAGGCCCGGCCTGATCTCGCTTGTTCCGGGGCAGAGCGTCGGGGAGATATTCACGTTTGTTTCGAATGAGGAAGGCGTCCTCGGTCACAGCCTCTGGACGGGCAACAACTTCATCCATGGCATCAGAGTGAACGGCGCCTTGCCGGACGACGGTCGTACGCAGGCGTTTATGGCCACCGGCCGCGCGCCGATAGCGGTGACTGAACCGCCTGACGTACTTGTGACGATACCTGGCGGCGCGCTCAACCTCGCCGAGGGCGGCGACGCGGTGGCCATCAGCCTGGCGCTCAACCCGGCGCCGTCCGCAGATGTTCACGTTTCCGTGTTTCCCGGCGCTCAGTTGGATATCGGCAGCGGTCCGGGCGTGTCCAGACAATTGACGTTCCCGGCGTGCAGCGCCAATGTGCCGCAAGTCTTCTCGGTCATCGCCTTCGATGACGAAATGGCCGAGGGCACGCACATGAGCCAGCTAAGTTACACGCTGAACAGCATCGATCAGAACTACAACGCATTCGACGTCCCGCCAACGCCGGCCACCATCGCCGACAATGACGTGGCCGCCATCATTTTTTCGGCGCTGACAGGGACCCAGGTTCGCGAGGGCACCGGCGACGCGGTCTCCTACACGTGCAAGCTGGGGTCGCAGCCGATGGCCAACGTACTCGTCACGATCACGCCACCGACCGGCTTGAATGTGGGACCGGGCTTGGGAACGGGCCCGGGAGTGCCCATTGTTCTGACATTTACGCCATCTAACTTCAAGACGCCGCAAACCATCACGGTGCGATCGATCGACGACCAGGTCGCCAACGGGACGCGCGTGCTGCAAGTGACGCACACGTCCTCCAGCAGCGACGCGGCCTACAACGCCCAGCCGATCGCCAACGTGAGCGTGACCGTGCTGGACGACGACGTCGCGGGCGTACAAATCAATCCGCCGGGCGGCGGGCTCAACGTATCGGAGGGCAGTGCGGTCCCGGACACCTACAGCCTGGTGCTCACATCGGAGCCGGTGGCGGACGTGGTCATCACCGTACAGCCTGATGGGCAGCTCAACCTCGGGGCCGGGCCGGGCATCGGCGTTCCCCTGACCTTCACGCCGGCCAATTGGAACGCGCCGCAGGTGGTCTCCGTGCTGGCCAACGACGACCCGGTAGCGGAAGGCAATCACTCCGGCGGCATCACCCACAACGTGGCCAGCGCCGACCCCGCATACGCTGCCCTCTCCGTGCCAAACGTGGCGGTGCAGATCACCGACAATGAAGTGGCTGGCGTTACTGTGACCCAATCGGGGGGCACGACGCAGGTCTCCGAGGGCGGCGCGACCGACACCTTCACGGTCGTGCTGAACTCTCAGCCCAGCGCCACCGTGACGATCAACGTGACGCCCGACAACCAAGTCGATCTCGGCAGCGGCGCGGGCATTGCCATTCCGCTGCTGTTCACGGCAGCCAATTGGAACCTCAATCAAACGATGACCGTGGCTGCCGTGGACGACGCCGTCGCCGAGGGAGTCCACGTCGGGACGATTGCGCTTACCTCGGCCAGCGCGGATCCGGCATACAGTGGATTGCCGATCCCGGGCTTCAATGTACAGATTTTTGATAATGACAGTGCCGCCGTGCTCATCGTTGAATCGGAGAATTCGACGGCGGTGACTGAGGGCGGGGCCACCGACAGCTTGACGGTCCGACTGGCGTCCCAGCCGACCGCCGACGTGACGATCACTCTCTCGCCCGATCCCCAGTTGGATGTCGGAAGCGGCGGGGGCCTGCCTTTGAATCTGCTGTTCACGTCGGTGAACTGGCAGACGCCACAGCCGGTGAACGTGGTGGCGGTGGATGACGCCGTCGCCGAAGGTCCGCACATCGGGGCGATTGGCATCACCACCGGCAGCGCCGACCTGCTTTACAACGGCCTGGTCGTCCCCGATGTGGTCGTGCAGATCACCGACAACGACGCGGCCGGTGTCCGCGTGACCGAGACGGACGGAACCACGCAGGTGACCGAGGCCGGCATCGGCGACAGCTTCGATGTGCAGTTGAATTCCCAGCCCACGAGTGACGTGACCATCACAGTGACGCCCGACGGCCAGCTCGATCTCGGTGCAGGCGCCGGTATGGCTGTTCTGCTGATGTTTACGACGGCCACGTGGGACACACCGCAGACCGTTGCGGTGGCAGCCATGGACGACTTTATCGCCGAGGGGACCCATTCGGGCTCGATTACGTTCAATGTCGCGAGCCTGGATGGGGCCTACCACGGGACGGCCGTCCCCGATGTCAGCGTGCAGATCACCGACAACGACCTCGCCGGCGTCCTTGTGACCCAGTCCGGCGGCTCGACGAGTGTCGTCGAGGGGGGATCGGCGGACAGCTTCACCTTCGCGCTCAGCTCCCAGCCCGGCGCCGATGTCACGATTACGGTAACGCCGGGTATCCAGCTCACCCTGGGAGCCGGACCGGGCGTGGCCATTGCCCGGACATTCACCCCGCTCAACTGGCAGACGCCGCAGCAGGTCAATGTGTTGGCGGCGCAGGACGACATCGCGGAGGGCACGGATACGGCCCAGATCGCCTTTTCGGTGGCCAGCGTGGACACGGCCTACGACGGGCTCGCTGTGCCGGATATATCCGTTCAGATCACCGACAATATCACGGCCGCCGTGTTCATCATCGAATCGGGTGGAATGACGCTGGCCGTCGAGGGCGGCCCGTCGGACGATTTCCTCGTGCTGCTGGGCTCGCAGCCGGTGGCGGATGTGACCATCACGGTGACGCCGGACGCCCAGCTCGATCTGGGCAGCGGCGCGGGCCTGCCCATCAATATTGTGTTTACATCGCTCACTTGGGACATCCAGCGGCAGGTCAGTGTGTCGGCGGTGGATGACGCGGCGGCCGAAGGCCAGCACAGCGGAAGCATTTCATTCGCCACGGCGAGCGCGGACCCGAACTACGACCTCGTTGTAATTCCCGATGTGGTCGCGCAGATCTTCGACAATGACGTGGCCGGTGTGTCGTTGGTGGAGTCCGACAATGTCACAGAAGTCGCCGAGGGCGGAGCGACCGACAGCTTCACGATCGGACTCAGCTCTCAGCCCGTCGCTGACGTGACGATCAACGTGTCCCCCGACAGCCAGCTCGATCTCGGCAGCGGTCCCGGTGTGGCCGTCACGCTGACGTTCACGACGGCCAACTGGGACCTCGCGCAGGCGGTGACGGCGCTCGCCGTTGATGATGCGATCGCGGAGGGTCCGCATACCGGCGCCGTCGCTATTCAAGTTGCGAGCGCGGATGGAGCTTACGATGAACTGGTCGTGCCCGGTGTATCCGTCCAAATCCTCGACAACGACTCGACCGGCGTCGTGATTTCCGAATCAGGCAACGACACCAGTGTTAACGAGACCGGTCCCACGTCGGACGATTTCTCGGTGCAACTCTCGTCGGAGCCGACTGCCGATGTCAACGTCACTTTGGCGACGACGGCGCGGCTCGACCTGGGCGCCGGACCCGGGCTGCCGTTGATACTGACCTTTACGTCCGCCAACTGGAATATTCCGCAGACCGTCAATGTCACCGCGGTCGACGACGTGTTCGCCGACGGTTCGGGCATCATCGATATCGCCTTCGCCGTGGGAAGTTTCGACACAAGCTACGCGGGGATGCTTGTGCCTCCGGTCCATGTGAACCTCATCGACAACGATGCTGCCGGGTTGACGAATTCGACCGGCGGCCAGGCGCTGCAGGTTTCGGAAGAAGGCCCGACGAGCGAAAACTTCAGCGTCGTGCTGGATTCTGAGCCGCACGCCGATGTCGTCGTGCAGGTGAACCACAGCGACCAAATGGATCTGGGCGCCGGGCCGGGCGTCGCTGTCTCGCTGACGTTCACGCCGGCCGCATGGAATGTGCCGCAGTTGGTGACAGTGACCGCCGTGGACGATTTCGTTGCAGAGGGCCCGCATGCCGCAAATATCAATTTCACGCTCGTGAGCGCCGATCCCGTCTATGACGGCCTGGCCGCCGCATTCGTGGCGGTCGCGATTGCGGACAATGACCAGGCGGGCCTCACTTTTCCGGATGGCACGGGCTGGCTGCACGTCGCCGAGGGTGGCGGGAGCGCGGCTTATTCGATCGTGTTGACGTCCCAACCCCGCGCCACGGTTACGGTAGCCATACAGCCGGATGCGCAGCTCAACTTGGGCACCGGGCAGGCTGTCGCGGTCGGATTGACTTTCACGGCGGGAAACTGGAACGTGCCGCAGCAAATCGACGTGATGGCGGTGGACGATGCCGATGCCGAGGGTCTTCACAGCGGCCTCATTCAGTGCCAGACAGCCAGCGCCGATCCGAACTACGACAGTCCGGCCATTCCGGACGTCATCGTGGTCATTGACGACAACGATGCGGGTGATGTGGAAGGCGGAGGAGGAGATGGCAGCGACGAATGCCCGATTCCTCCGGAGGGCGCTGGCGAGATTCCCCCGGACGACCATGGCGTGTGCTGGCTTTCCAGTTTCCTCTTCTTTGCGCCCGTATGCGGTACGGGGTGCATGGTCCCGCTCATCATGACCTTTGCATGTTTGGTTACGGCCCGGGCTCGCAAGAGAATTCAACGGACTTGCCGCCAGGGGTGACCGCCTCGCTTGGAGGGTCATGCCATGGCCAAGCCCCCCTGAAAACGATCACGCAGGTTCTTCTGAATCTCTTCCCGCCGCCGGCGTTCTAGTTCATGCTGGGGGGCCTGGCAGGTATATTGAGGCCCCTTTTCGGCTTTTTGGGCTTGAATGTCGGCTTCGTCGCGGTTTAATACGCGGACAAGAAGGGAGATTCGTTATATGGTTAATCGCTCGTTGGTCCGCCGCCGCGTTGGGCGCTGGATCTCCACCGTCGTCTGCGTCGTCCTGATTGCCCCGCTAACGGGATGCAGTATCACTATCCCGGGGCTGGTGGGATTCACGGGCGTCAGTTCGGTCTTTACGGCCTTTTTCGCACTCATGCCGCTCCGATCGCAGGTCGGCACGGTGATCCGCGACGGCTTTGTGGGCGTCTTCTAGGATCTCGCCAACAAATCGACAAGGTGGGGAGGTATCGGTCTGCCCTCACATTTTTGAACGGGTCAAGTTGCTCGTTCGCATCAACGTCACACCACCGAGCGTAACGCCCGGCCGGCCGATAAATACGGCGTGCAACCGCCATAACCCCGATAAACCAATCTAAACCCGCTTCCGCGCTGGCTTTTCGGCGATGAGGGGCGATGCCCTATCTTGACTCTCCCTCTCGGCGTGAATAACGTTTATTGATTCGACTCGCACGAAGGGGGAACTCCAACTGCATTCGTCCCAGGGGGGACACCCGTCTGCCGGGGTGGTTATGCTCCGTTCGAAAAGGACGGGCGAGCCATTGGGCGAACAGGGGGAAGCTATGCGATTCGTCCGACCACATAACAGTTTTTGTCTCTGGGCGGCGCTGACGGCGGCCGTATCTTCGCCCGCCGTCGCCGCGGATTTATTGGTGAGCGCCTCTCACCCTACCCTGCCGCTTTCCGCTTCAATCAGTTTTCACGCCACCGGGAACGACCTGGTCATCACGCTGACCAACTCCGCGCAGACCGACGTGATGCTGCCCCTGGAGATTTTGACGGCGGTTTATTACGACGTAAGCGGGCCGGCCCTCGGCCTCGGTCGAACCAGCGCCGTAATAGGACCGGAATCGAGCCTGCTCTTTCCACCCGCGACGCCCTTTGACCCGGCACCGAAGGGAGTGGGCGGCGAGTGGGAGTACAACGAAGGTGTCACGAATGCGCCGTTTGGACAGGCCTATGCGATTCGCTCGGCCGGTCTCGGCATCCTCTTTACCGGCGTCGGAGGCCGCTTTCCGGGCGCCAATCTTCAAGGACCGTCAAACGTCAACGGCGTGCAATACGGAATCACCTCGGCGCTGGACAATTCGGCGACGGGCAACTCACCGGTCACGGGCGGCGCCGGCGCGTTGATCAAGAACCAGGTCATCTTCACGTTGTCCGGGCTGCCCGCGGGCTTCGATCCCCTGGCGATGATCTCCAGCGTTCAGTTTCAGTACGGCACGACCCGTTGCGATGTGGAGGGAACCGTCGATCGCTGTGTACCGGACGTACCCGAGCCCTCCACTCTCATACTCATCGCCCTGGGTGTTTTGGCACATTTCGGCTGCAATTGGGGCCGACGCGTCGGCAGATAAGCACGCGGCGTACTTGTTAACCCTAAAGCCGCCTGCTCGTATGACCACGGCGCTGCGATTTCAGGGCGCGCCGCATACACGACCAATAACGTCCTCAATCCGTCCCTTCCAAACCGAGCAATTCGAGCCCCTGCGTGGTATCATGGTACGTGAGGGAGATCACGAGCGGCTTTCGCTCCGTAAGTGCGGGGGATCCTTGGCGGCATCGAACTCCAACCGGGTGATGGGGATGTTTCGCAGGCGTTTGGCGACGACAGTTGCCATCCTCTTGGCGTCGGCCGCCTTTCGCGCCGAACCCGCCAGGGCGGTGGTGGTTCACCAGGCGTCGGGGATGTCGGTCTCCGGCGTGCCCGTGAGCTGCGAAGCGCACCTGATGATCGTCGGCGACGTATTGACCGTCGTGTTCTACAACACCTCGCCGGTGCACACTCAAAACCCCAGCGATCTTTGCACGAGCTATTACTTCGACATCTACAACGGGGTCAATGTGCGACCCGTCCTGGTCTATCAAAGTGCGACCGGCGACGTCTGGCGGGCCCATCGATTTACGACGGATACGCTGGAGGCGATGGACGCCGACCTGAAGGCGACAGAGCCCTTTGATCGGACCTGGCAATTCAAGGACATGGACCCTGCCTTCACGCCTTTTCTGGGGTTTGGCGTGGGGACCGTCGGAAACAGCGACCTGAAGCCCAACAACTTTAACGGCAACATCGTGGACGGCATGGACTACGCACTCTATTCCGGCGACGTGACGACTGCCAACATGGACGGCCGGCTACTGGTTAAGGACCACATCACCTTCACCTTCACCGGCGTGATGGGCTTCACAGAGAACGACATCCGCCCCAATTTCGCGATCGGCCTGGGCACCGGTCCGGATAGTTTCCTGGTCCCTGAACCTGCCACCCTCGCCCCGCTCCTGGCGTTCGGCCTCTTCGCGCTGCCCCGCCAACGACGACATCGTCTCCGGTGATTTTGATTCTCCTACGACGACCTAAACGAGAGTTGCCGACGCGCCGATGTCCGCGACGATGACGCGTCCGGTGTACGCCTTCGCGCCAGGGGAATCGAACCCGATCTTTCGGGCTACGAAAGTGACGGTGTGATGCGCGCGAACCGTCGGGGTGGCGGGAGTTCCGGTGTCGCAGTCCAGGCCGGACGGGACATCGACCGCGACGATCGTGGCGCGGGGGGCATTGTTGATGGCTTCGATGGCGAGATTAGTCGGCGGACGCACGGAGCCGGAGAAACCTGTTCCCAGAATGGCGTCGACGATGACGTCGGATTGATGCAGGGCGGGGCTGGCCGCATGGACCTGCTCGGGAGAATCAAACGGATAGGAGCGGAGTTTCATCTTTTCGACAATCCCGTAGTTTACGGCGGCATCGCCCTTAAGTCGGGCGGGATCGCAGGCGAGAAAGAGGACGATTTCAAGACCGGCGTTGGCCAGGTGGCGGGCGATGACGAAGCCGTCGCCGCCGTTGTTGCCGCCGCCGCAGACAATCCCGATCGGACCGGCAGGGCGGAGCGTTCGCATGATGAACTCCGCGGTTCCGCGACCGGCGTTCTCCATCAGGACGATGCCCGGTATGCCGAATTCCTCGATGGCCCGGCGATCGATCTCACGGACTTGGGCTCGCGTCAAAGAAACTGAGTCGCCCGGTTTCATGGGTGCGCGGCCCCCCCGGCTGGTTGACTTGCCGCGCGCCGCCGCAGGCGCTCCACGGCCTGCCGCACGGCGTCCGGGACCTCGCGGCCTTGTTCGCCGCTGAGGCGCAGGGCTTCTTCACACTCGCGCAGCGATTCGGCGTACCGCCCCAGGGTCTCTAGGGCCGCCGCCCGCTTCCAGCGATAGTACGGATCGTCGGGCGCCGCATCGACCGCTCGATGAAACATCCGCTCAGCCAATGCGGCGTTCCGGGCGAATTGATAAGCGGCGTCGCCGAATTCGCCGTAGGCCTTCTCGACCGCGTATCCGAGGGCGGCGGCGTCCTTCGCGGCGGAGAGCGCGCCGTTCTCGTCGCCGAGGCAAATCCTCGCCTCGCCCAGCGCGACCAGACCCGCCGCCTGATTCGGGCCCAGCCCTTGGTCCAGCGCCCTTTCGATCAGCGGCAGGGCCTTGTCAAACTGCCGTTGCCGCACATACGCGCGGCCCAACACATGCAGATTCGCGGAGTTTTCCGGATCGTATGCGCGCGCCCTTTCGGCGTGATCCAGCGCCGTGGCGTAGTCCGCCTCCTCCAGCGCGAGGAGCGCGAGATTGGCGTGCGCCTTGGCCAACTTCGGATCGGCCAGGGCGACGTGTGTCCACAGCGTCTTAGAATCCTGCCACACGCCCTGTTGCGCGCGCGTCAGTATCCAAAGCGGCAAAGCCATCAACACGAGGGGGAGCACGAACGCGGCCGGTCGCGTGAAATGGCGCCCTGCCAGAAACAGCCCGTAGGCCATCGGCAGCAGGAGAAAGAACATCGGCAGGTAAAGAAAGCGATCCGCAACACAGGAGCCCATGAAGCGAATCGCTCCCATCGTCGGCGCGAGCATCAGACCGAACGCGGTCAATCCGGTGAATAACGGCGACGAGTATCGCCACGATGCGATCCACACGATGACCACCGCCGCCGTCGCCATGACGGAAAGCAGAATCGCCGGATTGGAAAGGGACAGATCGTCCGGCACGCCGCGGTAGGGCGACAAATGGAGGGGCCACAACAAATTACCCAAGTAGAGTACGGTGTTGTAACTCAGCAACCCGATCCAGCGGCCGACGGCGTTCGCGGCCGACAAGTTCGGCAGGCCGACCCCTGCGCCTGCCGCGGCCTGCGACGCCCACGCGATATAGCCCATGATCAGCAGCACCGGGACAAAGGGCCATTTTTCGCGCAGCGCGGCCAGTGGACGGCGCCCCAGCGGCCAAAGATCGATGAGCGGCAGCACCAGCGGCAGGAGCACCGTCGTGGGCTTGGCCAATGTCGCCAGGAAATACAGAACAACCGACGTCGCCAACCATCCTCGCCCGCGATGCCGAACGCATTCCACGTAAGCCACCAATGCGGCGATGGCGAGAAACGTCGCCAGCAGGGTTTTTCGCTGCGACACCCAGGCGACCGATTCGACGTGCGCCGGATGCAGTGCGAAATACAGCGCGACCAGGAACGGCAAAAACAGTCCGCCCAGAAACGTACGAATCCATACCAGCACCAGCACGCTCGTCGCCGCATGCAGCAGCACGTTGGTCAAATGGAAGATAAAGGGATGGACCGACCGGGACGTCGTTCCCGAGAGCTTGGCATCCACCATGAGCGAGACCATCGTGAGCGGCTGGTAGTAGCCATCGACAGTCGAAGGGTGCAGCACCTCCGCGAAAACGCGATAGACGCCCGCGAGGCTGGGCTGCCGAACGAGTTCGTTGTCGACGACATATTGAAAGTCGTCCAGATGAACGAACTCCGCGTTGAATGACGGCCGATAGGCCAGGACGACGATCAAGACCAATAGCACCGCCGCCGAGATGACCTCGCGGCCGGCGATGGAGCCGGCGCGATCGTCGAATTCGGTCGGGCGTGTGCGGCGGTGAAGCGAATCGTCATCCATTCGTTTGTATCGGAAGGGCGCTCGTCAGGAGCCGCGCGTGTTCCGTGCGGCGGGCATTTCCACTTCGCCCGGCGGCAGTTCGCCGGGGTCCGCCGTCGAATCGAACAGGTTCTCGAAGCCGGGCTCATCGCGGAACCGCAGCAGTTCCTCGCTGACCGCGGCCCGGGCGGCCATGCGCGGGTCCTTGGCGATGGCCGCCTCCAGATGCCGCCGGGCCCGGTCCGGCGCATCGTTGGCCGCCCACGCCATTGCGAGGGATAAGTGCGTCACCGAATCGTTATTCAGGCGCAGCGCTTCCTGAAGCTCGCGCCGCGCGGACGAGGCCCTCCGTACCTTGAGATAGGCGTTTCCCAGCCCCAGGCGGATTCCCGCCGAATTCGGCTGCGCATCGCGGGCGCGTTCCAGGTATTCAATCGCCTTGTCGTACTGACCACTCCGCGCCAGCGCGACGCCCAGGTTTTGCAGGCACTCGATCCACTGCGGATTGGACTCCAGCGCCTTGCGGAGCGGAATAATCGCCTCTGCCGCCCGGCCGCCGGTTTGCAGCAGGAGGGCGGTACCCAGGTAAAATTGTGTCGAAGGATTATTCGGCGCGATCGCGACCGCCTTTTTCGCGTACGCCACCGCCTCGTCCAGCTCGTTGTCCTCTACGAGCGATTCAATGAGTCCGATGTAGCCGGGGGCCCATTGCGGGTGTTTCTTCACAATCTCGTAATGCAACTCTCGCCCGTCTTGCCACTGAAACGTCTGGGAATAGGTGGTGACGGCCAGGATCCCCAAAAGCGCCGTCAATCCCAGCGCCGCGCATCGGGGGATTGGGGCTCGAAGTCCGGCGCGCGGCCCGGCCAGGCACACGGCGGCCACCAGGAGACCCGGAATCAGAACGGGATAAAGGTGATGATCTCCCAGGCGCTGCTCCGAGAACGGCGCGTCGAGGAAAGCGGGGCAGACGAACAAGAGCCCGCCTACAACTGCAACAAAAAGTCCGCGGCTGCGAAAAAACGCCCAGATTGGAAGCACGATCAACAGCGACGACATCGCCAGGTCGCGCCAAATGACAACATGCGACGTCGAGCCCCATGCATCAAACGGGTTCATCGGAAGCAGGCCGACCGGCCAGATCATCCGCTGAATAAAAGACGCCATCGTCGTGCAGAACAGCTCCATCGGCGGCGGGATATCGGCAGCCGCCGTCGGCGTCTTCGAGAAGATCGCGAATTGAATCCCGGCGGTTATCGCCAGGATCAGGAAAAACGGCAATCCGGTCAGCAGGGGCCTGCGCGGGCGCCGTCCGGGCAGCCAAAGGTCCAGAACCAGGAGAAACACCGGGAGCCCCAGGAACGTGGGCTTGGACAAAACGGCGGCCATGCACACCGCGCTCGTATAAACGAGCCATGCGACCCTACCCGTCGTGCGATACCGAACGTACGCCAGAATCGCCAGGAGCGAAAAGAACGTCGCCAGGACCGTCATGCGCTGCGCCAGCCACGCGACGGATTCAACCTGCAGTGGATGCAGGGCGAAGATCAACGCGAGCAGCGCCGGCCAGACCCATGTTGCGGCCTGCTGCCGGTCATCGACGCCCCTTCCTTCCCCCCTCCATAGCAAGGTCAGTCGCCGCAGTAATGTGAACAAAAGCGCCGCGTTGATTACGTGCAGAAGAAGGTTGGTGAGGTGCGATTGAAAAACGCCGGCCACGGGGTCCCGCGCCAATCGCGCATCGCTTGCAAACGAAAGGGCGGTCAGCGGGCGATAGTATCCTCCCGTCCCCTCCGGTCTCTCAAACCGTGCAAACACCCGCCCGGCCGCGCGCCACGACCGTGAGTCGGCGCGGCCTGCCCGCAGCGCGTCCGCATCGCCCGGCGTGACCAGTCCGGCGGTCAGGACCGGGCTGAACGCCAGTGCGGTGAAGAGGGCGAGGCCGAGCGAGGCGCACGCGGCGGCCATTTCGGGAGACACGCGGCTGCCGCGCGCCCGGCCCGGCACCGGATCGCTCTGTGTATTGAAAAAACCCATGGCAGTATCGCGGATGGAGGCTCGCGTCGGCGGCCTCAACAGCGCCGACGGATGCGTACCGTTGAATTGTAGGGCCGTGGCGCGGGCCGTACAATTCGACAAATGAGAATCCTACTTTCCAACGATGACGGAATCTTCGCGCCGGGTTTGATGGCGATGTACCGCGCGCTCGCCGAGGATGCCGACGTCGACGTCGTCGCGCCCGAGGCGGTCCAGTCCGGCGGGTCACACTCCATTACGATACGCCGCCCGGTCATGTGGCGGCGCGTCCACGTCGCGGAAGTCTTCCACGGCACCAGCGTCGATGGCACGCCGGCCGACTGCGTGAAACTGGCAGTCGGCGCGCTGCTCCCCCAGCGGCCCGACCTCGTCGTCTCCGGCATCAACGCCGGTCTCAATACCGGCATCCACGCGATTTATTCAGGAACCGTCGCCGCCGCGGTCGAAGGCGCGATCCAGGGCCTGCCCGCGATCGCCGTTTCCCTCAAGCTCTACCGCGACATG
The DNA here is from genome assembly GCA_035275405.1 of Phycisphaerae bacterium. NCBI lineage: Bacteria > Pseudomonadati > Planctomycetota > Phycisphaerae > Phycisphaerae bacterium. The sequence goes on from DATEMU010000002.1 coordinate 23,249, forward strand.
GACTTCGCCGCCGCGGCCAAGATCGCCAAGAGCGTGATCGACCAGATCGTCGCCAAAGGACTTTCTCCCGGTCAGGTGTGCAACATCAATATCCCCGAACTCAAGCCCGACTGGCCGCGCGGCATCCACGTCGTGCCGCAATCGATCCAGATCCCCGAGGATCGTATCGAGAAACGCACCGACCCCAACGGCGGAGAATACTATTGGCTCGCCGGGGATTTCGGTGAGACCGACGATCGGATGGAGACGGATCTGCACGCGGTGCGGGAAGGCTACGTAAGCATCACGCCGATTCAGTTCAATTTGACGGACATCCCTCTGCTTGCGCAGATGCAGAGTTGGACGTTTTCAGATGCGTGGTAGATGGGCGGCTTCACGCAGAGGAAGACCGCCGAATGCGGGGACGAACTATGGATTGCAGGTGGTAACGCTCGCGACCTGATTGCCGTACACGTCGAGATCGTATCCACCGCAAGCACCATTTTGCCAACGCACTTCGATTAAGATGTTCCCGGTATCTTCGTGCCCCCAGTCATCGGCCCATGCAATCTCGACCCTGTCGAGCACGCCGGTACCGTTCGTGGAACTCCCGGCAAATGACCCGCCACATGAGATGCAATAAATATAGAGGTCGTAGTTATTATTCGGGCCCGATTGAAGGTCAACCCAGGCGCTTATATACACAGGAGTATCACTATCTTCGCGTATCTGTACGCGATACCAACTTTCCGTCCCCGGACTAGAAACTCCGGTGCTCTGGGCGCCGGTGTCGCCGCTGAGCGAGCCAAGGTCGGTGAAACTATTGCAAAGCGGATTAGTATTCCGATTGATGCACGGATTCGGTGCACAGGTGGTTCCCGTTCCCCCAAAACAACCACCTTGCGCAACGCAATCGGCCTCCATTTGGATCGCGCACGTCCCGTTGCCGAAACAGCAGCGGGCCCCGCAGGGATTGGGGCTGCACGTTCCGCCGAGCGTCCACGTTCCTGCGCACCCCGCCTGCGTCGTTCCCGTGCACGTGCCGTCCCCAGCGCAACAGGAACCGCAGGGCGGGCAATTGCCGGTAAGGAGGCAATCGACGAACGGGGCGATGTCGAGCCCATCCGCCACACCGTCGCAGTTCATGTCGCCCGGCGAGAGCTGGGCCTGCACAGACCCAACCAACGCGATTGCTACGGCCCATCCCAGGATGACGCAGCGCGGTACCATGTTGGCCCCTACTGAAAAGATATCTGTTTCCCGGCCCTGCGAACGATCCCATCATAACACTAATCGTCCCCTCGATGCAATCGTCGCGATCCTATGGCACGGGCGCTCAGGGGATGACGCCTCGCAATCCCTTCATCCCCGAAATCTCCTGTGTATCGAGCATGATCGGACGTATCGCGACGATCCGCCACGTGCCCCCTTCACGAAGCCAGTCGATCCGCCAACTTCCCCAGTGCATCTCGCCGACGCCGCCCTCGACGCTGACCGTTGCCCGCGCGGCGACGATCATCTCCGCGGGCTCGTCCTGCACGGTCACATCTCGCCGGTGAAAGCGGGTGTCATAAATCTTCAACCGACTGAGGGTCCGCTCGATGAAGGCGACAATGTCCTGCTTGACCATTGCCTCACTGGAATAATCATCGCTGATCGCCGCGTCGATACGGGCCGAATCGTTCGCCTCAATGGCCGCAACGAACTCCTCCAATGCCTTTTCGATTTCCTCGCGGTCCGTCACAACCAGGTACTGAATCGCGAAAAGCGCTGCCAGCAAAACGGCCGCCGCCGGAAGAATGTGTTTGCCGAAGGTCTCCATGTAGCGCCGTCGGGCGTAGAGCGCAGCGGCCAGGACGATCAGGGTCAAAACCCCGAGACGAATCGGACTTTCGAGAAAGAGATTCTGGAAAAAGTCCATGCGTTACGCGGATGCCGCCTGACAATCCCACGCCGCCCCGGCCGCGATGAGCGCCTCGGGCCGTTCACGGCGGAGGACGGGCGGGTAAAGACGCTCCTCGCCATACCAGCGATCAAGCATCGCCTGCCAATCTGCCGGCGTTTTGACGGCGAGGAAGGTCATCTTCACGTCGCGGGCGCAGGGGTGCAGTTCGCTATACCGGACGCCGAACTTTCGCAGCAGCGGCCCGGCCATCGCCTCGCCGTGCAGTTCCGCCATCAGTGAATAATGGCGCTCTAATGCCGTTCTCTGGTCGCCGATGGATGGCGCGGGCGGAAGCGGCTCACCGGCCAGTAGCGCCCGCACCTCCCGAAAGATGAACGGGTTCCCGATCGCCCCACGCGCGATCGAGCATCCGTCGACGCCAGTTTCTCCGAGCATCCGCACACAATCCTCGGCACTGAAAAGATCACCGCTGCCAAGGATCGTCCGATCTCCGGCATATCGTTTGACTGCCGCGAGAAAATCCCAATTGCTCGGCCCGACATAGCGCTGCTGCACCGTCCGCCCATGAACCGTCACGGCGGCCACACCCAATTCAGACGCCGCATCGAGAACCGAGTAAAAGTTTCGCTCGCTCTCCGCCGAGTCGTCCATCCCGCGGCGCATCTTGAGGGTGACCGGCACGTGGCCGCCGACCGCATCGATCACCGCGCGGATAATTTCCCGCGCCTGCTCCGGTACGGAGAGCAGAAAGCCCCCGCGACATCGCCCCAGCACCTTTCGCACCGGACAGCCGAAGTTGATGTCGACGACGTCGTAACCCGTCTCGACCATCATCCCCGCCGCCTCGGCGAATTGCGCGGGCTCGCTGCCCATGAGCTGCCCGCCGACTGGGTGATCGCCCGGCGGAATGGCCAGCATCCGCTTCATTCGCTTTCCCCCGACGGACACGAGCTTGTCGAGCACGACCTCGTTGATCGTGTAGGGACAGCCGTACTCGCGAGCGAGCAGGCGCATGGCGGCGTCGCTATAGCCGGACAGCGCGGCTTGGACGAACGGTGCGTCGAGTTGGATGGGGCCGATTTGGAGCATGGTCAGGTTTCGAGACCGGTCAAACCCGATTCAGGGGAGCACTTCGAAGGTTTGCCGTCCCGGCAAACGGTAGATATCAAAGTCTTTGTCCAACGTAAAGACCCGCCTCAATTTCATCTGTTCGGCAATCACGACCAGGGTGGCGTCCGCCAGGTCCATGGGCACGTTGCGATATCGCTTCATCAACTCCGCGGCGCGTTCCAGCGAATCTCCCTCAACGGGCGCCAACTGAAGGTCGCCTCGATGAACGATCTGCCACAATCTCCGTTGGGCGTCCCAGCCCGACCGATCTCCCAGGAGGTACATGGCTTCGGTGAACGCGGCCCAGGTCGTGATCATCGGTGCGCTCAATCCCGCCAGCGCCGATACGCACCGAACATGATCGCGATCCCGGCGATCAATAATCGCAACGAGCGGCCCGGCATCCACCAGGATCATCGGCGTCGCGCTCGCTTCCGTCGAATGACCTTCGTAAACGCGCGCCCGCTCTTCCTGGAATCCCCGCCGGCTTTAACCGACCCGACCACGTCGCTTAATCGTCTCTCCAACGATTGGCCGAGAAGATCGCTGCACCGGCGATGGACGGCATCGCGGATAATCTCTGAGGCGGACTGACCGGTCAGGGACGTGGCCTTTTCAAGTTTGACTTCCAGCTCGGGATCGAGCCGTACGCTATGCATCATGGACGATTCCTCGCTGTATTACATCTTAGCCATGGATGTATGACAACTCAAGCTCCCCCAAGGAGCTACCAGAACCCCCTTTGGGCCCACGGGCAGGCGGTCGTCTCCTGCTGCCCTTCCTCCGTAGGATGATCGCCTTCGTGCCGCCCAGGGCCCATCGTGTCACAAAATAAACTTGCTCAGATCCTCATCCATGATGATCTCGGCCAAGGCCTTGTTAACGTACCCGGCGTCGATCGTCACCTCGCTCCCGGAAACCTCCGGCGCCTTGAACGACAGGTCCTCCATCACCTTCTCCATGATCGTGTTCAATCGCCGCGCCCCGATGTTCTCTGTCTTCTGATTCACCTGGCTCGCCAGGCCCGCCATCGTCTCGACGGCGTCCGGCGTAAAGCGTATCTGCACGCCCTCCGTCCCCAGCAGCGCGACTTGCTGCTTGGTCAGGGCATTCTCCGGCTCCGTCAGGATGCGGACGAAATCCGCCTTCGTCAGGTCGTCCAACTCCACGCGGATCGGCAGCCGTCCCTGCAACTCCGGCATCAGATCGCTCGGCTTGGCCGAGTGAAACGCCCCGGCGGCCACGAACAAAATATGATCCGTCCTCACCACGCCGTGCCGCGTGTTGACGGTCGAACCTTCGATGATCGGCAGCAGGTCCCGCTGCACGCCTTGGCGGCTGACCTCGGGCCCGTGCCCGCCGCGACCGCCACAGAGCTTGTCCATCTCGTCGATGAAGATGATCCCCGTGTTCTCCGTCCGGCGGATGGACATCTCCACGACCTTCTCCCGGTCAATCAACTTGTCGCACTCCTGCTCGAAGATCACGTTTCGCGCCTCGCGGATCGTCACCTTGCGGTCCTTCTGCCGGTTGGGGACCAGCCGCTCCATCAAGTCCTGAATCTCCGGTCCCAACTGATCCGGTCCCAGCGTCGTCGCGAACATCCCCATTGGTGGTACCTTGTGCTCGATCCGCAGCTCGATCATGCGGTCTTCCAGCTCGCCCGCCCGCAATCGCGCGCGGAGCTTCTCCCGCGTTCGCTGCCGCCGGGCCTCCGCGTCGGTCTCAGTTTCCTCCGATGGCCCGCTCGCCGTCGCAGGGAGAAGTTCGTCGAGCAGACGCTCCTCCACCTGTTCCTGCGCCTTCTCGCGGACGACTTCCGTCTGCTCCTTTTCCACCATCTGGATGGCCAGCTCCAACAGATCTCGGATCATCGAGTCCACGTCGCGGCCGACGTAGCCCACCTCGGTAAACTTCGTCGCCTCCACCTTGAGAAACGGCGCGTTGACCAGGTGCGCCATCCGCCGGGCGATCTCCGTCTTGCCCACGCCGGTCGGTCCCATCATGAGGATGTTTTTGGGCCCGACCTCCTCGCGCATGGCGTCGGGCAGTTGCAGCCGCCGCCAGCGATTGCGGATGGCAATTGCCACGGACCGCTTGGCCGCCGTCTGCCCGATGATGTACTTATCGAGCGCGGCGACAATCTCGCGTGGGGTCAGTTCAGCCATGAGTTCCCTACCGATTCAAGTCCCCGGACTGGTGCCCGGAAGATTGGACATGATAGCCGACACCGGGCCTGTGTGGCACCGGTTCTTAGCCGGTGCTATCCCCCGCCAGAAGGGTCGCAACTCTGCCACCTAATCGGAGTTTCAACTGGAAGAACGATGATCGAAGGTGCTTTACGACTTCGGCTTTCCGTCGCACTGCGCCCGTTCGATATCGTAGATCTTCTCGACGCGGGTCTGGTGCCGGCCGCCCTCAAACGGCGTCTTGAGCCACACCTCAACGATGCGGCGCATGAGCGCGTTGCCCACCAGGTCGGCGGGCAGGCAGAGGATGTTCGCGTCGTTGTGTCGGCGGGCCATCTCGGCGGTCAGTTCGTCATGGCACAGCGCCGCGCGGATGCCGTGCAGCTTGTTCGCGGTGATGGACATGCCGATCCCGGTCCCGCAGAAGAGCACGCCCCGCTCACATTCGCCGGATTGCACCGCCCGAGCCGCCGCGCCCGCCGGGTCGGGGTAGTCCGTGGGCTTGGTGGAATCGGTGCCGTAATCCGTGATCTCCACGCCCAGTTCCTGGAGCACGACCTTGATGTGGGCCTTGGCGTTGAATCCGCGATGATCGGCTCCCAATGCGATCTTCATAGCGCCACCTCTTCCAGCCGCTTGCGCAGGGCGGCCTCGATCTTTTCCGCCGCACGCTCGTAATCGTCAATCGTGCCGCCGATGGGGTCGGCGATGTCCTCTTCGGGGTCCAGGGCGACGGCCTTGGCGACATCCGCCGGGGCGATGGAGCGCACGACTTCCACGTGATGCGCCCCCATCGTGTAAATGTAGTCGGCCGGGTGAATTAAGTCCATCGCCAGCCCCCGCGCCCGGTGACCCGAAATGTCGATTCCGCGGCGGCGGCACACCTCGATCGCCTCCCGCGCCGCCGGGCCACCGCCCAGGGCCATCGTCCCCGCCGACTGCACCTGGATGCCGCGCTCGGGGAGGTCGGAATCCTGGCAGCCCAGCCGTTCCGCGACCATTTGCCTGAAGATGCCTTCCGCCATCGGCGACCGGCAGGTGTTCCCCGTGCACACGAAGAGGAAGTTGAGCGTGGCAAAGCGGCGAATCGTCCGCGCGTCCCAGACGCCTTCGCGCAGAAGCCGGTAGCCCGACCCATCGACCGCCACGATCGTGGAGCCCTTCTTGTACCGGCTCTGGCCCGCGTCCAGCAGCAAGTCGATGTCGTCCCCCAGCGCGCTGCGAACCGCGTCGGCGTCGTGCGGCGGGTCCTGACCGGCGCGATTGGCGCTCGACGCGATGATCGGGGCATCAATCGCCGTGAGCAGCGCCACCGCGATCGGATGGTCGGGGAATCGCAAGCCCACGGTGCCGTCCGCATAGACCGCCTCACGGCCCGGCGCGCTGAGAGTCGGGTGTACCGGGGCTTTTGACGGATCATCAACAGGCAGAACGAGCGTCAGCGGCCCCGGCCAGCCCTTGCGGATAAATCGCTGCGCTAGCGGCGACAACTGCGGCACGAACTTGGCGCTGTCTTCGCGCCGGCCGATGTGCACCGTGAACGGTTGCTGTGCTGCGCGGCCCTTCACCTCGCGCAGCCGCTCGACGCTCTTGGCGTTCGCCGCGTTGGCCGCCAGCCCATAGACCGTCTCCGTGGGGAAGGCGACGAGCGCGCCCGCGGCGAGGGCCTCGGCGGCGCGCTGGATGTCCGTCTTGCTGTCGGCGGCGGATCGGACCGCGATGTGTTCGAGGGCCATAATGCGGAGGGTGCTCCCGATGAATACTCGTTGCCCGGCATTGTAGCGTCAATTGATCGATGGAGAGCATCCGCCCGCGGCTGCTCTCCCTCGGTTGAGCCGAGCCCGGCGTCTACAGCGGGTGGCACGGTCTCGCAGCAGCGAGGCCGTGACTGCATTCGGCTATAATTCCGCTAGTGACGCCCATCTATCTCGACAACAACTCGACCACGCGCGTCGCGGACGAAGTCGCGGCGGCGATGACGCCCTATTGGCAGGAGCAGTACGGCAACGCCTCGAGCCTGCACCGCATGGGCCAGGCCGCGCGCCACGCGATCGAGACCGCGCGCGGTGAGGTCGCCTCGCTGATCGGCGCGGAGCCCCGGCAGATCGTCTTCACCAGCGGCGGGACTGAGGCCGACAACCTCGCGATCCTGGGGACGCTCGCCGCCTACCCGACGAAGCGCCACGTCGTCACGACCGCCGTCGAGCACGTCGCGGTGCACAGCTTGTGCGAACGGCTGGCCAACGAGGGCCATCGCGTCACCTTCGTCGGCGTCGACACCGCCGGTCACCTCGACCTGTCGGCCCTCGCCGCCGCCCTCGACGACGACACCGCCATCGTCAGCGTCATGCACGCCAACAACGAAACCGGCGTGATCTTTCCGGTCGAGGAGGTCGCCAAACTCACCGCCTCCAGGGGCATTCCCCTGCACGTCGACGCCGTGCAAACGACCGGCAAGCTGCCGCTAGATGTCGCTGCGCTCGGCGCGCAGCTCGTCAGCCTCTCGGCCCACAAGATCCACGGCCCCAAGGGCGCCGGGGCCCTCTACGTCGCCAAGCGCGTCCGCCTCCGCAACCAGCTCGTCGGCGGTCATCAGGAGCGGGACATCCGCCCCGGCACGGAAAACGTCGCCGCCATCGTCGGCTTCGGCGCGGCCGCGAAGCTCGCCCGCGAACGCCTCGCCTCCGGCGGCATGGACAAGGTGGCCGCCTTGCGCGACCGGCTCGAACGCGGCATTCAGGACAGGGTGGATTTCGCAAAAGTAATCGGCGACCCCGAGCGGCGGACGCCCAACACGACCAACATCGGCTTCGAAGCGTTGGAGGCCGAGGCAATCCTGATCGCCCTGAGCGAAGAGGGCGTCTGCGCCTCCAGCGGCTCGGCCTGCAGCAGCGGCTCCCTCGAACCCTCCCACGTCCTCAAGGCCATGGGCATCGACGAACGCACCGCCCACGGGGCGATCCGCTTCAGCCTGTCGCACGAGACGACGGACGACGAAATCGACCGCGCGCTGGAGATTGTGCCGAAGGTCGTGAACCGATTGGCGTCACTAAGGTAAGTTAAGGGACCTTCCCGCCATGCGTGGCCATATACACATAACCGGCGCCAGCCCAAATAACGATTGAGATATCGACATCGCTTTCGGCGCTGATACGCACGCATTTCCCGTCAGGCGAGTGCAATCGCCAAATGGTCTTTTCGAGGGCTGGAAAAATCCGAGATTCTCGCACCTGCTCGTAACGCAGGTTCTTGTCGATCACTTTGTGCTGCTCTCTCAATACGCGAACTATCTCCTCGGGAGGAATCTGCCCCTGATTAGAGTGCCATACCGAATCTGTGACATACAATTCCCGACACTCGGCTGCTATTGCGTCGAACTCATCGGACGCTCTGCTTTCATTAGGGCTGGTCGTAGCGATCGATGTCCGATCAAGATCGAGTTCCCACAGGTCCTTCTCACGACGAATAAACCAGAGGGGCAACCAAACGAACTCCTCCTGGCGGCACCAGTAGTATTTAGCTGTAACCAGTCCTGCATCATTTACGCGAAGATTGATCCCGTCCATTCCCTGTACCGTTGACTGTTTCGGCTCGTGTTTTACGCGCCAGACGGAGTCGATCTTTTGCCAGGCAACATCATCAGGCAATCTTAGATCCCCGGGAACTGCCTTTCCAATCTCGATACTTGAATACGCGGACCTCAGTCGTTGTGACGCGCAGCCGGTCCAGACAACTGTCGCGCTCACGAGCACAAATGTGTAAAGTGACCTTACCATGGTTCAGCGGATTTTCAGTACCTTAACCGCTCCTGCATGATGCTTGCTACGCTTTTTCGCCCATTTTGCCATCGTCGACATAATGACGCGGAACCTACTGTTTCCATTCGACTGGACACCCGCCCCTCTTTGCCCTATGATGTCCCTTAATTCAACATGGCTGGAAGCCGTTGGATGATCGCCTGGTTCTGATGGCTTGATGAGGACGTGTCTTACGTCCGGGACATTCGACGGCACCTTCCACTTCTCCCCCAGCTCCACAGGAAACGAAATGAAATTCGATGAACTCGGGCTCGCCGAGCCCCTCCTTCGCGCCGTCGGCGCCGAAGGCTACACCACCCCCACCCCCATCCAGATCATGGCCATCCCCCAGGTCCTCACGGGCCGCGACCTGCTCGGCTGCGCCCAGACCGGCACCGGCAAGACGGCGGCCTTTGCCCTGCCGATCCTGCACCGCCTGCACCACACCAACGGCGCGCATGCCCGCGTCCGGCCGATCCGCGCCCTCGTCCTCTCGCCGACGCGCGAGCTGGCCTCGCAGATCGGCGAAAGCTTTGAGGCCTACGGTCGCCACACGCACCTGCGCGGCTTCGTGATCTATGGCGGCGTCGGTCAGAAACGGCAGACCAACGCCCTTCACGCCGGTGTCGACATCCTCGTGGCCACGCCCGGCCGGCTGCTCGACCTGATGAACCAGGGCCACGTCGATCTCCGCGCGGTCGAGGTCTTCGTCCTGGACGAGGCCGATCGCATGTTGGACATGGGCTTCATCCACGACATCCGCAAGATCGTCGCCAAGGTGCCCAAGGCGCGGCAGACGCTCTTCTTCTCCGCCACCATGCCGAGCGACATCCGCAAGCTCGCCGACAGCATTCTCAACAACCCCATCAGCGTGCAGGTCGCCCCGGAATCCGCCGCGGCCGACAACGTCGAGCAGACCGTCTATCACGTGAAGAAGAGCAACAAGCCCGTGCTCCTGGCGCACCTGCTGCGGAGCCAGCGATTCACGCGCTCGCTGGTCTTTACCCGCACGAAGAGCGGGGCCAATCGCGTCGTCCGCGACCTCGACCGGGCCGGGATCACCAGCGAGGCGATCCACGGCAATAAGAGCCAGAGCGCCCGCGAGCGGGCCATCGACAATTTCAAGACGGCCCGAACCCGCGTCCTCGTCGCGACCGACATCGCCGCCCGCGGCCTGGACATCGACGATATCTCGCACGTGGTGAACTACGACCTGCCCAACGTACCGGAGACCTATGTGCACCGCATCGGCCGCACGGCCCGCGCGGGCGCGTCAGGCATCGCCGTTTCGTTCTGCGACCCGGAAGAGCGCTCGCACCTCAAGTCGATTGAGCGGCTGATCCGCCAGACGCTCGCGGTCAGCGATGGTCATCCGGAGTATCCGAAGGTGACAGCTCCGCACCACGTGTCTGACCGACCGCAGCACGCGCCGCGCCATCAGCCGCGCCGACCGCAACCGGTTCACGCCGCATCGCACGGCCAATCCGGATCGCGAAGTGACAACGGATCTGCACCTCGACAAGACCGCGCTACACACGGGAAGCCGGGCGCTCGGCAGGGGCAATCGAATCGCGGCGGCACGGCCCGACAGGGTCGCCACGATCAACCATCGCGCCCCGGCAGTTCGAACGGTCACGGACCCGCACCCAAGCACGGCGCGGCCAAGGGAGTGCGCAGGCGTCGGCGAAACAGACGCGGACGCAGTACGGTCTCCCGCTGGTAAGGTCGTTCGCCCTCCGCGATCGGCTTGAAGGCGGCCTCACCCCATTTTCACTGTCGTTCATCCATTGCGCAGCAATTTCATGATTTCGTCTAAGGTCATTACCCGGGAAGCATTTCTTGGTTCCACGCCCATCTCAACAACTTGATCGGGTTTGAAAAATACAAAACGGCGTTTGCGCCCCTCTGACATTTTGATGGTTAGCTTCGCTTGAAGGTCGGACTCCTTCCAGTGCCCCCGTGCGTGTCTCGGTGCGGAGTCTAATAGAGAGATAATCTTGCCGATTTGGTTCGGGTCCGCCGTTCGTTCTCGCACTATTCCATTTGAATCAGTTAATATGAGCTCGCTGTCATTTGCGGCTCTCGTGGTCGGTTGCGTTGAATCCCGGCATGCCCATATCCCCGTCATGAAAACGACAACCGTCAGGTACATCATGAAACAGGTGCAACAGAATCGGGGTTTATCTAAAAGGCATTTAGTCACGATTCTTTTCCTTCGCGTGTGCCCGCAACGCCTCCGATCCGATAGCGAGCGTGGCGTTTCTGATTTTCGCGCAGGGTAATATTTGATAGGGCGATCTTCTTCACATGGATAGTAAAAGAGATTCTTACGCGAAGAGCCGTTGATTGACGAGATACAGAATCGCCGCGACGGCCAGCGCGACCGCCAGCATGCAAAGCGAGATGCGAAGGTCCGACACAGTTCCCATCCAGCGGGCCAGCCGCTCGGACGGCGTCAGAAATTCAGGGGCATGACCTGCCAAAACGCGGCCTCCCACAGGGCCAGACCACTTCTTAGTACTGCTATCGGCATCGACAAGGCGACGTGGCAAGAGGAAAACCCGTCCGACCCGCTTTTCGGGAATTTCCCGTATCGCTGCTCATCTCCATCCAGCGGGCGACGAGCTTTGTTTGCTTCCCCCAAACGGCGGACGGATAATACCCCGCCATGCCCCCTACCCAACGGAATCAGCGTTTTCGAGCCCTCGTCGCCAATAGCACCGTCCAAATCCCCGGGGCCTTCAACGCCCTCGCCGCCCGGGCCGTTGAGCAGGCCGGTTTTGAGGCCGTCTACCTTTCCGGGGCCGGTCTGGCCAACGCCGTCTTCGGTCTGCCCGACGTCGGCCTGACGACCCTAACCGAAGCCGCCGAACACGCCCGCCGGATCGTCGCCGCCGTGACGATCCCTGTCGTCGCCGATGCCGACACCGGCTTCGGCGACACGATTAACGCCGCCCGGACGGTCGAGCAGATGGAAGCCGCCGGCGTCTCGGCGATCCATTTGGAAGATCAGGTACTGCCCAAGAAGTGCGGCCACCTCGATGGCAAGGAACTCGTCAGCCCCGAGGCGATGACCGAAAAAATCCGCGCGGCCTGCGCGGCGCGGCGCGACAAGGACTTCATGATCATCGCCCGCACCGATGCCCGCGGCGTGACGAGCTTCGACGATGCGGTCGACCGCGCGAAGCGCTACTTGGACGCCGGCGCCGACGCGATCTTCCCCGAGGCGATGCAAAGCGCGGAGGAGCTGGCCAAGTTCGCCGAGCGCGTGAAGGCTCCTCTCATGGCGAACATGACGGAGTTCGGCAAGACGCCGCTGCTTCCGCTCGCGGAGCTTTCGCGGCTGGGCTACCGCATGGTGATCTACCCGCAGACGGCGCTGCGCGTCGCCTTCAAATCGATTACCGACATGCTCGCCGACCTCAAGCGCACCGGCGACCAGACGGCGTGGCTGCCCAAAATGCAAACCCGCCAGGAACTCTACGACCTGCTGGATTACGATGGATTGCAAGCGATCGACCGCGCGGCAACGAAGGGTTCAAGCTGAAATGTTGAGCATGGCGTCAAAATAACTCGGTAACTTAAGCACAAGATGAACAACGGGCACCTGCTTGCGGTTGCCGACTGGTCGCCTAAAATCGAGTGAGGGCCGCCCGTAAAGAGAGACGCAGCATGCCCGAAGAGAAATTCAAACCCGGCCTCGAAGGCATCTATGCCGGTCAGACCACCGTCGCCGAGGTCACGCAGACGGGTCTGCGCTATCGCGGGTACGACATCGCCGATCTGGCGCAAAACACGTGCTTCGAGGAAGTGGCCCACGCCCTGCTGCACGGTGACCTGCCGACGAAGGCGCAGCTTGCCGAGTTTCGTAAGCGCGTCCAGGCCGCGATGAGGCTCCCGGATAGCGTCGCATCCGTTTTGCTCAAGCTGCCCAAGTCCACGCCGCCGATGGATGCCCTTCGCTCGGCCGTGTCGCTTCTGGGGCATATCGACCCTGAGGCGCAGGACAATTCGCCTGCCGCCAATCTTCGCAAGAGCGAACGGCTCCTCGGCCAGCTCGCTGCCGCGCTCGGAATCTGGTGCCAGCACGTCTCCGGCGTCGCCGCCGTTGCCCCTGATGCCGATCGGTCACACGGCGCCAATCTCCTCGCAATGATGACCGGCAACCACGGCAGCGAACTGGCCGGCCGCGTCATGGATGGCACACTCATCCTTTACGCCGAGCACGAGTTCAACGCCTCGACCTTCACAGCCCGGACCATCGCCTCCACGCTCGCCGACATGCACTCCGCCGTGACCGGCGCGATCGGCGCGCTAAAGGGCCCGCTGCACGGCGGCGCCAACGAGGCGGCGATGCGGCAGTTTCTTGAGATTGGCAAACCCGAGAACGTGGAGAAGTGGTTCCGCGATATCGATGTTCACAACAAGGCCCATCCCGACAAGAAAAAGCTCATCATGGGCTTCGGCCATCGCGTCTATAAACACGGCGACCACCGCGCCGGCATCCTCCGCGAATGGTCGCTCCAGCTCTCCAAGGAGACCGGTCAGGGCCACTGGATCGCCATGGCCGACAAGCTCCAGGAGCTGATGCTCAAGGAAAAGAACATCCACCCCAACACCGACTACCCCGCCGCCCACGCCTATTACCAGATGGGTATCCCGATCGACCTCTTCACCCCGATCTTCGTCTGCGCCCGCATCACCGGCTGGTGCGCCCACATCATGGAGCAGCACCAGAACAACCGCATCATCCGCCCGCTCTCCGAATATCTCGGCCCGGCGCTCCGCAAGGTCGTCCCCATCGATAAACGCGGTTAATCGTTGCTATGTGGCACCGGCTATCAGCCGGTGTAATCACCGATGATCCCTCAATTCAACGAATCAGGTTTTCTCCCGCCGGGCATTCATCCCGCCACGCTGGACGAGATCGAGGAGCGCTTCGGCCGCGGGTCCGAGATTCGCCGTGTGCAAATGGAATCAGTGCGGTGGATGGTGGACTTGGCAATTCGCGCCGGCGTCCAACGTATCGTGTTGAATGGCAGCTTTGTCACGGATATAATGGAACCGAACGACGTCGACTGTGTTCTGTTGGCGGCAAAGGGCCGACCAAAGGATCGAGCGGCCGACCGAGAGCTTCGCAAGCGAGGACTTCCGTTCCTTGAAGTTCTTATGGCGCGGCCAAGGGAATTCAACAGATTCGTCGATATTTACTTTGCCACGGATCGATTCGGCGCTACGAAGGGGATGGTCGAGGTGATCTATGGAACTCAAGAGTGAGCGAGAACTAGTAAACACTCGTAAAAAGCTCTGCATGTTAGAGGAGGACTACGAGCGAGTACGCCGCGATGAAACGGAGGATGAGTACTTGCGAGAAGTCACGATGACTTCCTTGAAACGCCTGATCAACCAACTTAAAGAAGAAATCGCCCGCTACGAGGCCCATCATCTTGTGCGCCGCTAGGCATTCTGCTGCGGCACGGGCCTGATAACTTAGAATCATTTTCGTACACATTTACGACCGCCATCCGTACAATCCCCGCCCATGCGGCTCAAGCTCCACCACTGGATCCTCCTATCGATGGTCCTCGCCGCGCTCGCCGGCCTCATCGCCAACGAATTCTGCACCCCCCAGCCGGACGGGTCGCCCAATGCGAAGCTGGCCTGGTTCGTGTACGCCATCGCCGAGCCGGCCGGCCAGATTTTTCTCCGCCTCATCTTCATGATCGCCCTGCCGCTTGTTTTCGCGGCGTTGGCCCTCGGCGTCGCCGCGATGGGGGACGTCCGCAAGCTCGGACGCATCGGACTCCGCACGCTCGCCTTCACCGTGCTGCTCTCGTCGATCTCCGTCGTCCTCGGCGTAACGCTCGCCAAAACCATTCGCCCCGGCATGGGCCTGGACGATGAAAAACGGTCGACGCTCCTGGCCCGCTATTCCAGCCAAACCGAAAAAACCCTCGCCAACGCCAAAGCCGCCAAGAGCGTCCGTGACACCATCCTCGACATCATCCCGCGCAATCCGCTTCAGGAAATGGTCGGCGCCCTCGACGGCAGCTCCCCCGGCGGCGGCATGCTCGCCGTCATGTTCTTCTCTCTGATCGTCGGCATCGCCATCACCCTCGTCGGCGAAAAGGCCGCGCCCCTCGTCGCGCTCCTGGAAAGCGTCTTTGACGTCGTCATGGCCGTCATCGGCATGGCCATGCGCCTCGCCCCCATCGGCGTCGCCGGTCTCGTCTTTTCCCTCACCGCCCTCCTGGGCTTTGACATCCTCAAGACCCTCGGCTGGTACGTCGTCGCCGTCATGGGCGGCCTGACCTTCCACATGGTCGTCGTTTATTCGCTCGTGGTTTTCCTCTTGGCCGGCATGCGCCCGTGGCGGTTTTTTGCACGGATCAGCGAGGCCATGATGACCGCCTTTGCCACGAGTTCGTCCAACGCGACGCTGCCGACCGCCCTGCGCGTCACCGAGCAGCAACTCGGCGTCCGACCGGATATTACCCGCTTCGTCCTCACCGTCGGCTCGACCGCCAACCAGAACGGCACCGCCCTTTACGAGGGCATCACCGTCCTCTTCCTCGCCCAGGTATTCGGCGTCGATCTGACGCTCCAACAGCAGGTCACAGTCGTCCTCATGTCCGTCCTTGCGGGTATCGGTACGGCAGGCATCCCCGGCGGCTCACTCCCACTCATCGTCCTCGTCCTGCAATCCGTCGGCGTCCCCGGCGAAGGCATCGGCATCATCCTCGGCATCGACCGGCTGCTCGACATGTCTCGGACCGTCGTCAACGTCACCGGCGACATCGCCATCGCCGCCTGCGTTCACAAGTCGGAGGGAGGGAACTGGCGGATCGCGAATCGAGACGACCTCACCGCCAAAACGGCCTCCTAAACACGCCTCTACCCCCCGCCCGGCGGCGAAAAAATGCCTATTTTGGCGGCTTGGTCGATTGCGAGTAACGCCAGTTTGCTCGTTGACACGATATTAAGGGGTGGGCATGATCCTTGCGGTTTTGGCGCGGATTCTGCCCCCCTCGAACGATCAGTAATCCGCTTGCAATACAGGAGCACGCATTATGCGAAAGTACGGGTCTAGTCGATACGCCATCTTCGCTTGTTCGCTCGGCCTCATGGCGATGGTCGCTTCCGGATGCGACGCCGCACTCGGTCTGCAGGACTGGCAGCGCGATCTTTTGCCGGGCCTGCCCCTCATCCTTCCCCTTCCGCTTCCCGGCGGCGCCGGCCCGGCCGGTCCCCCTGGCGCTCCGGGCGCACCGGGCGTCGACGGTCCGAACATCATCATCGCCCGCGCCGTGATTAACGGCGACGGGACGCTGCAGGATTCAGAAGATATCACCGCCGTCCGCACCGCGCCGGGCGTGTATGAACTCACCATCGACACCACGGGCGATACGCTGCCGGGCGGAACGACGGAAGATGATTTTGAGATTTTCCTCACCCTGAAGGAAGGTACCGATCAAACCGATCTCACCCCCTTCTATTCTCCCATCAGCTTGGTGGGAACGACTTTGCGGGTCGACGTGCGTATCTCCTTCGGCGATGGGTTTCAGGACAGCGCGTTCAGCGTGACGGTCATCCTCCCGGCGGGTTGATGGACTCAATGCAGCGGAAAAGAACCCGCTTTCGTGCTGGAGAACGTGACATGCCAACATATGGGTATTGCAATATGCGAGATCGGCTTGGAATTCTGACATCGACACTCGCCCTTGCGGCGATGACCGGTTGCGGGACAACGGACTGGCAACGAGACCTGTTGTCGGCCCTCCCGGGTACCCCGGTCATCGTTCCCATTACGCTCCCCGGTGGACCCGGCCCGGCCGGTCCCGCGGGGCCCGCGGGTGCCCCCGGCGCGCCGGGCCCGGCCATCATTATCGCCCGGGCTGTGGTCAATGCCGACGGGACACTGGAAAACTCGGATGACATTACGGCCGTTCGCACGGCGGCGGGTAATTACCAACTCACCATCGATCTGACGGGCGACACCCTGCCCGCGGGGACGACGGAAGACGATTTTGAGGTCTTTCTGACATTGAAGGAAGGGACGGATCTAAGCGACTTTTCGCCCCTCTACATACCGATCAGCCTGGCGGGAACGACCCTGAGAGTTGACGTGATTATCGCTGCGGGGCAGACCGGTGCGGACAACGCCTTCAGCGTGATGGTCCTGCTCCCGGCAGGATGATTCTCGCAATCGAACCTTCGTGCCAGCTGCTCTAACGTAATGGACTTCAATCCGCCGGCGTACCGGACGAGGGGAGCGGCATTACCCTTGTCAGCAGTGGCGATAGTACCATAGCCGCTTGTGTCTGGCGTTCCGAATGCGCGCAATTCAAACCCACGAGCAGATAACAATCTGAAAACGCGAGGTGTACCCTAAGAAGTCGTTCGGGTAGAATGTCGGCGATCCGTTGGAGTCTTATGACGACAATACCCAACGAGCCCTATCAGAAGCCCGCCGGTTCAGGCAACTCTGCACACGGCATCTGCTGGTGTAGCCTCTCGGCAATTCTTAGTTTGGCAACGCCGACCTTCGCCCAATCCTGTGCGAATTGGGTTGATCACACCCCTCCTCCGGGCGGTCGCCTGAGTCCGGCGATGGCCTATGACAGCATCCGCGGAAAAACGCTGATGTTTGGGGGATATGCTACCGCTACCCGATTTCCATTAACCACGCTCGAATGGGATGGAGTCGAGTGGGCCGTCGTCTCAAGTCACGGACCGAGTCCGCAGGCGTACAACCCGATGGTATTTGATAGCGCTCGCGGAGTGGCGGTCCTTCTGCAGAGCGACGGTGGCGATCCATCGCTCGGACTGACCTGGGAATGGGATGGAAATGCCTGGGAGCTACGGTGCAGTTCTGGACCACCCGGATTGAGCGGCGCGAGTATGGCATACGACGAGACCCGTGGCGTTGCGGTTCTCTTCGGAGGAATCACCTACTCCGAAGGTGGTGTGTGGCACGGCGAAACTTGGGAGTGGAACGGATATGATTGGTTCCTTCGTTCGTCGGCCGGTCCTTCTCCTCGCATCTATACAGCGATGGCCTACGATTCCAGCCGGAAAGTGACGGTCCTGTATGGCGGCGGCGGCTTTTTCGATGGCGCTGCCGAGACGTGGGAATGGGATGGGATGTCTTGGTCGCTACGATCGACATTGGGCCCTGGACCAAGAAGTAGCCATGCGATGGCGTATGATCGTAAGCGCGGCGTGACAGTTCTCTTCGGCGGAATCCTCAACAACTTTAGTGACGGACAGACCTGGGAGTGGGACGGGACTTCTTGGGTGTTGGCATCGACCAGCGGACCCTCCGCGCGCCGGGGTCATGCGATGGCATACGACAACAATCGTACTGTGACAGTCCTTTCGGGGGGCGATGACAATGGTGAAACCTGGGAATGGGATGGAGCAACTTGGACGTTCCTCGCCAGTAGTTCTCCGTCGCCTCGCTGGGGCCACGCAATGGCCTACGACAGTGATCGAAAACTGAGCGTCCTGCTCGGCGGAGTTCTCAGTCGTGGGCAGACCAGCGAAACGTGGGAATGGAATGGTGCTGCCTGGAGCCTGCGCTCGATTGCGGGACCGCCACTGCGTTACACGCATGTCATGACTTACGATAGCGCGCGGGGCTTCACGGTGCTATTTGGCGGCTATGGTTCTAACAGCATCTTGCTCAGAGATACCTGGGAATACGATGGTATCTCCTGGATGCAACGACCGACGGGAAACGTGCCCGAGGGTGTATCCGCTATGATATTCGATTCCGCGCGCAAGGTCTGCGTGCTGTATGGGACAGCGGGTTCGGATCCTGTTGGTCAGACGTGGCAATGGGATGGGGCTGCATGGACTCTTGTGACGACGTCAGGGCCATCCGCACGCCGTTACTGCGTAATGGCTTACGACGAGGCGCGGGCCATCACCGTCTTATACGGCGGACAGTCTAATTCCAATCACTACACCGAAACGTGGGAGTGGAACGGCCAAACCTGGGCGTTCCGTTCGACCGACGGGCCCCCTTTATTCACGGGCTACCAGATGACGTATGATTCGGCTGCGCACAAGTGCATCCTTTTCGGCTCGTTCTGGGATGGGCATTATCATGGCCAGACTTGGGAGTGGAATGGCAAATCATGGTCCCTGAGCCCGGCATGTGGCCCACCCCCTCTGCGATTTCACGCGTTGGCCTATGACCGCTCACGGGAGCAAACGGTTCTCTTTGGTGGTCTCAATGATTCTTATGAGGAGACGGAACAAACGTGGGAACTTCAGGCGAATCAGCAGCCTCCCATTCTGCGCCAGCCGATAAGCCGGGCTGCTCCGGTGGGCGGCTACACAACTTTCAATGTGGAAGGAGGATGCGACCCAACGTCGACGTATCAATGGCGAAAAGATGGCGTGCCGATCATGGACGGCGGGGAATTCTCGGGCGCAAGCACCTCGCAACTCACTATTTACCCTATTTCTCTCATGGATAGCGGACCCTACAGCGTTGTGATCACGAGTGCGTGCGGTACCAGCATCAGCGCTGACGCCGAGCTGTCACTCGTATGTTGTGCGCCAACCGGCGATTTGACCTTCGATGGAATGACCGATGGCAGAGATATTCAGTCGTATGTGAACATTTTCTTGAACGGCTTTCCGGCCGCCGCCGAACTCTGCCGAGCGGATTTCAACGGCAACGGCGTATTTGACGGCGCCGATCTACCACTTTTCATCCAGTCACTCCTTGCTTCATAGATTCCTCATCCTGCGAACCGCTCTCTTGCGGTCTAACGGTAGTTCTCCTCCAGAAGTCGCTCGATTTCTATCCGCAATTCAGCGGCATTTGATCGAACCTGATCGGCCCGTCGGCGAAGTTCCGAGTGGCGGGCCCCTTCGCGAATCCCCGGCAAATTGATCATCACATTCAGCCGCGCCGATTCCACCGCCGCGTGAGCACACAGTCCCGCCACGCCCGCGTCGGACAGGCAGTTTTTCTTCGACTTCTCCAACCCCGCCGCCGCCAGCCGCATGACCTCGACGCATCGCTCCATGATCTCCAGCGGCTTTTCCGTCGCCGCGATGACTGCCGCCGCCTTGCGCGCCTGATGCGCCGGATCGTCCGGCAGTTTCCACGTCGCCGCCAGCTCGTTGAACGCCGCGATGTCCTCATCCATCAGCCCTAGCAGCCGCGCTCGCAGCGTGTCGGCCGGAACGATTGAATCGTGCAACGGCCCCGGCGCGCCGTCCTTCTTGTCGTTGAGCCGCCCGACCATTCCGGCCAGCGCCGCCGCCACCGCCCCCACCAGCGCGCTCGCGCTCCCCCCGCCCGGCGTCGCCGCCCGCGAAGACAAATCGCTCAGAAACGCTTCGATTGACCGGCTCGCTTGTGACTCAGCGTTTTTCATTCCGAATTCCGAATTCCGAATTCCCTACGCCGTCTGCTTGCGAATGATCATATCGAAATTCCGCACCATCGAGCGGTGCAGGATCACCCCAATGAACCCGTAGATCGCCGCCGAGCAGATACAGGCCACGATGGCGACAATCCGGCAGGACCTGAGATCAGACGCCGAAACCGTTGAACCCGGATCCGTCAGAGCCCCCAAGGGATCGACGACAACGTACATCGCCGTGTACGGAGTCAGCGGCATGATCGCCGCCGAGAGCTGCGGATTGTCCGTGCTGTGGATCGTCGTCGCGCAGCTCCCCGTGATGAAGAACACCAGCAGGACGACGGCCATGCTCGAAAATACCGCCCCCATCGTTCGCTTGCTCTTGATCGACGATTGCAGGCCGATCATGCAGGCGAACGCCGTAAACGCGATGAACAGCACGGGCAAGCCCAGCAGCGCCTCCCAGTTCACCGTCCGCCGCGTCGGATCGCCCATCCGCCCGCTGACCAGATCGTAGAAGATGAAAAGAAACACCGTGGCATAAGGGACCAGCAGCATCGGTCCGGCCGCTGAGACGAGCCCGCGAATCTTCCCGCTGATGATGTGCCCGCTGGTCAGCGGCGTCGCCAGCAGCAGCTCCATCGTGTTCGCCTCTTTTTCGCGCGTCATGCTGGTGGCGGCCGAGGCCGTCGAAATAAAGAGCGTGATTGCCAGTTCCACGAACACGACCATGAACAGCAGATACCGATCGTCCGCGATCGTCATCATCCCCTTGCCGTGAACGATGAGCAGAATGATCGCGAGCGTCAGGCCGAGTCCGAGCACCGAATAGCGAAGGATGAATCCGCCGCCCGCCGACGCGCTGGTGACCGACTCGCGCCAGGCAATGGGATTGTGCCAGACGTGTCGCGGGGCCCGGGCCTCCGCGCCGGCACTCCGCGTCAGGTGAAGCCGATCGCCGATTCGCGACCAAATCGTAACTTCCCCTTCGCGGGCGCCGCGTCGCACGAACGACAGGCTCGCCAGGACGAGCAAGGCCGAGCCGCCAAAAGTCAACACGAGATAACTGTATTGCGGGTACGCCAGCAGATGGCGCACGATAAACCCATGGTCGGGCACGTTGCCGATCGGCGGCGCCGGCGTCGTCCCCAGGACTACCGAAAGCGACAGAAAAGGATGAAACGCCGCCAGCCAGCTCATGCGCGCGTCGGACCCCGGCGCCGGTTGCGATTCCGCCGGAATGAATGCCGAAAGCGTGCTCATCGCATAAACGACAATGAGGTACAACGCGATGGCCAGATAGAAATAGAAGATCGTCCGGCCCGTCCCGATCTTGATCACACTGATGGCGATGGCCAGTGAACCCGTAATCGCCGCCGTCCCCGCCGCCAGGGCGATGGACAGCGCGATCTCGTCGCCCGTTACGCCGCCGTACACCATCATGATGCAAAACAGCGGAATGCCCGCGATGAGCAGCATGAACACAAAGAACAGCCGCGACAGCAGCGAGCCGAGAACGATCTGCCCGTTCGTCAGCGGCGTGCTCAGCAGAATGTTGTAGGTCTGCGAATCTTTCTCCTGCGTAATGGCGCTGGCGGTGAAGATGGGGGCGAGGATGCAGACCATCGCCAGTTGCACCACGGAGACGACCTGAAACACCTGCGTCGCGTTCTTGGCCAGGTCGGCCAGCGAAGTGACGCCGGACTGCTTCACGAGCACGCCGATCACCACGACCGCCGCGAGGATGGACAAATACCCGATGCGAATCCAGAGGTGCCGCACGCGCCGTCCACCGGCGTAAACCACGCGCACGAGGATCGGGTTCGCCGGCGCCAGCCGCCAGAACCACAGGCCGAGATCCTTGAAAACCGTCGACATTAGATCGGTAGTTGTTTGACGCCCTTCTTCGCCAGCGTCTTGCGCACCGCCTCCCGCGCCGTGGCCCGCTGCGTCGAGTCGGGAAGGTCGTTCAATCGCCGGCGGAATTCGTCGTTGAGGTCTCGCATCGGCTTCATCAATCGCTCAAAGGCCTCTTCAATCGCGACCATCCAGGGCCCCCCGGATACTTCCTCCGCTGTCCCCATGGTCAGCCGGCGAATGATTCGGTTCTCCTTGACGGCGGCCTGCCATTCGGGCGTCTTGATCGCCTTCGCTCGCTCGCGGCACTCCTTGAGGATCGCCGCCGCCGAGGTCTTCTGGGTTTCAGTAAAACCGTAGTAGACCGTCGTATGGTCGAGATACTCCTGCCAGCGCTCGTCCGGGTTCATCTGCCCGCCGAGCCACGCCTCCACTTCCTTACGGGCCTTGCGATGCTCCTCAGACTCGTTGGGATCGCGCGGCTCCGACTCGACCTTGGACGGGTCCTTGTCCGCCGGATCGAAGAATGGATTGGCATAGTCGCCGATCTTGCCCTCTTCCCAGCGCTTCATCCGGTTCTCGAAGATCACGAACCCCGCCGCGAAGATGCCGACGTCGGCCGTGTATTTGAGCCGCTGAGTCACATTCATCTTCATCCCAATCTCGGCCGACGTGTGCGTGATCAGTTCCTTGAACTTCGGCGTGAACCGCTGGGCCAGCTCTGCGAACTTCTTGGCTTCTTCTTTCGGAAAACGGCCGTCGTTCTCGATCATCGTCGCCATCATCAATTCGATCATGTCGCGGTTGAGCACGGCGTTTTCCTGCGCGAACTTCATCAGCCGCCGCTGAATAATTTCCTTCATCTCCTCTGCCTGCCCATCGTCAAGGTCGTAACGCGGCTTCATTTGCGAAATGGACCGCGTGGCGATGGCGGCCGCGATCTCCGGCGTGAACCGAATCCCGATCTCCGTCCCCTTCGTCTCCTCGTCGTTCGACTCGGCGGGCGCAGAATCCTGCCCCCTGCCCCCGGCTGGATCGATTGCGACGACGAATGCCGCAACCGCCAAAAACAGACAAACGCGAAGTCTCATTGCACGATCCCCTTCGTAAACCGCATGAACGCCGTCTCCAGATTCACCTGCTCCTCCCTGATCTCCCGCAGCGGAATCTGCGCATCGAGCAGCGCCCGCGCCAGAAACGAAAAATCCTGCGTCTCGGCCTTGAGTGACACCAATAGCCGACCGTTGTCGCTCTCCACGCCGCCCACCTGCGGCAGCTTCCCTAAGAGCGCCGCCGCATTGTCCTGATGCGTTGCGACCACCACTTCCACGCGCGTGCCGGTCCGCGTCCGCCGCACGATTTCATCAATCGATCCGTGATACAATAGCTCTCCGCGCTCAATGATCCCCACCGTCGTACACAACTCCGCCAGTTCGTGCAGGATGTGCGAGCTGATGATGATCGTCTTGCCCATCCGCCGAAGCTCTTTCAGCAACTCGCGCATTTCGATCCGCGCCCGCGGGTCCAGACCGCTCGCCGGCTCGTCGAGGAACAGCACCTTCGGATCGTGCAAGAGCACCCGCGCGACCGACAGCCGCTGCTTCATGCCGCGCGACAGCGAATCCACCAGCGCGTCGCGCTTATAGACCAGATCCGTCAACTCCAGCACATCCCCCACCACCCGCTTTCGATGGTCCCCGTGGATGTTGTACGCCGCCGCGAAGAACTCGAGGTATTCCTGCACCACCATGTCTTCATAAGCGCCGAAAAAGTCCGGTACATACCCGATCACCGGTCGGATCATTCTCGACTCATACCCCACCGTATACCCGCAGACCCGCGCCTCGCCCCACGTCGGTTGCAGCAGCGTCGCCAGAATGCGGATCGTCGTCGTCTTGCCCGCCCCGTTCGGGCCGATGTAGCCGAAGCACTCGCCCTCCTCGATGTTTAGGTGCAGTCCGCTGAGGGCCACCAGCTTGCCGTAGCGCTTCGTCAGGTTGATCGTCTGGATGATCACGCTATTGCTCGCTCCGCACGGGAATCACGAATCGATAGATTGTATGCGATTTATTCGGCTTGAGCGGCCGCCCGCCGACTTCCAGCGTCGCCGCAGGAGGCTCGTTGGCATGGCCGATCAGGATCGCCGTTTCCTTGCCCAGTCGGTGCGTACACGACAGCGAGCGACCGTGCGAACGCCGAAAGCTCGGGCGATTCTTCTCCTCCTTCGGCATCAGATCGTACAACGACAGCAGGAACATCGCCGGATACTCCTGATCGCCGGTCAGTTTGAGCTGGCTGGTCTGAAAATCGGACATGGCCAGCGGGCGTAACTCCCGCGCGAAGTTCTCAATCTCCCTGTCCAGCATCGGTAGCTGCTTGATCCGCACCAAAGGCGCATCGGCCGGGGCCCGCGAGTCAGTTTCATAGTAAAGTCGCCGCCGCAGCTCCTGCTCATCCAGTTGCGATCCCGGCCCGTCCTTGGGGATGTCGCCCAGCTTGAAACAGCGCGTCAGCGGCGTCGGCCGCTCGCCGGCCACTTCTTCGCTCGTTTCCAGAAGGTAACAATCGTGCAAATCGACGCCGAGGTTGTTGCGAATAAAGCTCCCGTCGCCGAATTCGTAGCGAAAAGCCTCTTTCTCCGTCGTCTTTTTCAAAACCAGCTTCGCTTCCAGCACCCCGCCGAGCGGGCCATGCCACGAGCCCTGCAATTCCTTCAACGTCGCCCGGACCGGCACGCGCCGCAGCGCCGCCCCGGCCCGTTCGCTCTCATACGCCGCGGCGGCGGTGAACTTCGAATCCGCCATCGTCATGTCATACGCGGTCCCCGCGGGCATGGGTCGCAGCGGCCCCGCCTGCTCCGCCGCCATCTCCGGATCGCCCACCGGCAGGCGCAGATCGAGCCGTGTATGGTTGGGCGTCTTGATACCGAAGAGACACGACGCATAACCGTAATCCACCCCCGCCTGCGCATCGACGATCGTCGTCTGCCAGAGCTTTTTTTGCACGCCGCGCAGAAGACCGACCATCCCCGTCCCGACAATGCTTGCCGCGAGGCTGGCCGCCCCAAACGCGCTCCAGCAATGATGCTCCCACGAGCGCCGCTTCAAGTACCAGTAGCTTCCCGTCGTCGCCAGGAACGTGTAGGCGATCGCGAACAAGATCGCGAGAATCAAGAACCGCGTCCCCACCGATTCAAACGCGATCGACGTCCGCAGATACTGAAAGAGATCCGGCGCCGCCAGGAGCATCGGGTTCATCGCCTCCTCGCGCACCGCGGGCAGCGCCAGGAGCCGCCGGGCGACGATCTTTTCGCAGGCGATGTCCACGAACGGATCATCCTCTTTTCGCGGCGACGACGAAGCATCGCCCTGTCCCTCCGGCGCGGCGGCCTTCTTCGGCGGCGGGAGAAGCTGCCGCAGCGACGCCCCGACGAACACCACCACGCCGCGCCCCAGCAGCCGCCGATAGCAGATTTGCGTGTTCGGGCAGTCCGCCGGCATCGGCAGCGCGTCGGGCAGCGGGTTCATCTTGCAGCGCGTGATCGGATGCTTGGAGTACCACAGCGCCAGACGGCTCTCGTAGTCGTTGTTTTCGACGAGGTCCAGAAACTCCTGCGCCTCCTTTGTCTGGCTGACGCCGCGAAGCGTCACCGGCAGCGCCGCCGCCAGCGGCGACTGCGCCAGCGCCTGCCAGTTCTTTCCCGCCGTGATGAGCAGCCGGCCGCCCGCCTTGACCCAGCCGACCAGCGCCTCGATCTGCTGCTGCGAAAGCTCCGACGGGTCCGCGTCGTCCCAGACGATCGCGTCCACCGGCTCCAGTCCCTGCCACATCGACGGCAATTCGCGCGGCGACAGGCCGCGAACCTGCCGCGCGTTGATCCGATCGCGCTCCCCGGCCGCGTCCATGTCCAGCGCCGCCACGTGCGGCAACCGCCGCGGATTTGTCAGGTCGATGATGAGCAGATCGTCCTGCCGCGCCTCGCTGACCGGCGGGGCCGTCAGTTCCGTCACCGTCTCGCCGGCGTCGGTCACCAGATCGACGATGGCGCCCTGCGCATCGTGCAGGCTCACGCGGAGATTTCCCCCGACGGCCTCGTGGGGCACGAAATAGATCTGATACGGCCGCCACTCTTCGTTCGGCGCCAGCGCGACCGGCAGCACCGACGTCACCACGTCGCCGTCCCGGTCAAGTTGATTGAGTCGAAGCTGACCGTCGAACGGCGCCGCCCCGCGAAAGCGCAGCGACACCTCGACAAAGGACCAGTTGCCGCTGCGGACGATCGGGTCCGCCCCGGCGAAAAGCCCCGCGCGGTCAATCCGTGCGGAGACCTGCCCGAAGGCGGCGGGACTCCCGCTGCAAAGGATCAGCGCCGAAAGGACGCAGGTATGGCATCGAGGATTCACGGGTCGGTTGATGCTCCTCGAAGGATTGTACGGATCATCGCTGGCCCGGGTCGTCCCGGCCCGCCGGGATTACGGCTTTTCATCGCACCGGCAGACCATCTGCCCGCAGCCCGGACACCCCTCCGTGTATTTCCTCATCGCCGCCGCCAGGTCGATCCCCTCGACGTTGGCCAGCGTCACCAGCCACGCCACCACGTCGGCGAACTCGCCCTCTTTTTCCTCCTGCGTGCCCTCGCGAATGGCGGTCGCCAGCTCCCCGACCTCCTCCATCAGCCAGAGAAACGTCCCCGCCGACCCCCGCTTGCGGTCCTTGGCGGAGTACATCGTCTCGATCAGTTCTTGTAACCCTTTGAGGTCCATGCGGTGGCGGCCCTATGTGGCGATCCAGCTTGCCCCATCTACAAAACACTTGGCGGCCACCAATATAGCGGAAGCGTGATAAACGAGCCAACGCCCAGCCCCGGCTTGCCGTTTGGCAGATGCCGCGCCTATCGCCCGCTGGCCCACGATCCCAACCTCAAATAGTCGATTTTGGACTATCCCGCCTCTAATCCTACGCTCTCCCCAGATGTCTCAGTCGAGATTGGGCTCGACGGCAAGATTTCGGGAATCAATAATGGCAGCGTGCCGCGCTATCGCGAGATAATCTCGTATCCTGAAATGCTCAAGCGAGAAGGAATCTCGCTACAGCGTGGAATGAACTTTCGTGTGCGCAGCGGTGCAGCAGGGTATTCGATTTTATTGATGAGCGTTCGCAGAGGAGCGCCCTATCAAGATCAGTGGCATGATAGCGGGCCCCATGCAGGGATGCTGGAGTACGAAGGACACGATGCGCGCCGCTTTCGCGATTCCAACGTCAATCCAAAGTCAGTGGATCAGCCCATGAAACTTCCCAGCGGGCTACTCACCGAAAATGGCAGGTTTTTTCAAGCAGCGATAGATGCGAAGTCCGGTGCCGCCAACCCAGAGATTGTGCAGGTCTATGAAAAAATCGCCCCGGGAATCTGGTGCGACCGTGGTCGGTACCTTCTCGTCGACGCCGAAATCAAGAGCATTCCCGTTGAACGCCAAGAAACGCAAACGAGAAAGGTGTTTCGATTCTACCTTCGGCCGACGGCGACCCCCGATGCGAAGACTCGGGAGGATCAGCGCGAGCTGTCGATTTCGCGACAAATTCCAACCCACGTTAAGGTCGCTGTATGGAAGAGAGACCAGGGCCGATGTGTGACGTGCGGGGCGACCGACCATCTACATTTTGACCACGACGTGCCCTTCAGCAGAGGCGGATCGAGCATCACCGCGGAAAATGTCAAGCTACTTTGTGCCAGGCATAACCTTGAGAAATCCGACAAGATTATTTCATTAGGCCCATTGCTTGGGCCGCTCGTCGCCACGGCGGTTGCCTCGATGTTGCGCGGCGCTTGAAGTGTCGGGTCATCAGCCGCCTTGACGCAAAGAATTTCAGGTTAACAGATCACGGGTATTTCATACTACGAAGAAAGAAACGAAAACCAATTGGAGTCGCCATGTATCCACTGACGGCTGCCGAACACCTCGATCATCTCATCGATGAATACCGGACGCTGGCCGGCGAACTTAAGGATCGAGGTTACGCGCTCGCGCTGCAGCGAAAACTCGTCAAAGATGCGGAATGGACCGAACGCGGTTCGGAAGCAGTTGTTTTTCTTGCTCGGTATTACGGCAGCTTTGTCCTATCTAACGCGCTGGCGCTCGCCGAGGTGCTTGAAATCGAAGATGGTGAATGCGGTATCTGAGGCCGTTATCACCATATCGCGTAAGTCGTATCGGCGGATTTTCGCCCCGGCGGGGCGGCGGACTGTAGCCACGGGTGAAGGTCGCCATTGCGACCGAAACCCGTGGACAACGGATCCGTTAGAGTTAATCCGCCCCAATGGGGCGGAGGAATCTTTCGAAGCGTCGAAGGAGGCATCATGCCCGGCACCTACTCGCAAATCCTGTTACACACGGTCGTCTCTACGAAGCACCGCAAGCCTTGGATCTCGCCTGATTTGCAAGAACGCCTTTACGCATACATGGGCGGCATTATCCGAGCCGAAAAGGGAGTGTTGTATCAAATCGGCGGCATTGAGGACCACGTTCATCTTTACTTTCGCTGGCGGCCCGATGGCAGCGTATCCGACTTGATGCGCACGCTCAAAGCGCGATCATCAAAATGGGTGCATGACAGTTTTGCCAGCCTCGCCGGATTCAGTTGGCAGGAAGGATACTCGGTCTTCTCGGTCAGCAAGTCTCAAGAGCAGGCCGTCAAGACGTACATCTCCGGGCAAGTAGAGCATCACCGGCGCGAAGATTATCCATCCGAACTCTTCCGGCTCCTCCGCGCGCACGAAGTCGACTTTGACGAACGTTTCGTCCTCGACTGAGCAAGCTGCGTAACAAGAAGAGCCCTCCGCCCCTTCGGGGCGGGTCCATAGAAAATAACATTCGTTTCCACGGGTTGCGGTCCGCAACGACCTCCACCCGTGGCTACATCCCTGCCCCCAATTGGGGGCTGACGACCGCGTGATCCTCGTTACCCCCGCCCCCCCGGTCGCGATCCTCTACACGCCCCGAAGTCGGGCTACTCCCGCCCCTCGGAGACCGGCCCTTCCCCGCGCAGCGCCCGTATCTTCCCCGCCATCTCCTCGGCCTTCTTGGAGTCCCCCAGCCCCTCAAACGCCCGCCGCAGCCCCTCGAAACCCTCCACCTCGTCCGGCTTCAGCCCCGTCAGCACCTCGAACTCCCGCCGCGCCCCGGCGTAGTCCTTAAGGCCCATCAGCAATTCGCCCAGCCGCGCATGGGCGATCGCGTCATACGGATCCACCTCAATCGCCCGCCGATACCACCGCGCCGCCGCCTCGGACTGCCCCTCCTCCGCGTAAATCGCCGCGATCTGCCGGAAGACCGGCGCCTCGCCCTCCGACAGCCGCCCGAGCTGCTCCAGTTGCTTCAGCGCGTCGCCGCGCCGCTCCTGCACGAAATACAGACCGGCCAGATAGCGATAGCCGTCCGGATCGTCCGGGTAGCGCCGCTGATAATCGGTGAAGACTTCAATGGCCTTTTGGTAATCGCCCAGCGCCTGTTTCACGATCCCCATATACAGCGTCGCCGGCGGGTGCTTCGGATCCAGCTTGAGCAGCCGCCGAAGGTACGGCTCGGCCCGGTGCGCGCACTCCCGCCGGTCATCCTTATCCTTGGCGCCAAGAAGCTGGCGGATCGGCTGGGACGCAAGCACCTCCAGCGCCCGCATCTCGTCCTTGTTCAACTCCAGCGCCCGCGACGCCGTCTGGCGCGCCGCCTCGCCTTCGCCCTCCCGCAATTGCGCCATCGCCAGACGCGCGAGCAGCGCCGGATCGTCCGGATTCTCGTCCACCAGCGCCTGAACGTCCTTCGTTTCCTCCTGCGGTGTATGGTGCAGCTTCCACTCCGCCGCCTGCTTCTTCGCCCAGTTGCGAAAATCGCTGTTGAATTGCTCCGTGCTGATCCCCAGGACATCCTTGAACGCCGTCGGCTGATCCTTCCCCTCGCGAAACGCCGTGAGCAGCTTCGGCACGACGCCGTACCCGAACCGCTCGATCGCGAACTGCATCATCCATTCGCTCTGCGCGTAAGCCAGGCTCCGATCGCCCGGTCGCTTCGGACGCATGAACCCCCAGTCGATCGATTCCAGCGTAAACAGCCGGTCTTCCTGCACGGCATCATTCAACATCTGTTTCGCGCGCCACGACTGCGCCAGCGGCTCCTCGTGGACCGCCAGACCCTCCGTCATCCAGTGCGGGATGCGGTTCTCCGTCGCCGCGAGCGTGACCGTGTGTGTGAACTCGTGTCGCAGGACGGTCGCCCAGTTGAACGGCCCGAACGGCGGCCCCCCGCGCGGCGCCTGCATCGCGATCACCCGCCCGCAACAGGCCCCGACGGTCGCAATGAACGGTCGCCCAGTAATCCGCACCGAGAAGCCCAAGTGGTCGGGAAAGACTTCGATGATGGTCCGCTTCTCCGGCGTCATCCCGAAATTTTCGCAGATCTCGGGATGAAATGCCTCCAGCGTCTCCGCCAGATACGGTGCAAACGCGGCATCGTGCGCCGCGTCATATTTGATGATGAAATTCTTCGTCTCCAGCCGCGCGAAATGATCAAGATTGTCCAACAGGCCCAACACGTTGTGCGTGTGCGTGTCGAAACTGTCCAGGGCGAACGATTCCTCCAGCGCCTGCCGGGCCAGGTGCTCCTCGCCCGTCTCCATGTAAAGCTGACCCAGCGCCGTCCGCGGCTCGACCCAGTACGGCGCGAACTCAATGGCCTTCTTGAAGTGTTCCTCCGCCCCGGTGAACTGCCGCCCCGCCGAGAGCCACGTCCCGAGCGTGAAGTGCAGGATGGCCGATTTCGGGCAGATCTTTTCCACTCTCTCCACGGCCTGCCGCGAACCGGTCTTGTCCCCGGCGCGAAGCCGCGCCGCCGCCAGGAGCGAGAGCGCCTCGATCGAGTTCGGGTTCGTCTGGAGCGCCTCCTCCGCAACGGCCGCCGCCTCCTGGTAACGCCGCTCGGTCATCCGCGTCGCCCCGAGCAGCAGCCGCGCAGAGACGCTCGCCGGATTTGCCGCCAGCGCCGCCGCCGCATGCTTTTCCGCCGCGTCGAATTCCCAATCCTCCAGCGCCACCCACCCCAGGCCGACGCTCGCCTCCGCCGCCTTCGGATTCTGCGCGAGCACCCCCTCGAAATCCGTCCGCGCCTCCCGCAGGTTGTGCTTCGTGAGCAGCAATTCCCCCGCCGCCAGCCGCGCCGGCCAGTACGCCGCATCCACGAACTCGAACGCCTCCTGATACACCTCCGTCAAAACGTGCTGCGTCCGCTGAACCATGTCCTTGTGCTTCGTCAGTGTCGAGTAGCGCAAAAATCCCTGGCCGAGGTACGTCAGTTCCTCTGCGCTCGTTGGCAACTCCGGCCCCGTCATGATCTTCTCGAATGGCAGATAAGTAGAGATCGCTCCCACAAACTCGCCGTGCGTTTCGTACAGCTGGCCGAGCTGAAATCTCGCCCGCAAATGGCGATCATTCTGAATGAGCGATTGCCGATTGTGCCAGATTGCCTCGTTACGCTTCCCGACGGCCGCATACAGTGCCGCCAGCGCCGCGTGCCAATCCGCCGACGCCTCGCCTTTCTCCCGCACGCTCTGCAGCCTCTCTATCCCTTTCAGGTAATCCCCGACTTGAAAATCCACGTCGCTCCGGGCGATCGCCGCCGACAGCGCCAGGGCCGGTCTGGCGGCCAGCTCTTCGTAAATGCGCACTGCTTCCGCATAGTCCCCGGCCAACGCCCGCTCGCGGGCGGCGCGCAGCGTAACGGCAGGTTTCGTCGTCGGACCGCCCTCCACGGATACGACGATCGAACCCAATAGAGCAAGGAGAATCAACAGACGAGATGGCGCGCTCACGACCCAAGTATACGACCTCCTCTTAAAGACGGTCAAACAAAGGATCCCCGCAGGGGCGGCTCGATCACTCCCCGAACGCGGCGTGCGCCTCCCGACCGTATTCGTGGAGCAGGGCGTAGTGCAGGATCGCCGTGGCGCCGTTGATCCCCAGCGCCGCGAACGCCGCCACCAGATGTGCCGTCGGACCGACGACGATGCCGATGCCCGCGCCGAGTCCGACCGTCAGTAGTATCGATCCAATGCCCGCCAGGCTCAGCCGCAAAGCGCGGGACTTGTACGCCAACATTCGCTCGTGAAACTCCGCCGTAACGTCCCCGGCGAGCGCCGACTGGCGGACAACCTTCTCCTGCACAACGAAGTACATGAAGACCACCACCTGCACGAAGCACCCAAAGAAAGCCGCGAGCAGCCCCAGCAGAAAGTGTCGCGCAAACCCCTCCGCCCCCTCCACCGCCAGGCCCATGACCGCGGTTAGACTCATCAGGAGAAGATTGCAGGCCGTTAGTAATACAAAGCTGGCTTTCATGAATCGTCAGAACGCTAACGTCGATACCGAGCGCCGGACAGTTCCCTTCGAACAAGCTTGCCGTCGGGCCGATCCTCAACGGCGAGCAGACTCCCTCAAACCAGCGCTTGCCTCCGCAAGGAGGGGCCTTTATAGTACAGGGCTCGGCCGGAGCGAGTGGCGATTTACAGGGGCGGAGCCTTCAGCGAGGATCAGTCGTGAGCAATAACGGCAGCAACGGAGCGGTTCGCAAGGGACATCATTACTTCACCTCCGAGTCGGTCAGCATGGGCCACCCCGACAAGGTCGCCGACCAGATCTCGGACACCGTGCTCGATGCCCTCATTGCCAAGGACCCCAACGCCCGCGTCGCCTGCGAGACGCTCGTGACCACCGGTCTCGTCGTCGTCGCCGGCGAAGTCACCGTTCATAACGAAGCCGCCAAGCTCGCCCTCAACAACATAGAAGAAGACGTCCGCAAGACGATCGCCGACATCGGCTATACCGATCCCGCCTGCCAGTTCGATCACAAGAGCTGCGCCGTCATCCGCACCATCCACAGCCAGTCCGCCGACATCTCCCAGGGTGTCACTGCTTCCAAAAAGAAAAAGCAGGGGGCCGGCGATCAGGGCCTCATGTTCGGCTTCGCCTGCCGCGAGACCAAGGCCCTTATGCCCCTGCCGATCCACCTGTCGCACCGGCTCGTCGAGAAGCTTGCCGAAGTGCGGCGGAAGGGCGTCATCCCCTGGCTCCGTCCCGACAGCAAGAGCCAGGTCACCATCGAATACGAGGGCAGCAAACCGATCCGGCTCGATACCATCGTCATCTCCACCCAGCACGAAGAGCGCCCCGAACTGCTCGACCGCCACGGCAATGTCAACGAAAAGTTCAAGCGCACCATCATCGAAAAAGTCATCAAACCGGTTTGTCTGAAGGAATGCCCCCGGCTCTGGACCAACCGCATCAAGTTCCACATCAACCCCACCGGTCGCTTCGTCATCGGCGGCCCGCACGGCGACACCGGTCTGACCGGCCGCAAGATCATCGTCGATAGCTACGGCGGCCGCGGGGCGCATGGGGGCGGCGCCTTCTCCGGCAAGGACCCGTCCAAGGTCGATCGCTCGGCGACCTACATGGCCCGCCACATCGCCAAGAACGTCGTCGCGGCCGGTCTCGCGGACATCTGCGAAGTCCAGCTCGCCTACGCCATCGGCGTCCCGGAGCCGCTTAGCGTCCTCATCGACACCGAAGGCACCGCCAAGATCCCTGAAAGCAAGATCGAAAAGCTCGTCCGCGACCAGTTCGACCTCACCCCCGGCGGCATCGTCCAATATCTCAAGCTGAAGCGGCCCATTTACCGCGAAACCGCCGCCCACGGCCACTTCGGCCGCTCCGGCGCCGGCTTCACCTGGGAACGGACCAACGCCGCCTCCGCCCTCCGCAAGGCCGCCAGTCGCTGGCTCTAATCGTAAGGGTACATTATCTGCTCCCTTTAACCGCCGCCTCCTGAATCGTACAATGGGTGCTCCTGAACCGCGGTCACTTGCCAACGCGGCCAGCAATGTGGGGTGCCTCATGTCCTTGGTTCGCTCGCGGCCGGCCGCGTGGCTCGCCTTGATCGGATTGTCCTTTAGCGCCGCCAACGGTTGCGCGCCTTTTTTCTCCTGGCTCCCCGGTTTTCAAGACCCCGAACAGGCTGGCTGGATCGTCCGCTGGAATCGCCTCGCCATCGACGCCAGCGGTCTCGACCACACGCCCGTCGCAGCCGGTGAAAGCCGCACCTTCGGCCATCACCTCGGCCCCACGAAATCCAGCCGCGCCATGGCCATCGTCCACATCGCCATGTTTGAAGCCGTTAACGCCATCCGCGGCGGCTTTCAAAGTTATGTCGGGGCCACGCCGGCCCCGGATGCGTCGCTGAAGGCCGCCATCGCCCAGGCCGCGCACGACACGCTTACGGCCCTCTATCCCTCGCACAATCCGACCTTCGACAACGCCCTCGCCGAAGACCTTGCCACGATCCCGGATGATGCCTCCAAACAAGCCGGCATCGCCGTCGGTCAGCAAGCCGCCGCCCTCATACTCGCCATGCGCACGGGCGACCGCTCGGAGGTCGACGACCCCTATGTCTTCAGTGATCAACCCGGCAAGTGGCGCGTCGATCCGATCAACCCCACACAGCAACCCCTCGGCGACGAATGGGCCAAGGTAGCCCCCTTCGCTCTTACCCGCGCCGACCAATTTCGCAGCCCTCCACCCCCGGCCATCGACTCCCCCGAATACGCCGAAGCCTATAACGAGGCTAAGGAATTCGGCGGCGATGCCATCGTGACCGCCACCAGCCGGACCGCCGAGCAAACGCAGATCGGCCTCTACTGGGCCTACGACGGGACCCCCAGCCTCTGCGCCCCGCCCCGCCTCTACAACCAGATCGCCGTCCAGCTCGCTACCGAGCGCGGTCTCGGCGTCGTCGACCTGGCCCGCCTCCTGGCGCTCGCCAACGTCGCCATGGCCGACGCCGGCATCGGTGTCTGGGAATCCAAGTACTACTACAACTACTGGCGTCCGGTCACGGCCATTCGCGAAGCCGACCTCGGCTCCGGCCCCACCGGTCTCGGCGACAACAACCCCGAGACTTTCGGCGATCCCGCCTATGTCCCACTCTGCGCCCCGGCCAGCAATCTCACCGCAAAGAACTTTACCCCGCCCTTCCCGGCCTACCCGTCCGGTCACGCCGGCTTCGGCGGCGCGCTCTTTGAGACGCTGCGAGATTTCTTCGGCACGGACGACATCGCCTTCACCTTCGTCTCCGATGAATTCAATGGCGAAACGGTCGACAACGAGGGAAATGTCCGACCGCTCGTGCCGCGCTCGTTTAATTCGCTTTCGCAGGCCGAAGAGGAAAACGGCCAAAGCCGCATCTACCTGGGCATTCACTGGCGGTTCGACAAGACCGAAGGCATCGCCCTCGGCAACCGCGTCGCCGATTTCGTCTCCGCAAATCTCTTCCAGCCCGTGCCTTGAAAACAGTGGGGCGTGATTACAGTGGGGCGGGCGTCTCTGCCCGCCCAAGCTCACTCAATCAATATCCCCGCATACCCCACCGCATCGCGCGCCTCATCGCGATGGCCCTTCCGTGTGAGCACCTCATGGCTCGTCGTGTGCTCCAAAAGCGTCGCCCGCCGCGCGCCCATCGCCTTGCACGCCGCCAGCGTCGCCGCCACGGCCCCCGATCCGCATGCATTCAAATTTGATCCCGCCTCGCGCACGGCATCCTCTTCCCGCATCGCCAGGATCAAGTCGATCATCCGCCGATCATTGACCTCCTTCGCCCACCTCAATCCCTCCGGTCCGACCCCGTGCGGCACAAATCCATAATTCGGCCCGTAGTGCGTCAAATCTGTCGACGCCAGAAACACCGCATCGACGCCAAAGTTCTTGCACGCCCGCCCGACCGCCGCGCCCAGCGCCGCCGCCCGATCCGTCGCCGGCACCATGATCGGCACGATTAGCGAGTCCGGTAGCAGGTGCTGAAGGAACGGCACCTCCACCTCAATGCTGTGCTCGCGCTCGTGAGCATGCGCATCCGGTTCCAGCAGATTCGTCTGTCCGCACAGCCGCTCGACCAGCCGCCCGTCCACATGCGCCAGCCCCAGCGGCGTCTCCCACGCCCCCGACGGAAACACCGTCGCCCGCGGACCGTGCGTCACATGAATCGCCCCGAACACCACGACCACCGCCGGTCGGTGCCGCTTGGCGATCTCTTCAATGACATGCGCCGCCACCGCCCCGCTGCATATCCATCCCGCATGGGGCACGGCCCCGCCGAGGGGCTTTTCGATCCTCTCGATCGCGGTCACGGGTGTCTGCTCGGCCCTTCGCAGACACTCCCCCAGATCGGCCCGGCACCGATCCGGCTCTCGCGGGTAAAACATCCCGGCAACGGCTGGCTCGCGGATCATCATGTCGAAGACCTCGCCATGGTGGGCAGCGTGATTATAGGCGATGCCGGCTTTGCGAATCGTTGGGAACCGCCGCGACCCCCGTCGCGTCCAACCAGGTATGAGTGCCAAGCCATCGGCATTGGGGGTACTATCAGGTTTGATCAACGCATGATGACAGGAGTACGAACCATGAAAACGCGAATCTGGGCAACATTGACCGCGATTGTGTGCGCAAACTCGAACCCCGCCGTCCTCTTTGCTGCCGACGACGACGGTCCCGCCGTCACCGTCTATTCCTCCGCCGATCCCGCCGGTTTCGACCCGCAGCAATTCATCGCCCAGCAGAAAATGGGCGGCAACCCCAACTTCGCCTGGCAGGTCCCCGGCTTCGGCGTCGTCAAGGAACTCCGCAAGCTCAAGCTCAACCCCGGCAAGAACGACCTTCGCTTCACCGACGTCGCCCAGTTCATCGACCCCACGACCGTCAGCTTTGTCGACCTGACCCATCCCGAGGGCACCGCCGTTCTCGAACAGAACTTCGAGTTCGACCTCGTCAGCCCCGAAAAGATCATGGAAAAGTATCTCGACCGCGAGATCTCTGTCATCCTCACCCGCGGCGACAACGCCGAGACCGTCACCGGCAAGCTGCTCTCCGCCGTGCAGGGCCAACTCGTCCTTTCCACGCCCGAAGGCGTTCGCATCGTCGCCAGCCACGGTCAGCAGGTAAAACTCGGCGAACTCCCCGGCGGTCTCATCACCAAGCCGACCCTCGTCTGGAAGGTGCAGGCGGAAAAGGGCGGCGAGCACGAAATCCGCACGACCTACCAGACCAGCGGCATCACCTGGCGCAGCGACTACAACATGATCCTCAACGAATCCGACACCAAGGCCGACGTCGGCGCGTGGGTCACCATGATGAACCTCTCCGGCGCCGCCTACAAAAACGCCCGCCTTAAGCTCATCGCCGGCGACGTGCAGCGGATTCAGCCGCGTCCGGACGGATACCTCGCAAGGGCCAAGGGCCGCGCGATGGAAATGGCCATGGCCGCCGAAGCCCCCGGCTTCGAGGAAAAGGCCTTCTTCGAGTACCACCTCTACACCCTCCCGCGCCGCACCGACATCCTCGCCAACACCACCCAGCAGATCACCCTCTTCCCCACCGCCCGCGACGTCACGGTCGAGAAGGTGATGGTCTACTACGGTCTGCCCGAGGCGGCGCACTGGTTCTTCACCGGCTCCCCCGGCGTCGACCGCAACCTCGGCAACCAGTCCAACCCGAAGGTGGACGTCTACGTCCGCTTCAAGAACAACAAGGAAAGCCACATGGGCATGCCGCTGCCCAAGGGCAAGGTCCGCGTCTACAAGAAAGATGATGCCGACGGCACCCTCGAATTCGTCGGCGAAGACCTGATCGACCACACCCCCAAGGACGAAAAGGTCCTCATCAAGCTCGGTCAGGCCTTCGACGTCGTCGGCGAGCGCACCCAGACGAACTTCACGATGGACACCAACCGCAAGACCATGACGGACAGCTACAAGATCACCGTCCGCAACCACAAGAAGGACGCGCAGAAAGTCATCATCCGCGAAAACCTCTTCCGCTGGACGACCTGGGAGATCACGGAGAAGAGCCAGGACTTCGAAAAAATCGACGCTCGCACGATCCACTTCGAAGTGACGGTCCCGCCCGACGGCGAGAAGACCGTGACCTACACGGTTCGCTATACGTGGTGATTGCTCCCTCTCCCTCTAAGGGAGAGGGCCGGGGTGAGGGTCCGACTACCACGTGTCGCCGCCACCCTCGAATGTCGCTCGTGCGAGAATCCGTTCTCGCAGATCGTTCCGGCAGAAACTAGGCTTGGTGCTTGCGATGCAAGTTTTGAGCAAAAGTCTTGTTGGCACTTGCTCGCGATGGGCCGGCCTCTTGATCTGCGTCGGAATCTCGGCATTGTGGCTATTTAGCCTGTTCCAATGGCGTTATCAGGTGTTTTATACCAAGGCCAAAGGTGAGAAAATTATCTCGTGTTGGTCCTTGGGCAACGGATTGCTCGTCCTCTCCAGGATTCCGGACTTCAAAGCCTGCGGACATGAGTTCGATGTCCTTCCGAGATGTGCCGCAAGTATGGTCAATTATGGACTGATCAAGCCTCGATGCTTTGGTTGGTCAAGGACGGACCTCGGACCTCTGGGTCATCTGCTCGTCCCCCTCTGGCTTCCCCTCATGATCGCTTCTGTTCCAACCATTTTTCTTTGGGCCAAACGACCACGCAAACGCCCTGGCTTCTGCGGACGATGCGGATACAACCTCACGGGAAACGTCAGCGGCCGCTGTCCGGAGTGCGGAACGTTGCGACCCCAATAAACACCCTCGCTCGTGCAAGAATCCTCTCTCGCACGCACCCTCCGCCGAATTCCCATCCGGCGCTTCTCTTCGCATCCCGTTTGACCGTGAACCGAAGGAACGCCCCCCGTCATTGAAGCAAAATGATCACGACCGGAATCGCCGTCCCCGCCACAATCGCCCATACCACACCGCGCCGGTTCTTCTGCATCGACCACGCCATCACCAGCCCCAACGTCGTCGTCGCCAGCAGCCCGGCGCACATGACCGTGAAGACGATACGCAGCGGCGTGCGCGACGCGGCCTTCTCGCGATCCGGCGAAGGCAGACGCTGGTGCGTATGCACCGACCCGGCCGCCGCCAGCCACGCCGGCGGTCGATACGTCCCGCTCTTCTTGCCCTCGTGCAGCTCAAACGTCTGGAGCAATCCGCTGACGATGAAAAACACCAGCAGCGGCGCAAACGCACAGCCAAGATAAAGGTGCAACAGGCGGATCGATTTCATGGACGACTCCAAAGTACAGTTGGGGCGGTCTTCGACAGCGGTAACATGCGATCGTGGTCGACTTACAGTTTATCCCCTGACTCGATGCTCACATCGGTTTGCTTCTTCGCGGATCAATTTAGAAGCGTATTGGAGCCACGGGCTTACTTTTTCGGGAATTGTTCCTGCTTCGGCAAAAAGTTCCGGATTAGCGGTAACTTCTCGAGTACCGCGATCGCTATTCGCTCGAACGCAGTGCCCTTGATCTCGCCACTGATAACGGCGATGAAACTGAAAGCCAGTACGACCATCAATACCGCGACGGTGGCGACTAGTCCGAACGCCCATACGCTGCCGATGTATCGCCACGCGACCGTCAGCGCCGCAAGGAGTATCACAATAGCAACCACGGCCACGATGCTAAGCGTGACAAAACTCGGCTTGGCGGGAGAGGCAGGAGGTGCAATGGATTTTCTAGGCTTGTGCCTCGGCTCAGACATTTTGGTGCTCCCAAATAGCTCTCTTTGTTGACGCCGCTCCACTTGTTCCTCCGGCGTCTCAATTCCGTCCAGCAACTCCCGCACGGTGTACTTCCTGCTCGCTCCGTCGGGTTTCCACGAATACCCCGACCCTTCTTCCCGCTCCAGTTGGCACAGGTACTCGTACTTGATCGGCTCGGCCTTGGGGTCATCCGTCAGCGGAACCATTGCCCGCGCTACAAGGTTTTGGTGGATCTGGTCGAAACAGTTACGGACCGTTTTCAGTGCCAGCCGCCGGTTCCCAACGGCTTTTGAAGAAGTCGGCTGAACATGGATGAACACCTTACCGGCCTTCGTGTCGCCGCGTACCAACACACGGCACCCTTCGTCCTCCAACACAACGCCACTGCGCCAGCACGCCCCACCCCTCGCGTGCTTCGAATGGCTCAACACGATGAAGCGCGGAATCACTCCTGCGGGGAGTACGTCATAGTGGTATTCGAACGCCAGTGTTCCAGCCGCTCCCCACGGCAGATTCGGCTCGTCCTTCAGCAGTAGTTCGGGAATCAGCACTCCGGGCTCGCCGTTGATGGGGTGGTCAAAGCACAACTGAAACTTCTTCATCATGCCGATGATGAAGTCGCGTCCGGTCGTGTGGTACCCGTCGGCGTCACGCAGATATTTTTTGACGTCGCAGAGCCTGAGCACGCCGTGCGACTGAAACAATTCGTTCTCGTTTAGTAGCCGGTACACGCCGCGCGTGACCCACTGAGGATCCAGAATATGAGTATCGTTAAGGTGAAAGCGGTCGTCCTCATCGTTGTAGTTCAAGACGGTGCCTAGGTCGTGCAACAGCCGCAGCAGGAGCGATCTCTGCAATGGTTCTTTGATCCCGTGGCGGTCCGCTATCGCGCAGTAGTCCTCCTGGTCGACGTAATTCCTCTTTGCTGCGGCGTCAGCAAGTTCTTGCTTCACTTCTGCCCATCCCGGCGGCAGCTTGTTGAACACGTGCTCCATTTCCCACACGTGCTTCTGGATCAGTACTTGCAGTTCCTGGATCCCGCGTTGAGTTAGGCACGAAGTCTTAACGAACGACTTGATGTTCGGGTAGTCTAGTCGCAGGCGGGTCTCATTGAGGTTCAAGTCATTGGGAGGATCGCACTTGTTAGTCACGACGATGACAGGCGAGTCGTCGCCAAAGGCTCGGATGATCCCCAGCCAATAGTGAATGTTCCCTTCGTTTTCTCCTTTGCGTGCATCGAGGACGACGAGATAGATGCTGCGCTTAGTGAGGAAAAACTGGTGAGTGGCGTGCATGATCTCCTGCCCGCCGAAATCCCAAATGTTTAGCGTGATTTGCTCACTGTGGTGCGGGCTCGCCATAGACCACGGTTCGCGCCCAATCCCTTCGGTCTTCTCTTCCGTTTCGCTGAATTGATCGCGTATGAGGCGGTTGACAAGCGAAGTCTTGCCGACTCCCCCCTGGCCAACGAGGAGGAGTTTGCACTCGTTGAGACGCCGGGCGGTATCCGCTCGGTCGTTATCTGCTTGGTCTACTTGCTGGAGCCTGGAGTAATACGCAAGGATTTCTGCTGGCTTAGCGGGGCTTTTCCCGTGGCGATTGTATGGAATGCACTCGTCCCATGTAGGGCCGAGCACTTCGGGCGGAAGCCCGAGTGCGCGATTGCCATGCAGAAAAAGCGCCGTAAGTGCCTTCGACTCTCCTAGTTCCTTCGGCACCTGGGCGAGTTGGTTGTTTTGGAGCCACAGCTCTTTGAGTGCCCTCAGCTTACCCAGTTCCTTCGGGACCTCGGTGAGTTGGTTGCCGAATAGGAACAGTCGCGAGAGTGCCTTCAACTCTCCCAATTCCTTTGGCACTTCTGTGAGCTTGTTTGTATTGAGAAACAGTTCCGTGAGCGCCTTCAACTCCCCCAGTTCCTTGGGCACCGCGGTAAGTTCGTTGTTTTGGAGGAACAGTTGCGTGAGTGACTTCAGCCCTCCCAGTTCCTTGGGCACGGCGATGAGTTGGTTGTTTTGGAGGCGCAGTTCCGTGAGCGCCTTCAACTCTCCCAGTTCCTTCGGCACCGCGGCGAGTTCGTTGTTTTGGAGGAACAGTTCCTTGAGTGCTTTCAACTCCCCCAGTTCCTTCGGCACCGAGGTGAGTTGGTTGTTGTGGAGGCGCAGCTCCGTGAGTGATTTCAACTGCCCCAGCTCCTTCGGCACCGTGGTGAGTTGGTTGTTGTGGAGGCGCAGCTCCTTGAGTTCTTTCAACTCCCCCAGTTCTTTCGGCACCTCGGCGAGTTGGTTGCCCTGGAGCCACAGCCGCTCGAGCGCCTCTAGCTCCACCAGTTCCATCGGCACCATCGTGAGTCCAAGTTTTTGCAATTCTAGGTCCGTCGTTCGCGTTGTCCGAGCCTCCTCGATCCGCCGCAACGCCTCCGCGTGCCCCTGCTCCGGAGTTAGTATTGTGATTGTTTTCCGGCCCTTTGACATTTCAGCATAATACCGAGGGCGCAAATCCGCGAATAGGTCCAAGCTCACACAGGGCATTTTTTTCATGCCTCCGTGGGCGAACGTTCCTTTTTTCAATTGTCCGACCACATATCCGCATTCGCCACCGATCCTAGAGGGAGCGCCGAGCAAGGGTGTGGGTTAGAGGCGGGGCGAAATCCGCCGCGTTCCTGATGCGAACGGCTTACGACCAAATGCGAACGGCTTTGGCCCCCGGACATTCCCCGCGCAAACGCCGTCGCATCGCAAACGATGGTTGGCAAGGAGCTTGTTCTGGGAATTTCAGTCTTTTTCAGGTTGTGCGGCCCTGTTCAGCCGAAACGACAAGCTGCCGGTGATAAGATGGGTAACTTCAACAGAAGAAACGTGTCATGACCGGCATCGGCTTACATCTGCCGCGAACGGTGTCATCGGTGGATCGATCTTCAGACTTCCTGCTCCGA
This sequence comes from Phycisphaerae bacterium, assembly GCA_035275405.1. Classification (NCBI taxonomy): domain Bacteria; kingdom Pseudomonadati; phylum Planctomycetota; class Phycisphaerae; species Phycisphaerae bacterium. The sequence goes on from DATEMU010000002.1 coordinate 66,036, forward strand.
AGTTTTCCGTTTTCTTCCGTTATTCTCCGGGAAAAAATCTGCGTCAGGAGTTTCCCCGCTTGCCCGGTCGAGTCGCCGTGGCGACCTGGGGGGTGCCATCTGTGGAAAACGAATCTGCTATTCAACGCGCCACTTCCAATCGTCCCAGCAGCGCCCGCGCCTCCGCGTGCCCGGGCTGGGCTTCAAGGAACCGCCTGACATGATCGGCCGCCTTCGCCCGCTCCCCGCGCCGCTCGTACAAAACCGCCAGGTGATAATGCGCCCACGACAGATCGGCCTCGATCGCCAGCGACCGCTCAAAATAGCCGATCGCCTCCTCGATTCGGCCCGCCTCCTCGGCCAGCGCCCCGAGATCGTACGCCGCCTGCGCCGAATTCGGCTTCAAATCCAAAGCACGGCGAAAGCTCGCCGCCGCCTCTTCCTTCCGATTCATCGCGCGCTGGACCGTGCCGAGGCTGTAATGCGCGAACCAGAAATCCGGCCGCTGCGCGATCGCCGCGTGATAGCGCGAAAGGGCCTCGTCCGTCCGCCCAAGCCGGAAGAGCACGGCTCCCAGATTGGTCAGGATCACCGGCTGATTCGGCGACAGCGCGTCGGCCTTCTCGAAGTGTTCGAGCGCCTCGGCATACCGCCCCTGTCGTTCCCATACGACGCCCAGATTGACGTGTGCGCCCCAGGCCCGCGGGTTCTTGCGGATGGTATCCGCCCAGAGCGTCGGCTCGTCGAAGAAGACCAGCGCGTGTTGAAACGTCAGCGCCGCCAGGATGACCAGCACGCCGCCGCCCGCCAGTTTCGCAAATCGCGCCGAGCCAAAGTGCAGCCCGGACGCAGCGCTGGCGGCCAGTACGATCGGCCCGATGCTCGCCAGGTACTGAAAATGGTCGGCCACAAACGAAAAACGCATGGGATAGACGTCGATGAACCCCAGCGCGGGCAGGAGCGTGACGACAAAAAAGGCCAGCGCGAGCAGCGGCCCCTTTCCGATGCGATGACGCAGGACCCACGCCGCTCCGCCGAGGGCAACCACTCCGGCCGGCGCGATGAAATGCCAATTCGGCGCGCCGGGAATCAGCCAGCGCGGATACATGAACATCAACTCGGCCGGCCAGGCCAGCTTGCCGAGGTAGAACCACACCGCCCGCCCGGCCACCAGAAAACGATCGGCCAGCGAAAGGTCCCAATCGATGTACTTGGTCCCGACGTGGTGCCGTTCCATCCAGATCGTGACGAGCCCCGCGGCCGCGCCCAGCGCAAACAACGGCAGCGTCGCAGCGAGGTCGCGCCTCCCGATTCGACCGCGCTTCCACCAGATCAGCAGGATCAAGACCACCGGCAACGTCGCGGTCACGGACTTGCTCAAAAGGGCCCCGCAAAAAAGAACAATGGCCAGCGCATACCAGCGGGCGCGCCCCGTCCCGCCGCCGGCGTCCGTCAGCGCAAAGCGAAGATAACAGCCGAGCGCCGCCAGGTAGAAAACGCCCGAAAGGACATTCTTCCGCTCCGTAATCCACGCAACGGATTCGACATGCACGGGGTGCAGCGCAAAGATCGCGGCCGCCCACCCGGCAAGCGGCACCTTGAGCCGGAGGAGAATCCGCCACAGCAGCCACGCGGCAAATCCGTGAAGGACGACATTGACGACGTGATAGCCCGTGGCGTTGAGGCCCCAGAAACGATACTCCAGCCAAAAGCTGGTAAAGACCAGGGGGTAGTATTGAGCCGAGGAGGCGGGCTCCGTCCAGATTCGCTTCAGACCGTGAAGGCTGCGCAGATTCTCATTCGCCGTAAGGTAGTCGTCGTCGTCCCAGACATATCCGGCCCATGTCGTCGGTAGATAGGCGGCGAACAGCAGGACGCCGACGAAGAGCAGGGCCCGGCCGGAATTAGTTCGTATCGGAGAGCTGGGCAAGCTTGGGGGGCGATTGTTCGACAAGGTATTTCCTAAAGTGCCGCACGATCCGCTCGTAGAGCCGCATCGTGACTTCCGGCTCCGGCACCATGTGCGTGAAACCCGGCAGCACGAGCAGTTCATACGGCCGCCCCGCACGAAACAGCGCCTCCGCCATCTTCAGCGTATGCATGAAATACACGTTGTCGTCCGTCGTTCCGTGAATGAGCAGCAGCGGCCGCTGCAATTGATCGGCGTAGGTCAGCGCGTTGCACGTGCGATAGCCGTCCGCGTTCTCACTCGGAAGGCCCATATAGCGTTCCGTGTAATGCGTGTCGTAGTCCGCCCAGTCGATGACCGGCGCCCCGGCCGCGGCGGCGTGAAAAACATCGGGCCGGCGCAGCACCGCCATCGTCGAGAAATACCCGCCGAAGGACCATCCATAAATCCCCACGCGCGACAGATCCATCTCGCTGTAAGTCTTCCCCAGAGCTGCCAGCGCCGCCGCCTGGTCCTCGACCGGCGCGTCAATCAGATTCCACGCCGTCGCCCGCTCCCACGCCCGCCCTCGTCGCGGCGTCCCGCGCCCATCGATGGCCACCACGATGAACCCCTGGTCCGCGATCCACTGCTGGCGCAAATACGCCCGGCTCCCGGCTGTCACGACGTTTGCATGGGGCCCGCCATAAACATAGACGATCACCGGATATTTGCGCGAACGATCGAATCTCTGCGGTCGAACGATCGCCGCGTAATACCGTCGGCCGTTCGCGCCGGCCGTGGTCCATTCCACCCGCGGCGCGAACGGAGGCGTCTCGGCGACCGAAGGCAGTTCTCCGCGAACCAGAGAATCCCGCCCGCGCACCAGTTGCCGCACGTTCCCATCCGGCGTCGAAACGCTGTTCACCCAAATGCTCCCGTCCCTGGCGAAATTGCCGGTATGGCTGCCCGGCTCCTGGGTCAATGCCGCCACCTCGCCGGTATCGACGGACATTCGGTAGAGGTGCGATTGCGTTGGATTCCCGCTGGCTTGCACGATGAACTCGCGCCGTGCCGTATCGACCGCGGCCACGCCCTGAAGCGGAGCATCGGCCACTTTGAAATTCCGCAGACGCTCCCCGGCTCGATTGCGCAACTCCACTTCCCAATCGCCGGAGCGCTCCGTCGTCCAGAGAAACTCCTGCCCCTTTGCCAGCCAGCGGGGCATGTCGGAATCGATGTTCAGCCACGCCGCATCCGTTTCGCGGACCAACTCGCTCAGCGTGCCCGTCAGGTGATCGACCAGATACAGAACGCCCTCGCGCTGATCCCGCGTCTGCACGTAGATCGTCAGCGGCGCATCCTTGCCCCACCGCACCGTGGCCATGTACGGATAGCGCTCGCGGTCCCAGTCGATCCACCGCGTTTCCCCGCCGGTCACGGAGATGATCCCCAACCTTACCTTGGCGTTCGTTCGACCTGCCCGCGGATACCGCCAGGACTGTGGCGCGGCATCCGGATTGCGGGCGTCGGCAATGTGCAGCGTCTCCACCTCGCGCTGATCGGACTCTTCATACGCCAGCCATTGCGAATCCCCGCTCCACCAATAGCCCGAATGCCGATCCATCTCTTCCTGGGCCACAAACTCGGCCAGGCCGTGCGACAGGTCCTGCGTCCCGCCCGTCGTCAGGGCTCGCTCTTGTTGGGTAGTCAGGTCGATGACGTAAAGGTCATAGCCCCGGATACAGGCGACAAAACGACCATCGGGCGAGAACCGGGCGTCCATCGCCGGCCCCGCCGGATTCTCCGGCAGCGCGGTCCACTGCCCGTCCGCGCGACTGCCCACATAAAGCCGCCCGCTCAGGCCCGTCAGGATCCGCTCGCCATCCTCCGACAGTTGATACCACGTCAGCCCCTTGCCGATGACGCGCTGCCGCTCGCGCCGCGCCTTTTCCTCGACGCTCAGCTTCTCCTGCGAACCCTGAAGCAGATCCTCGGCCCGAAGCAGCCCCCGCACCTCGCCGTTTGCCGTATTGAACTCGTACAGGTTCCGCGTGATATCGCGAGGACCGCTCCTCAGGAAGAGGACGGCGTCCCCCTTTGGAGTCACCTCGATCGCGGTCGGCTGGCCCGCCGAAAACCCCCACGTCTCGGCATAATCTTGAAGAAACGATGGATCAATGGGGGGCAGCGTTCGAACCGGGGACTGGCAACCCAGGCTGACCAGACAGGCCGAAACCATCCATAGGGACCATGCCCCGTTCGAATGACGCAACAACGGTTCGCTCCTTCGGCCCCGAAGCCACGATAGGGAATCCGTGAACGGGTGGCAAGCCGGTCTGACGGGGGGCGCCGACGCGGGTTCAACGACCCAGGGGCGTGAGGTGCACGGTGTCGGCGAAGAGGTCCAAGTCCGCTGTTTTCGCATTAGCGGCATTGCCGAGGTCGCCCAGCACTCCAGTCGCGCTGGTCACGGACAGCCCGGTCCCGACGGAGTCCGCCACGTTGCTAACGCAGGAGAGAGACCCAAACACCCATCCCGCCGCCAAGGCGGCGGTCAGCCGTTTGATCGATCGAAGATGACGGCGAGTCATATCGATGCGACTCCAGAATAGAGGGTACAGAATTCTTCCACTCGTATGCCCGAATCCCTTCGGACCCTTTGACTGCGCCAGCCAAGGTCATACTTGAGACCCCGGTAGCTGTCAATCATAATCTCTAACGTCATTATTTACAGTATGTTACATCATATCAATGTCTCTTGTGGACGGTCCATGATCCGCCATTCCAAGATCTGCTATCGAAGTTATCGGTCGAATTCAGTGCGGCCAAATCAGATGATTGCATGGCCCCACGGACGGCGGCTAGACTGGGAAGAGGACGACAACATAGTTTGCATCGCCAAGGTGATCAATGAGTGGCAAAGACGATTCGCCGGGAAAAGGACCAGACCGGTTCGATCGACACTACGACCGCCAACGGGAGGCCAAAAAGCGCTATGAAGCCGGCCTACCCGGAGAGGATGATCCCCCGCTGCCCCCACCCGTGGAACCTATTAAGAAATCCAAGGCCGAGCCGGGTCGAAACGAACCCTGCCCCTGCGGCAGTGGCAAAAAGTACAAGCAGTGCTGTCTAAAAAAAACCTAGTTCGCAAGGCAGGTGACTCTCCTGCCCCTGTTTCATGGTTCAGGCGTTTTGACTTTTTGACTTATTGACGTTTCATTCCGCCGATGCCCGTCCGTTGGCTGGACCTCCTCTATCTCCCGCTCGCCGTCGCCTACCTTCCCTTCCTGCTGTACCAGATGATCGTTCTGAAGAAGAACCGGTTCGGCTGGGGGGAGCGCTTCGGTGCGGTCGCGACTCGCCCGGGCGATCGGCCCTGTGTCTGGATACACGCCGTTTCCTTGGGTGAAGTAAACGCGACTCGCTCCCTCGTCGACGAAATCGCCACGCGGATGCCGGGCCACGACATCGTCATCTCCGCCACGACGGATACCGGATATGCCGCCGCAAAACGGCAATATCCTGATCGCCTCGTCTTTCGCTATCCACTGGACCTGACGCCCGTCGTACGCCGCGTGTTCCGTCGAATCCGTCCCTCCGCCATCCTCCTCATGGAACTGGAAGTCTGGCCGAACTTCCTCGCCATCGCCCGCCAACGGGGAATCGCCGTCTGTATCGCCAACGGGCGCGTCACCGAGGAAAAGTCCATGCGCCGCTTCCGGCGCCCGGTGCTACGATCGCTCGCACGGCGCATGTTTTCTCAGCTCTCTTTTGTCGCGTCCCAGGATGAGACCTACGCCGCCCGGTTCGTGGAATTGGGCGTGCCGCCCGAACGGGTCCATGTGACCGGCTCATTGAAATACGACACCGCCGTCATTGCCGATGACATCCCCGGCGCCGATTCCCTGGCGGCGGCGATGGGAATCGACCGCGCCCAGCCGCTCATCGTCGCCGGCTCGACGGGACCGGGCGAAGAAGAAATCCTTCTCGATACGTTTCGTTCGCTGCGCGCAATGCGGCCGGACGTCCAACTCGCGATCATCCCCCGCAAGCCCGAGCGTTTCGACGAAGTCGCGCGACTGGTCGAATCCAATGGCTTCCCTTGCATCCGCCGAAGTCAGCGACCGGACGCGGGTGTTGCTTCCAATCCGCAATCCCCCGCGGTCTTCCTTGGCGATACCATGGGCGAACTCCGCAAGTTTTACAGTCTCGCCAGCGTCGTCTTCGTCGGGCGCACGCTCGTTCCGCTCGGCGGCAGCGACCTGATGGAGGTCGCCGCGCTGGAGAGGCCGATGTGCTTCGGTCCGCACGTCGAGAACTTCGCCGACGTCGCGGAAAAACTGCTCGCCGCCGGCGGGGCGGTCCGTATTCCATCCGCGGCCGAGCTTCCATCCGCTCTGCACGAACTGTTGGCGGATCGCCCGCGGGCGGTCGAAGTCGGCCGACAAGCGCGCGCGATCGTGCAGCAAAACCTCGGGGCGACGGGCAGAACAGTCGATCTGCTGCTCGGACTCGGCAGGTAATAATTCGACTTTCATCCAGAATTAACCCGCGGCTTAAGGCGCCTCTCCTAGCATCCTTCGAGAAAAAATCGGTCCGTGCCATGCCTCGCTGCATGCGGTCCAACTACGAAAGGATGCCCGTCATGTGGAAACGCAAATTGGTGATGATCCTGATGGCCCTGACGTTGACCACTGTCACGATGGGGCTGGACGTCGATTGCGAAGTCGAAGAGGATGACTGCGACTTCTTCTGCTTCGACTAAAGGGAATCCCGTTTTCCGTTCTACAGGTGGCGGGGATGCTCCCTGCTACCGATTCGACTCGATGTGCGCAATGAGCTTGTAGGCAAGCTTTGCAGCGAGGAATTCCGTCTGCGCGCTGCCCGACAAGGGCAGCACCTCGACGATGTCCGCCGCGACGATCCGCCGATCCAGCGCCACCGCCTTCAGCAGGTCATTGACCTGATACCAGTCCATGCCGCCCGGTTCCGGCGTGCCCGTCCCCGGCGCGTAGGCCGGATCGAGCCCGTCGATGTCGATCGAGACATACACCTCGTCGGACAGGGCGGCGACCGCGCGCTCGATCCAGTCCACGTCTTCGTGCGTCTGCTGCGCGGAGATCGGCCGGATACCGCGCCGCTTCATGTATTGGTGCTCCTCCGCGCTGTAGTTGCGAATCCCGACGGGCACGACCGGCACGCGCAGGTCCCACACACGGCGCATGGCGGAGGCATGACTGTACGGCGTGCCTTCGTAGCTGTCGCGCAGGTCGGCGTGCGCGTCGATCTGCAGGACGCTGAGTTTCTTGTGCCGGCCCTTGACCGCGCGGACCAGGCCGCTGGTGATCGAATGCTCGCCGCCCAATCCCAGGAGGAATTTGCCGTCGCGGACCACCTTTCGGGCAGCCGCATAGACGGCCTCGTGCATCTCCCGCGGGCCCGCCATCTCCGGCGCGACGGGCTCCAACGTCGCAATCCCCGCGCCGGCAAAATCGCGCTCATAGGCCTCGTCGAACAACTCGACCTGCTGGCTGGCCGTAATGATCGCGCGGGGGCCGTTGCGCGTGCCCACCTGAAAGCTGACGGTCCCGTCGTAGGGGATCGGCAGGACCGCGTAGCGCGCCCGGCGGTAGTCGCTCTGGCGGGCCGGCAGGCCGAGAAAATTGTCGGGGATCGTCGCCACGTCAAGCACCTTACCATCGACCGCCGCAAATCCGGTCGGCGCCTCGATTTCAAGGCGTCCGGCCATGATCGTCGGGGGCCGGCGGCGAGGCAAGGGGCCGCCGAATCGGGAGGTTGACGCTGGGGGCGAACCTTTGTCAGATACACGCCTTGCGTGACCCGGACGGAGGGCACGGGACGGTCGCGGATGGGTACGGTCACTAGAGGAACCACACCATGACTCATGTTGTCACAGAGCGGTGCGTGAAGTGCCGGTATACGGACTGTGCGACGGTCTGCCCGGTTGAGTGTTTTTGGGAGACGACGGATCCGCCGATGCTGGTGATCGATCCGGACACGTGCATCGACTGCGGCCTGTGCATCCCCGAGTGCCCGGTGCATGCGATCTACACGGAAGATGAAGTGCCCGGGCCTTACAAGGAATGGACCGCGAAGAACAAGGAACTGTTCAGCAAGGGGACCAACATCACGGAGAAGAAGGACGCGCTGCCGGGGGCGCTCACGCTTGAGCAGATTCAACAAAAGGAGAAAGACCAGGGATGGGACATTCCCGAACCGGGGGGCACGTAGCGGAGGCCATGCCGTTGGAGTTTGGCACTAACCACGAGCCTTGCTGCGGGTCAGGATTCCCGGGGCGGTCATGCGAATGACGGGAATGAACCGGCGGGCTTCAATCGCCAGCATCGTACTTTTTTCATTTTGGGTCGGCGGTTGCGCGGAGAAAACCAGCGGGCCGGTCATTTTCTACCTCGACGGCGCCGGCTGGTATGGCAGCGCCGGTTCCGTCGAAGCGGGGCTGCGCAAGGCCGGGTACACCGGCGAGTTTCAGAGGTTTTCGTGGAGTTCATTTCTCGGTCCGGCCACTGATCATCTCCTCGCGGCGAACAGCAAACTGATCGCGCAGCGGCTGGCGGACCGCATCGAAAAAGCGCGTTCGGCCCATCCTGAGGCTCCCATCAATGTCATGGGACTGTCGGCGGGGTCCTCGCTCATCCTCCTGGCCTTGCAGCAGCTCAAGGAAGGCGTGCAGGTGGACAACGTCGTCTTGTTTTCACCGAGCGTGTCGTCCGAACACAACCTGACGAAGGCGATGCGGCACGTCAGGCGAAACCTGTACGCGACGACGAGCCCGCATGACGGGATCCTCGGCGCGCTGCCGGTAAACGCGGAGGGCAAGGGCGGGCCGCCGGCCGGGAGATCGGGTTTTCGTTTCCCGCGCGGCGCGAGTCGGGCTTCGACCGAGGCCTATCAGCGCGTGATCAACCTGCCCTGGCAGCCGTCTTATCTGGGCTATGGGTGGAGCGGCAGCCATGTGTCGGTCACGGATAGCGAATTCGTCGCGGGGGTCATCGCACCGCGAATACTGACGACCGAGCCCTATCCGCTCGATCGTTCGATTGCGGCGCGGTACGCGATGAGGACTCAAAGATGAAGAAGCGCGCGAAACCGTTTTCCGTTTTCGCCGCGCTGGCCCTCGTCCTGGTCTCGGAAGGTTGCGGCGGGACACGATTCTACCGAGCGGGCCGTGAGGCAGAAAAAAAAGGAGACTGGGCGACCGCCTACAAGGAATATTGCCGGGCGGCGGAGCGCTATCGTTCTAACGGGATCGTGGCCGACGGATTGGCGCGCGTGCGGCCGGCCGCGGCGGCTCAGGCGGAACGGGCGGGATTGGCGGCGATGGATGCAGGCCGCTTTGACGATGCCTGGCGATTGTTCATGCGCGCCCTGGACATCCAGCCCGATCACGCCAACGCCGCTCAGCTTATTCGACAAATAGAATGCGATCATCCCGGGCAGATCGCCCTGGCCAAGAACGAATGGCTCGCGCGCGGTCCCGCGGCCCTGTCCTCCCCGCCACAACAGGTACTCGCCATGGCACCCGCGTCTCCGCCTTCCCCTCGTGAGCGTGCCGCTCCATCGGCGACGCCGACGCGCGATACTATGCTTGCGGACAGCGCCCCATCGGCCGATGACGAACCGACGAAAACTGAAACAACCGCAGCGCCGGTCCGGCCACGACCCATTGACTCCGAACCCATTGCACCGGCGGAAACACAGGTTTTCCTCTCGGTCCACACCCTGAGCCTCAAAGACCGCCGCTATGCCCGCTTGGCGCTCGCCGCCGACGGTATCGGCGTCAGGCTGAAGGACACCGACGGCGACGGGGAGGTCGATCTGGACCTATTCGATGGCAGAAAGAGGATTCAAAAAGTCCGCGATTTGGAATTGGGTCGTTCCCAGACCTTTCGCGGTAAGTCCGGCACGCTCTACCGCCTGACGCTGATCAGCGTCACCCACAAGTCACACACCGTCCGGCTCGGCGTCAAGCGCGCCTAGCGCGGCCACGTTTCAATTCCTGAACCGATCATGCTTTACGACGCCACGCGTCCGCTGAGCCCGTCCACGCGATCCGTGCGGAGGACGAAATTTCCGGACCTTACCAGGAGTGGGCGGCCAAAAGCACGGTAGTGTTCAGCAAGGGCACGAATATCACCGAGAAAAAGGATGCGCGATCGGGGGCGCTGACGCTTGAACAGATTCTGCAAAGGGAGAATGACGAGGGCTGGGACCTCCCGAAACCGGTGGGGGAGCTGTCTCGTCGGTCTCGTGCTGATGATCAGCGGAGTCGGGGGCTGCGCGGAGAAAATTCGCGGCCCCGTCGTCTTCTATCTTGACGGCGCCGGCTGGTACGCCAGCGCCGGTTCCGTTGAATCGGGTCTGCGCAAGGCCGGATACAAAGGCTCCTTCCGAACTTTCTCATGGAGCGCCTTTCTCGGCCCGGCCCACGATCATCTCATTACCGCCAAGAGCGGACTCTTAGCCAGACAACTGGCCCGCAGGATCGAAAAGGCCCGGGCCGCGAACCCCGACGCCCCGATTCACGTGATGGGCCTTTCCGCGGGAACGTCCCTGATCCTCCGCGCCCTTGAGGAACTGGAAGACGGCGTCAAGGTCGACAACGTCGTATTGTTCTCATCCAGCGCCTCGTCCGAGCACAATCTGACCAGGGTGATGCGCCATGTACGACGCAATCTCTACGCCACCACCAGCCCTCACGACTCGATACTCAGCACGCTACCCGTCAACGCCGACGGCAAGGGCGGTCCCCCCGCCGGTCGCGTCGGTTTTCGATTTCCGCGCGGATCGACCCGTGAATCCATCTCCGCGTATCAACGCGTCGTCAATCTCCCGTGGCAGCCCACCTATCTGGGATTCGGGTGGAACGGGAGTCACACCTCGGTGACCGGCAGCGAATTTGTCGCCGCCGTCATCGCACCACGAGTGCTGACGTCGGAGCCCTATCCCCTCGATCGGTCCATTGCCGCCATCGATGCCGATGATTCCATGGAGTGCCCATGACGACATCTCGTGGACGATCAACGGTGGCGAGCGCTGTTCTTGTGGCGATCGCCCACATGGTTGGATGTGGAGGCGGCGAGTTCTACGAGCTCGGCCAGAAGGCGGAAAAAAAGGGGGACCTCGCATTCGCCTACAACCAATACGCCCGCGCGGCGGCGCAGGATCGATCCGGCGCTGTCCGCGAGAGCCTCGCACGAACTCGCGCGGCCGCGACCGCCCAGGCGGAACGGGCAGGATTGGATGCACTGGACGAAGACCGCTTCGACGACGCCTGGCGGGCCTTCATGCGTACGCTCGAAATCCAACCCGATCATCCGACCGCCGTGCAGCTCGTTCGACAACTGGAAAACGAACATCCCCGGGAGATTGCCGGCGTCAAGCGAGAATGGCTCACACGTGGGTCGGCAGCCTTGTCCGTCGCGGAAGTGCGGGTGCTCGCCATGGCGCCGCCCCCTTCGCTTACGCCGAGGGTATCGCTCGCCCTACCGCCGAACTCCCTCGACGATACGAATAGTCGGCCCACGAAACCCGCTCGGGAAACAACCTCTTCGCCGGCGATTGCCGTTCGGGAGGCGAGTTCTCCGTCCGTGAAACCCGCGCGGGAAACGACCGCACTCGCCGCATTGCCATTGCGAGAGGCCACTGTTCCGCCCCCGCTCATAGTTAACGAACCGGCCGCTACTCCGAAGATCCCCGTGCAGAAGGCCATCGCTCCGCCCGTTATAACCGCTCCGCCCGCAGAACCTGTGCGAGAAGCGAGCATGCCGCCCGCGACACCCGCGCGAGAAACGAGCGCTCAGCCCGCAACAACTATCCAGGAAGCAACCACTCCGTCCACCATGCCTGTGCGGAATGCGTCCGTTTCGCCCGTGAGTCCCGCACGGGAGACGACCGTCCTGGCCACCAAGCCATTGCGACCCGCCGTCGTTCCTCCCACGATAACTGACAAGGAACCAACTGCTTCCCCGACAGTTTCTGAGAAGAACGCCACCGCGTCGCCGCCGAAACCAGTCAGCGAGCCGATCGTCGCGGCTCCCGCGCCTCCACCGACCACCACGATGTCCAGGCCGCCTGACGGGCTTTGGCCGGCGCTGCGATTGGCCCGGCGATCATCGCCGCCGCGAGAAATGGCAATCCCATCGGTCAAGACTGTAAAATTCGTCGAAGATCCTCCTCGTCGGGTTGCGCCGGTGGTGAAAACGCCGCAGGTCACTGCGGTCGTATCCCGGCAGCCGGACGAGCCTTCGCCGCCGCCCAAACCGGTGAAGAATTCCTCGCCAAGACCCAAGCCCCTCAAAAAGCGCCGGCCTCCGCCTGTCCAGCCGATCGAAGCTGAAGCCCTCGAACCGATTGAGCCGCCCGGCTTCACGTCCATTCACACGTTGAGCCTCAACGACCGCCGTTATTCGCGCATGGCCCTGTCCGTGGACGGCATCGGCGTCCGGGTCAAGGACACGGAGAGCAGCGGAGTGGCCGATCTGGACCTCTTCGACGGCAAGAAGCGGATTCAAAAGATCCGCGACCTGGAGGTCGGTCGCTCGCAGACGTTTCGGGGCAAGTCGGGCGCGCTCTATCGCGTGACGCTGCTGGGCGTCCATCATAAGTCGCGGACGGTGCGGCTGGGCGTGAAGCGGGCGTAGCAGCGTCCCTGGCATCTCGCCCTTTTAGATTTCCTCTTTTCAAATTTCAGTTGGGCCTCATGCGCGCCTTGCGACCAAGGTCTTGGTTCATCGAACGAACCATGGGATAATGGAGTTGTAGTTCTTGAGAGAGGGCGCCTTCGCAATACTGGCAATACTGCCCGGCGTGGCGGCAGGCATGAGAATCTGATGATGACTCAAGCGCTCCTATCCGGATCATTGATCATCTTTGTCGGACTCGGCGGCTGCGATGTGCAGAAGCAGGAGCCAAGCGATCCGACGGTTGGCTATTGCTTTGAATACCATCCGGGCAGGGCGCGCGGCATTCAGATTACTCTCCGCGTCCCCGGTGAATCGGGGGACAGCAGTCGATTTGCTGTCGCTCCAAGCTGGGGAGGCGTCCAAAACTGCGAACGATTTATCCATGACGTCCGCGCCAGGGACGACCAGGGCAACCCCTGTCACATCAGCAGGAACGGTCCGCACGGCTGGAAGGTGGCCCATCGGCCGGGGGCGATTCTGGAATTTGCCTATAAGCTCAGGCCCGCGGAGATCGATCCGCTCGCTGATCGCAAGACCATCTATGAACCCGTTGTTCGCGATGATCTGCTGCACCTGATTGGCGAGACGGGCATGGTGTACCCGGAATGGCTTGAAGATCGCGGGCCGGTGAATATCGAACTCCAATGGGTCGGTTTCAAGGAACATGGCTGGAATACGGCCTCGTCGTTCGACGCCGGGAACGGACGGCTCCATTGCCCGCTGAAAAAGTTCCGCCGCGCCCTGTTTCTCGCGGGAAAGATCCGCGTTCATGATCGCAAGATCCGCGGCGGCCTGCTTCGTGTCGCGATCCAGGGAGACGACTGGCGGTTTGAAGACCGCGAGATGGTCGACGTGATCGAGCGGATCATCACGACCGAGCGGGAGTTCATGCAGGATTTTTCCGATCCGTATTACCTGGTCACGATCGTGGCCTCCGGTCCGCGGGCGTCGCCGAGTTCCTATTCGATGAGCGGGACGTGTCTGACCAATTGTTTTGCCATGTTTCTTTCGCCGGGAATCGCGGTCGATCCCCCATCGCCGCACCGCCAGGAGTTTCTTCGCCTCCTGGCCCACGAGTACTTTCATAACTGGAACGGCGGCAAGATCGGGACGGACGAGGCGGAGGAACTGGTCTATTGGTTCACCGAAGGTTTCACGGATTTCTATGCCTCGCGCGTACTGCGGCGGGCCGGATTGATCGATGATGCGCAATTCATCGAGCGCCTCAACGAGACTCTCCGCAGTTTGTGGCTGAGTCCGGTGGCGACCGCGCCGGGGCAAACGATTCGCGGCGAGTTCTGGTCGCGAGAGGAGGTCCAGAAGCTCCCGTATCAGCGCGGCGAGATTGTTGCGGTGCTTCTTGACGAAGAGATTCGGCGCGCTTCGGGAAACCGCCGGACGCTCGATGATTTTATGCGCGAGCTTTTTTCCCCGTCGACGAGGGCCGAGCCGATGCAGACCGATCGGTTGATCTCCAGGATGGCCGAGTGGACGAGCCCGCAGTTCGCCCAGTCGCTTCGCCAGACCGTTGTGGACGGCGCCCTTCCGGACCCTCCGCGGCAACTGAGCGAGCCGACGGCAGACAAATCGGAAGTCGAGCATTATCCGTATGAGCCGGGATTCGACATTGATGCCTCGATCGATTCCAAAGTCGTCACCGGTGTTCAGCCGGGGACTGCGGCCCATTCCGCCGGTCTTCGCGATGGCCAGCCGATCCTGGCTTGGAGTATTTACCAGGGTGATCCCGATCGTCAATTCGAAATGACGGTCCACGAACAGCGCCAGCCTCGCCCGATCCGGTTCTACCCGCGCGGAAAAGCCATTAAGGTGCCGAGGTACACCCAGCGAATGAAATCGCGAATCGTGGAGAATCCGTACTTCAAGGGAGGGTAGGCGACTCGCCAGAGGCCCCCCAAGGAGGCCCAAAGTGCCGCAAACGAGTGGAGCGGCGGCGGCGAACGGGAAGGAATCGCCTCTGCGACTAAACTCCGGGGCCGAGGGCACGGGGATAGGGATCAAACTTTGAGACGGAAAATAGTGGAAAAAAATGGAACGATCGTGAGGCAGGACGAAGAAGGGAGTGGGGAACAGAGAAAGGCAGGACGACGGGGTGGACGGTGTGCAGAGAAAAAAACAATGTGGCTGAATTAGCCTGACGAAGTTGAACTTCATGTCTTCTCGCTTCATGGGCGCGAACTTTCTCCGGACGGCGGCAGTTGCATTCCATCGCTCGGCAATGCTTCGATACCTAACCAATACCTAATATAGAATGGATTTGGGGAAAGACAAGTCGGGGCGGGCGGAATTTTTTCTGGCGGCATGACGACGTCTCGGCGTGGGGCCCCCGGCCCGATTTTTGGTTGCCTGTCCCTAATTACCTGCCCAATACTCGTGCTCAGTGCTCCCTCTGGGGGTTCTAAAAAATAATTAATTTGTGCGCGGCGGGAGGCGTGTCGGCGGGTTCGGTCGCTCGCGAGCGTAGGGCAATCCCCATCGGGTCAGAGGGTTATAAAAGCCCCCGGTGGTTGTCCGGAATCAGGGAGCGCGGCGGGGGGTCATTAATGGATGTACTTCTGGCTCCTTTACCGCTTTTGCCGCATTAATTCCACTAGAATTTTCGGTAAGTGGTTTTTCACAAATTCGCCCGGGGAGCCTGAGATGAAGTGCCCATCCTGCAAAAGTCCAAGCAGCCCTGTCACCATCCCCTGGCCCATGACCGTGGCGGGCGGCGGGTTCGTCGTCCAATGCAGTAGTTGTCAGGCGATCCTGGGATTCCTGCCCAACCTGGCTTCGCTGGAGACTCGTCTTCGCGCGATCGAGCAGCGCATGCCGGCGGACCTGGTTCCTTCTCCCCTCACGAGCAGCGCGGTCAGCGGCAAAGAGCGGGAAGCGAATTAGTAGTCCGTCTCAATTGTCCGCTCGGGTGGCCCGGTCTCGCAGCAGCGAGGCGTGATGCGCATCCAACACGGCCTGCCCGCTTCGCGGTCAGACCGTGCCACCCGGAACCGTACCTTCAATTGATGAAGCGTCCGCGCGGCGATCGGTCGACGGCGCGGGCGGATACGGTTTTGTCTGTTTTTGGATACCGGAAATTCCTTATCCCGCGCGCTGGGAATGGCGCTGGCATCGGATGCGCAAGCTTTTCATTGACCGGGGGTTCTTCGAATTTATTCCTGTAAACGCTGTGCACTGCGCGGTAAAATGATGCGAACTCGCCAGCGGGTTTGATTTCTTGTCACCGTCTGCGCTGAAGCAGTCGGAGGGAGGGGCCCTCCACCACTATCGGCGCATCAGCAGGGAGGAAAGGGCGCGGTGTTTTTCGCCGCGCGGCGGAGTTCATCGCGGTGCGAGCCGCGCATATCGAACGGGAAGCAGGGCTGATTGATGACAATTCTCGAACCCCACAGCGCAGCGGGGGGGGGGGGGGTAAAACTCTGCGCGCTCAAGGACAACCTGTAGTGGTTTTGCCACGACGGTCTTCCGCGATCATAGTGATCGCGGGCGGGTATGCCTTGCTGGGCGGCGCGATCTCGTTCAGCGGCTGGGCGCTCGACATCCCGCGGCTCACTGATTGGGGCAACGATGGGATTTCGATCCAGCCCAATACGTGCGTCCTGCTGATGCTGGCGGGGGCGGCGGTGGTCTTCTATAGCCAGGGCCGACGACGGATCGTGCAGGCTCTGGGGGCGCTGGTCGCCATCGGCGGGGGCCTCACCCTTCTGCAATATTTCATCGGCGTCGACCTGGGGTTCAATCATCAACTGCTGTTCGGGCGGACGTGGGGCCAGTACACGACACTGACTCCGGGGCGGATGGGGCCGCCAGCCTCCAGTTGCTTTACGCTCATCGGCCTGGCACTTGTCTTCGCCGGCCTCGGCGGACGGCTCCGGCTGATCGCTTCGGGCTGCGGCGTGGCGGTGCTGGCGATCGCGATGCTGTCTCTGATCGGGTATCTCTATGGCGCGGACCGGCTCTACACTCTCCCGTACCTGACGGCGATCGCACTGCAGACCGCATGCATGCTCGCGAGCGTGGGCGTTGCGCTGATCGCGTCGATCCCCGAGCGGGGTCTTGCGGCCGTGCTCGCGCGGCGGGACGCGGGTGGCGTTCTGGCGCGCCGATTGCTCCCAGCCGTCGTCCTGCTCCCCATTGCCCTCGGCTGCGTGCGTCTGGCGGGGCAGACCGCGGGGCTGTACGACACGGCGTTTGGCCTGGCGGCCATGGTTCTGGCGATGATCGGCTGTTTCTTTGGCCTGTTGATTTGGACGTCCGGCGCGCTGAGCCGGACCGACGCGCTGCGCCGCGATCAGGAGGCGACGCTACGGGAGAGTGAAGAGCGCTTCCGGTCGCTGGCCTCGATTATCACCGACGTGCCGTGGGTGACCGACGCGTCGGGGGCGTTCATCGACCGGCAACCGGCGTGGGAAGCGTATTCCGGGCAGTCGTTTGAGGAATACATGGGTTTCGGCTGGGCGGCGGCGCTTCATAAGGAGGATCGGCCGCGCGTGTGGGAAACATGGCGGCGGGCCTGCGAGACCCGCACGCTTTATGAGTCGCATGGCCGGTTGTGGCACGCGGCGTCGGGGGAATATCGATATTTCACGGTCAAGGCGCTTCCGCTATTGGATGAACAGGGGGCGGTTCGTGAGTGGGTGGGAAGCTGCACCGATGTTCACGAGCGCAAGTGCATGGAGATGGAGCGGGAACGGCTGCTCGACAGCGAGCGGGCGGCGCGGACGGAGGTGGAGCGGATGGCGCGGGCCAAGGATGATTTCCTGGCGACGGTCTCGCACGAGCTGCGCTCACCGCTGAATGTAATCTCCGGGTGGGCGCAGTTGCTGCAACAGGGAGACCGCGCAGAGACGACGCTGGCGGAGGCGAGCCGGGCGATTGTGGCGGCGGTGCGGACGCAGGCGCGGATCATCGATGATCTGTTGGACATGAACCGGATCGCGGCGGGCAAGCTGCGGCTGGAGATTGCCGAGGTCGACCTGGCGTCGGTGGCGGCGGCGGCGCTGGACTGCGTTCGCGAGAATGCTCAGGCGAAGAATATTCGCCTGGAATCGAAGGGGTGCGCGGAGGCGGGGCCGATGCGGGGAGACGGCGTGCGGCTCCAGCAGCTTATCACGAACCTTCTTTCCAATGCCGTGAAGTTCACGCCGGAGGGCGGCCAGGTGGAGTTGGCGATGGAGCGGGTCGAGTCGGACGTGGTGATCCGCGTGAGCGACACGGGGCCGGGGATCAAGCGGGAGTTTCTGCCGCGGGTTTTTGATACCTTCGTACAGGCGGACAGTTCGGTGGCCCGGCGGCATGGCGGGCTGGGGTTGGGGCTGGCGATCGTCAAGAGCATCACGGAACTGCATGGCGGCTGCGTATCAGTGGAAAGCGCCGGCGAGGGCAAGGGGGCGACGTTCAAGGTTCGATTGCCTGCATGCGGCGTCGAGGCCCCCACACCGGACGAGCGCCTCTTGCCCGCCATGCGGGATTTGGACCTGACCGGAGTGCGCGTGCTGGTGGCGGACGATGATCCGACGGCCGCGGAACTTCTGCGTCGCTTCCTCGGGACGCCGGGCGCAGACATCAAGCTGGTCGGCTCGGGGGCGGAGGTGCTCGCCGAGGCGCGGCGTTTTGCGCCGGATATCCTGCTCTGCGACATCAGCATGCCGGACATGGATGGATACGAGCTGATCCGGCGGCTGCGCGGAGCGGGGAGCCTGGTCCCGGCCGTCGCGGTGACGGCGTTCGCCCGACCGGAGGATAAGGCTCGCGCTTTGGAGGCGGGTTATGATCTGCACCTTTCCAAGCCGGTGAGCGCGCAGGAACTGATGGCCGTCGTGGATGCGGCACTGCTCAAGGGCCGCAATGCGCCGCACGTCGTACTCGCGGCGAGGGGCGGCTGCCCTACCCAAACGTGAACCGCGCTTGAAACCTGTTCGTACTTCGATATGCTACGGTATGGATGCTGTCGCCGCGGCGATCGCGCGTCGTTACGCAGGGATGTGTTGAACCTATGCAATCTTTAATTCGTCTCGCGCCATCGCGGATGCAGCGTTTTCAGCGTCCGGCCAAGGCCTCCTGGCCCATCCTGGCGGCGGTCATCGCCGTCGCGGTCGGTGTCTGGGGGCTTTATGCATGGAAATATGCCGCGCCGGCGAATTCGGGGGCGGGCCTGGCGGATTCTTCGGCGTCGCCGGCTACCGGCGAGGACGGCGCGCCGCTGACGACGCTGCGCGCCACGCGGGCGACGGACGACCTGGAACCCGAACAGCTTCCCAGCAGCGGGCTTTCACAGTCGGTCGGCGTGAACTCGCCTTCGAATCTGGAGGGCGAGGGGATTGAAATCAAGTTGAAGGGTGAATCAGCGGCTACGCCCGTTCCGATCACACAGCAGCCGGTTGTCTCACCCTCACCCCAGCCCTCTCTCTTGAAGGGAGAGGGGGGCTTGCGGGATGCACGGCTTTTCCTGGCCAAAGGCGATCTCGTCGCGGCTCGGAATGACTTTTCCGCGGCCTTGCAACGGGGACTTCCGCCCGATCAGGAGTCGGAGGCTCGCCACGAATTGGAGCGGATCGCCGGCGCCCTGCTCTTCAGCCGCGCGGCCAACACGACCGACCCGCTGACCGCCGTGCATACGGTAGCGCCCGGGGACTCCATCCACGCGATTGCCCGGCAACACCGGGTCACCGACGAACTGGTCATGAGAATCAACAACATCTCGGAGCCCAACCGGTTGGCCGTGGGTCAGCGGCTGAAGGTGATCAAGGGTCCGTTTCGCGCGGTGATCTCCAAGTCGCGTCATCGGATGGACGTGTATCTGGGCGAGGTGCTGGTGCGCTCGTTTCGCGTGGGACTGGGGACCAACGGCGGTACGCCGACGGGTTCGTGGATCGTGCGCAACAAGCTGGCCAATCCCGACTGGACCGATCCGCGAAACGGGCGGCACTATCTCGCGGACGATCCGGACAATCCGATCGGCGAGCGCTGGATCGGCCTGGAAGGCGTCGCCGGCGAGGCGGTCGGCAAGCAGGGCTTCGGCATTCACGGCACGATCGACCCGGCCAGCATCGGCGAGAATCTCTCCATGGGGTGCGTCCGACTCGCGCCGGACGATGTGAAGTTCGTCTATGACCTCCTGGTCGAGCGGCAGTCGCCGGTCGAGATCCGTTCGTAGGACCATCAGTCCATCCGTTCGGCCACCAGCATGACATTGAGGAGATAGCGCGACGCCGGCGGGGCATTCACGGCGGAGGGCGCCGCTTCGCTTTCCCATGGAGTTCGCCGCGGGCCGCAGCCATAAAAGCTGCCGAACACGCCGTAGCGAAGGGTGATCTTGTATGCGTCCGGGATCATCGCGGATACCTCTTCGTCTCCAAAAACGCCCTGAGCCTTGAGCGCCGACGCGAGATAGGCGGCGAGGTCGAGGGTCATCGTGCCCGGCGCGCTGCGTTCGAGCGGCGTCCGATGCGGCAGCCGAAGGGGGCCGAGAAGGCGTCGCAGTGCGGCCGTGGATTCGTCTTTGGTATCGGCGGTCGCGTCCTGCGAAGCGTCGCCGGGCGAGGGGGGTGGCCCCCAGAGGCCCGCCGTCTCCACGGCCGGCAAATAGGCCGCGGGCCCGCGGATGGGTTGCGCCTGCTCGAGGATCCTCCCTTCACCGATCGTTCGGTCTCCCCAACGAATCTTGAATACGTCATCTTCGACGCGCGTCTCCAGCACAAGCGGATCGAGCGTCAGCGTCACCATCTTCGGCGGGCCCCAGCGACTCGTTGTCGCAGGCGATTCCCCTTCAATTGCCCCTGTCGCCGAAGCGCCGACTCGCCGCTGACTTGTCGAGACGACAGCGACCACCCCATACCGGCCGTCGACGAGCTGGCCGCGGCGAAGATTGATTTGCGCGAGCCGCTCGCTGCGCTCCGCCGGATCGCGCGAGGCCGCCAGCCGCTGTCGATCCTGCGGCGACATGTGGCCGAGCGCATGAAGCCAGCGCAAGACGGCGTTGGCGGTTGGCGGTCCGAGCCGACGCCCGATCTCGTCGAGTTCCACCAGGTGGACACCGGCCTTGACCGCCGCAAAGACGCGCCAGTGCTCGGCGTGGTCCACCGACGCAATTGTCCGCGAGAGCTGGTCGAGTATACGGCCGGCGCTGGACTCGCAGCGTTGGTTGAGCAGGGCGCCGAGCAGGGCCAGGACGGCGTCGCGATGCCCGGCGTCCGCCAGGGGGATCAATTTATCCAGGACCGCCTCGCGCTCGTCGTGTGCGGGGTAGGAGTCCATCAGACAGAGGGCGGCTCGCTCGGCAAAACCCGATTCGATGAGCGCCTGCAGCGCCTCTACACGCACGGCCGGACTCACCGCGTGAGTGGCGATCACCCCCTTCGTCAGCGGATCGTTTGCCGATCGTGCGAGGATGAGCGGAAAGGGCCCGTGGAGGGGGATCGCCCCTTCTCGCGCCGCTTCCACATGGTCGCGGCGGTGCTGAAGCTGCGCAATGAGCAGCCGATAGGCCGCGTCGCGCTGTGCGCCGGAATTCGACACGGCATCCTTGATAAAATCGGAGAAGCGCCGTCCGTACACGGCGTCTCCCAGATCAATTCCGCACAGGGCATCGAGAAACGCGGTCTTCCGGCCGCGCCCGTGCAGCGACCACCACTGCGAAAGGAGGAGGTCGCTGGGTTCATCGCCGGCGGTTCCGAGCCCTCGGGCGACTTCCGCAATCTGCGACGCGGTTTCCGGCCTGGCACTGGCGATCAGGGCCTGAATCATCGGCCTCACGATTGCGCGGTCTTCGATTTCCGCGGCCAGCGACAGCGCCGCGCGTTGTCCCGCAATCGACGCCTCCTCCAAGAAAGTCCAGTCCATCGGCGGGGGGCTTAAGGCGGTGAGGACCTTCATCGCCTCCCATGTAACGGCCCCATCCTCAGAACGAAGCAGCGCCCCCAGTATCGCCACGGCGTGCGAGCGGTCGATGGTCGGAGTGTTCGCGTCGGGGGCGGCTCGTTCGGGCGTTTCCGGCGCGCCGGGATCAACTCCGGCAGTCTGGCGCCACCAAATCCCGCCGTCCTCGATACCCAGTCCGAAGGCGACGAGCTGAACCCAACGTGCTTGCACCTGCGGCTCCGCCTCGGCGAAGCGATCCGACGTCTCTCCGAACAAGGCCCAGGGCGATTGTCCCGCGGGGTAAGTGCAATAATAGCGCCACGCCGCGACGCGCACCCGCTCCTCGTCGCGGATGGCCGCGGCGATCACGGCGCTGTCGACCTCGTCAGACCACGCGGACAACGCTTCCTCGTCGAAATCCAATTTGTCGGACTTCGCGACGAGCCGGTCGCGAAGTCGTGCGAGCCGCTCGATCGCCAGCGCGGCCATCGCACCGGACGGGCCACGAAGCTGTGCCAGGGCGTCCGCGACGACGGAGACCGTCGTCCAGGACGGATCTTTTCCGGAGGGTTGCGGAGGGGCCTGACCGGACCCACTCTCTTGTAATTTTCGCAGAAAATCGAGATCGATCATCTCCTGTACGCCGCTGGGCCATTCAAAGCTCAGTCGCCCGGCGGTTTCCGGTATTTCCAGCAGAATCGCCGCGGCGCCGGTCGACCGCATCGTCCGCGGCTCGTCACGCAGCTTGTCCTGACGAGGCTTTCCCGATTTTTGCGGATCGTCGGGAGGAAAGCGGCGCGGGCCGGTCTTGTTTCTCAGGACGACCAGCCCGGCATTTCCCTCGCCCGGCAGCGAATCCAATTGCTCGAAGACGGGGTCCTGCTCCAGACCGTCCAGGCGGATGCGGCCGTTGACCATCGGAGTGTTTCTCAGTCCGTAGTAGCCGCGGGCGTCTTTCCCCGCCAGCGTGGCCCGGGAAATCGACGGTAGAACCGCGCCCTCGGCCGGGCCGTTGCCGCGAGGGATTTCGTAACGAATCGGCAGGGTGAGGAAGATCTTCCCGTTCTCCGCGCGGACCCGCTCGTTCTCATCGACGATCTCGCTGGAGAAGAGCGGCGTATCCATCGCCGCCGTCAGATCCACCTGGACCCACGACTCCAACGCGACTTTCCATTGACCGGCGAGACGCTTGATCGATTCGTCGCCGGGGTTGATGTTCCACGCCCGACGGAGGTAGAACGCGGCCGTGTCCGCCCGCCCTGCCGCCTTCGCCCAGCGCGCGACCTCCAGCATCCGCCGCGTATTGCCTTTTGGTACGGTGGAAGTCAGCCGCCGCAGGGTGGTGCGGTTACAGAACGTGACGAACTTGGCGGCGGGGCTGTCGGCGGGCTTCACTGCGGTCATTGGCTTGGCGGCGAGCGAGGCATCGAGGGCGATCGCGCGTTCCAGACAGCGCGTCGCCGACGTTTCCATCCCGCTGAAATAGTAGCCTGCCGTCCATTGGGTCAGCACCCTGGCATCATTGCAGGTATCGATCCGGCGCATCTCCTCAACGCCGCGGAGGAGCCGATCAATCTTCGACCGCGGAAGGACCACGTCGCGCGGGCCCTGCGGCGTGCCGGTCGCGATGCGAACCTCGGGCTGCTCTTCCTGGGTGACGTGACCGACGACGATCTTGCCGCTGGTCTGTATCACAAGATCCGCGGCGGCGCGGGATGAAATGCCTGTGGCCATCGCGGCCGAGGCCAGCGCGAAAAGTCGAAGACGTGGATGTCGATTCATGGCGAAGGGATCGAAAAGTGCCGGCGCGCCGGACGGGCCGCCGCGATCTCCTTATTCTATCTGATCGCGGCGCGGCGGGCGACGTAGAATGGCGATCATGAAGCTGCCGCCGCCGCTGCACCGCTGGAATCTGACCCCGCGCCAGGCGATCCGCCTGCAAGGGCGGCTCGCACAGCGCGTGCGGCAGACGCCGCTTCGCGGGCCAGTTCGCTTCGTGGCCGGCGGGGATGGGGCGTTCGTGGACGGCGGCCGCGCGATCGTCGCGGCGTGGGTCGTGTGGGATGTCGTCGATCAATGCGTCGTCGAAGAGAGGTGGGCGCGGAGGCCGGTGCGCTTTCCCTATGTGCCGGGGCTGCTGACGTTTCGGGAGGCGCCCGCGCTGCTCGCCGCAGCGCGAAAGCTCCAGCGCATTCCCGATGTCTTCCTGCTCGACGGTCAGGGCCGGGCGCATCCGCGCCGGATCGGTCTGGCGTCGCACGTCGGCCTGTGTCTGGGCCGACCCACGATCGGCTGCGCCAAGAGCAGACTGTGCGGGGAGGACTGTGCGCCACCCGCGGCGGCAGGCTCTTCGGCGCCCTTGATGCTCGACGGCGAGGAAGTGGGCCGCGTCTTGCGGACACAGACCGGCGTTCGGCCCGTGTATGTCAGCGTCGGTCATCGGGTGACGCTGGCAGACGCCGTCCGCGTGACGCTGCGTTGTTGCACGACGTACCGCGTTCCCGAACCGACGCGACTGGCGGATCAGTTGGTGGGGCGCTTGAAGCGGGAATGGACGGGGCGGGCCGGCGAGCGCGCATAAAAAAGCGAGCCTACCCAGTTTCCACTTTCGTTTCGGTGTTACCCGTTACGGAAAGGATTGGATAGGCTCTGATCGACTATAGGCTCGTCCATTTCGTCGGGAGGTAAATTCGGGATAAATAGCGGGTGACACGCACGGCCGATCGATGATTCGAGTGGGCCTGTCCCTTCCGGTCTTTCCCAGGGCGGATCCGGAATCGCACCTCGAGTTTATACGAAACAACCCCTATTGCGGCCTTTTTTCAATTTGCGCTATACTGGACCCTAAACGTGTTGGGCTAGATCAGTGAAACACGGACGGAGCCATCTCCAGCGGCCCGCTGGTCGCTTTCCGGCGGCCTAATTCGATCTTCCGACGGGACCAAGAGATTGATCCTATGATCGGCAAATCACAGCCGCCTCCCACCTGGGTCTCGACCGGCATCGCCGGCCTCGACGACGTCTTGAGAGGTGGCCTGGTTCCTAATCGAATGTACCTGCTCGAAGGCGTGCCGGGCTCGGGCAAGACGACGATTGCCCTCCAGTTACGCGGAGTCGTGACGGGCGTTCCGATCTACGAGGGATCGGGCGAAAAGTCAGGAGAAAGGAAATCTTCGTGACCGACTCCGAACGGGGGAAACTGGAGAGGCGCGTTCTCGTCCTGACTCTGACGAACAAGGACGCGGCGCTGACGCAATCTCTCCTGGAGCGGGCCGGGCTGTGTGGCGTCTGTTGCTCCTCCCTGGAACAAGTCTGCGCGGAATTGGAGGCGGGCGCCGGGGCCGTACTCCTGGCCGAGGAAGCGATCGCGACCTGCCAAAATGATTGTCTTGCCAAATGGCTGGCCGCCCAGCCGCCGTGGTCGGATTTGCCCGTGCTGATCCTGGCGCATTCCGGAGCGAACTCGGAAGCTGTGATGCGGGCCATGGAACTCCTGGGCAACGTCACCGTCCTGGAGCGGCCCATCCGAGTGGCGGCGCTCGTGAGTTCCGTCCGAACCGCCCTTCGGGCCCGCGGGCGGCAGTACCAGATGCGCAACCAACTGATCGAGCGGGAGCGCAGCATGGAAGGGCTCGCGTTCCTGGCCGCCATAATCGCGGCGTCCGACGACGCGATTATCAGCAAGACCCTTCAGGGGATCATCCTGACCTGGAACGGCGCGGCCAAACGTCTTTTCGGCTATTCCGCGAAGGAGGCCATCGGCAAGTCAATCACGCTGATCATCCCGCCGGAAAAGCAGGAGGAGGAACGGTCGATTTTGGAACGTCTGGGCCGCGGTGAGCGAATCGAACCCTTTGACACGGTGCGCGTGGCCAACGACGGCAGGCGAATCGACATCGCCTTGACGGTGTCGCCGATTTGGAGCGCCGACGGCAAGATCATCGGCGCCTCCAAGATCGCGCGGGACATCACCCAGCGCAAGCGGACGGAGGCAGCGCTGCTGCAGGCGGACCGCCGCAAGGACGAGTTTCTCGCCATCCTCGGCCACGAATTGCGCAACCCGCTCGCGCCCATCCGCAACTCCCTGCACATCCTGCGGATGAACCGCCGGAATGACTCGGCGACGGACCACGTCGGCGAAATGATGGAGCGGCAGGTCAACCACATGGTTCGCCTGGTGGACGACTTGCTGGAAGTGTCCCGGATTACGCGCGGAAAGATCGAGTTGCGAAAGGAACAGATCGAGGTGGCCGCCGTGGTGCGCAGCGCCGTGGAAACGAGCGGGCCGTTGATCGAGGAACTGGGCCACCAGTTGGCGGTGACCATCCCCACCGAACCGCTTTTCTTGGAGGCCGATCCGGTTCGTCTGACCCAGGTGCTGGCGAACCTCCTGAACAACGCCGCGAAATACACGGCCACGGGCGGGCAAATCTGGCTTTCGGTCCGGCGCGAGGCGCAAGAGCTGGTTATTTCCGTCCGGGATACGGGCATGGGCATTTCCCAGGAAATGCTCTCCCGGGTGTTCGACATGTTCACGCAATTCGACCAACTCGACGATCGCGGCAAGGGCGGCCTGGGCATCGGCCTGACGCTGGTCAAAAGCCTGGTTGAATTGCACGGCGGACGCGTGTCGGCCCATAGTGACGGACCCGGCAAGGGCAGCGAATTCATCGTCCGGTTGCCATTGGTGACCGTCCATCGCCCGATCGACGTGCAACGACCGAAGGAGCTGACATCTCCCCCGCTCGCTTCACCCCGGATCCTGGTGGTCGATGACAACCGCGACTCAGCCGACAGCATGGGCATGTTGCTGAAGATGCTCGGCGCCGATGTTCGCGTCGCCTATGACGGACCGGAGGCGATCGAAGCGATCACGACCCACAAGCCCCTCGCGGTACTGCTGGATATCGGCATGCCGGGCATGGACGGCCATGAAGTGGCCCGATGGGTTCGACAACAGCCCGGCGCCCAGGACATGACGCTCATCGCCCTGACGGGATGGGGGCAAATGGAAGATCGCCTCCGCACCCAGACGGCGGGGTTCGATTACCACCTCGTCAAACCGGCGGACGTGACGGCGTTGAAAACGCTCCTGGCCTCTATCGAAAGCCGAATGGGAAATCAGGGTATGGCTCGCCAACCCTAATCGCGCCTTCATTTACAGAGTAGTTTTCGCCGACACACCGATCCCGTTCTACGCCGCCGGATGCCAGCCCGCGTCGACCCAAAGCGACCCGCTGACCGCCGAGTTGCGGAGCATGAAGCAGATCGCGTCGGCGATTTCGTCCGGTCGCAGGAGCCGCCGGAGCTGTGTGTGGGGGAGGATGTGTTCGTGGATCAGGTCCTGACCGAGGGCCTGGACCATGGGTGTGTCGGTGTAGCCGGGGTGGATGATGTTGCAGCGGATGCCGTGGAAGATGAACTCCTTGGCGAGCGTGGCCTGCGCGCCGCCGAGACCGGCCTTCGACGAGGCGTAAGAGACCTGACCGCGATTGCCGGCCGAGGAGACCGAGCCGATGAAGACGATTCCGCCCTGCGTGCCTTCCGACGGCTCCCAGCGGCCCAGGCCGCGGCGGGCACGATCTTCGGCGACGGTCGCGACGGTCTCTGTCGCCCACATGATTGGGGCGATGAGGTTGATGGCGAGGACTTCCTCGAGATCGCGGCGGGGGTAGATCTCGGCCTTGCCGGTGTCCTTGTTGAGCCGCACGGCGAGTCGGTCGCGGGTGATGCCCGCGGCGGGGATGCAGATCTGCACGACGCCGAAGCGTTTGCGCAGGTCGGTGAAGACCTCCTCGCGAAAGGCGTCGCTGGTCACGTCGCCGGCGTAGGGAAAGAGGACCTGGCGACCGGCCTCGTCGTTGATGGTGTGGCTCATGTCCACGATGGCCGAGCTGCGATCGACGACGGCGACGGCCTCGATGCCCTTGTCCAGCATGGCCTCGCAGGTCGCGCGACCGATGCCGCTCGCCGCCCCGGTGATGACCGCGACTTTTCCGTATAGTTCCATAAAACGACTCCCCACGTCCTCCGTGACTTCGTTAGCTACCTATCGGCGGTTTCGCCGAGGTGTTACTCTTTTTCCACGGCCGGCCGGGGCGCCGGCCGTAACGGCGGGCGCACCGGGTGTTTTACGTCCGGCACGGGGGCCGGATGCTACAGCGTCGCTGCGCTCGCCGAGCCATTCGCAGACCTTCGGCCAGAGTTCCTTCTGGGCCTTGCTCCCCACGGACAGGCCGATGTGCCCAGCCGGGAAAGTGATCGCTTTGCGATCCTTTGAGCCGACGCAATCGTTGAACGGCGCGCTCTGACCGCAGGGGACCAAATGATCCCCGCTGGCCATGAGGTTCAGGATCGGGCAGGTGATGTTGGCGAGATTGACTGTCTTGGCCCCGAGGCGGAGCTTGCCCTGCACGAGCAGGTTCTTCTGGAAGCAGTCCTTTACGAACTGCCGGAACGTCTCACCGGCGACGGGGATGTTGTCGTTGACCCACGTCTCCATCGCGAAGAACTCTTCGACGAACTTCTCGTCGGTCATGCGCTCGTAGAAGCCCAGGTATTTTTCAATCAGATTGGAGACGGGCTTAAGGATGGCATAAGAGCCCTGCAGCCAGGCCGGCGGGGCGTTGCCGAAGGTGTCGATGACCTTGTCCACGTCGAAATATTTCGCGTCGGTCCAGACGGAGAGCAGGGCGTCGCGATCGGACCAATCGACGGGGGCGGCCATGAGGATGAAGTTTTTGACCATGTCCTGATGCAGCGCGGTGTACATCGCGCTCAGGGTGCCGCCCATGCAATATCCGAGCAGTGAGACCTGGGGCTCGCCGGTATATTCGCAGACACTCTTCACGACGTTGTGCAGGTAGAGTTCGATGTAGTCCTCGATCGTCAGGTGTTTGTCGGAGTCGGTCGGGACGCCCCAATCGACGAGATAGACGTCGAAGCCGGCCTTGAGGAACTGCTGGACGACGCTCTTGTGCGGGAGGAGGTCGAGGATGTACGGCCGATTGACCAGTGCAAAGACGAGGACGAGCGGGGTGCGGTATTTCTTCTCGACCGGCGACTGGTAGCGCAGGACCTTGAGCTTGTCCTCGCGGTAGATCACGTCGCGCGGCGTCGCGCCGACTTTCACGCGCTGGGCGGTCTCGATTACCTTGGGCATGGCCGCGAGGCGATCGAAGAATTCCTTGGGATCGGGGGTGAACATCTGCGGCATGGATGGCCACAGCGTTGCGAAAGGATTGGGGGGGGCACTGTTCATGAGTTCTTCTCAATTCCAAGGCGGCGGGCTGAGCCCGCCCTACGCCACACACTATCGAGGGCGCGTTCGGCGCTTACCGCGTCCGGCACGGGGGCCGGACGCTACTTTGCGGGCGGCGCGGCCGGACGGGCGCTGCGCCTGGCTCGCCTTGGCGCTACGTCCCGTCCGACGCGTCTCTTCCACCGCTGCGACCTTGTCCTCCAAGGCGGAGAGGCGGGACAGCACGCGCTCTTCAATCGAGCGCAACAGCCCGCCCAGATCGTCCATATCCGCCTTGGCCGGGGACTGCATCCCCCGTTGAAGGTTGGCCAGAAACTGATCGACCTGCTGCTTGAATGCGAGCGAGCGGTCCATCGTCTCTTTCATCATCTTGAGAAACTGCTCGGAGCGCATGAAGTCGTCGCAGTACTTGGCGAGGGCGTCGAAGAAGACGCGCTGCATCTGCTGGACGGCCTCCTTGGACGGCGAGGGGGTCTGCGGCGCGGCGGCCGAGGCCGGGCTCATGCCGACCCGCGAAAAGAAATCGCCCCAGAACTGGCTGAAGGGGTCCGTTGCCGTCTGGCTTCGATCGTTGTCCGACATCGCCTGCTCCCACTTCCCGAGCCGCACGGCCCGGATCACAAAAAAAGGCCACGGGAGCGATCGTAACCGCGCCCGTGGCCTGGAGGATCAACACCGGCATCGTTGGTGTGAAATCATGTGTCGCGGGTGGTCTCGTGGTGCGATTCTAGTTGTCCCGCGTCGCTGTCGCTCGGCAATGCCGGTGTCTTGGCGGGCGCCGCGGACGGCCTGGGGCCGCCCGGAGATGCCCGATTACTTACTTGGCGACCTTCTTCTCGCCGGTCGTCATCGTCTTGTTGAAGAACGCCGACCAGTTCTCGATCGTCTGGGCGCTGGTCTTGGCGGCCGTATCCAGGTTCGTCTTCATCGTGTCAAAGGCGGTCTGCCAGATCTCGCGGGTCCGCTCGACGGCGTCCTTGTTGCCGTGGCCATTGCCGCTCTCGAAGGCGTCAAAGCCCTTGCGGATGAACTCGAGGCCGCTGCGGCAGCCGTCGTCGAACAGCTTCTGCGACTGCTCGGCGTTCTTGCGGATCAGGTTGACCGAATCCGTCGCGACGGTCTCGATCTTACCGCGGCAGTCATCCATCGACTCGTTGCGGCCGAACACGTCGGTCATGGCCTTGAAGGCGTCCTGCTGGAACTTGATGCCCGACTCCATGGCCGACTTGAAAGTGTCGGTGGCCTGGCGGAGATAGTCACAGGTCTCAGTCTTGTTGGCGGCGGTTTGCTGGGTCATGATCGCATCCTCTATAAAAAGAGCCTCAAGTGATTGCTAAACTCACGTCGTCTGATACAGTATATCGGCCAATGGACACGAGAGCAACACTTTTTTGTGCGATTGCACAACTATTTTGATATTGCATAAGTATAATAATATACAATACTTACAGATTGAATGTGGTCCGCTATGACGCAAATGTTCTGATTTTTTGTGCGGTTGCTCCTGATGAACAATGCTCCGAATACCTCCGCGTCCGATCCTCTCCCGCCCCCGCGGGAAATCAAAAAATACCCCAACCGCCGCTTTTACGACGTCACCGACAGCCGCCACGTGACGCTCAACGACTTGTACAAAATCGTCCGGGGGGGCGGTCAGATCGTGGTGACCGACTCGAAGACCGGCGCGGATATTACCAACGTCATCCTCACTCAGATCATGCTGGAGCACGACCCGCCCAAGCTCGACCTCTTTCCGCCCGCGCTTCTGCACCAGGCCATCCAAAGCAACCAGCAGATGATCCGCCGGTTCATCGACGAGTACTTCGCGCAGGCCATGGACGCTTTTGTCGCCTCGCGGCGCAGCTTCGACGATTTCCTGGCCAAGTCCGGTTTCAGCGCGCTGTCGCCCACGGCCCCGCTCGATTGGGTGCGGATGCTGCTGCCCGGCGCAGCGTGGGGGGGAAGCCGACCCGCGGGCCATGCCGAGGCTCCGCCTGCGGCGGACCGCGACTCCCCAGCCGCCCTTTCCGAGCTGACTCGCCAGCTCGCATCGCTCAGCGCCGAAGTGGAGACCTTGCGACAAAAGGCTGGGAGAAGCGCCGCGGCGAAATCGAAGCGAAAACGCCCACGGAAGAAACCCGGACATCGGTAGTACCCAGGGGCCGTTATTTAGGAGTCACGCATGCCGAACACGCTTTTTCACTATACCGCCGCCTTTATGTTTCTCGCCGTCGCGGGCTGTGCGCAACCCGACGGTGGACCGGTCACGATCCCCACTACCTCGGTCAAGAACCTGAAGCAGGATGGCGCGGTCTTTGTCGCCGGCGCGCCCACTCCCGAGGGGCTCGACGAGATGAAGGACCGCGGGGTGACGACGATCATCGACCTTCGGCGGCCGGAGGAAGCGGCCTATGACGAGGAAGCGGCCGCGCGGGCACGGGGTCTGAACTACATCCGGCTCCCCATGCCCTCCGATCAACTCACGCCGCAGCAGGCGGACGCGTTCATCGATGCGCTGCGCCCGCATGAGCACGAAAAAGTCCTGATCCATTGCGCCGGCGGAAGCCGCGCGGCGGCAATGTACGGCCTTTATCTCGGAACGGAAAAGAGCTGTCCGACGGCCGAAGCGCTCCGCCGCGCCAGGCAGGCGGGACTGAAGAACGAAAAGCTCACGGAGGATTTGACGCGCGAAGTCGATCGGCGCCGGACGGCCGGCGAGTGATGCATTCAGCGTCGAGCCATTTACTGACTCGCCCCGGCGCCTTCTTTATTCGCACCGGCCGCCGCTTGAGTGGGCAGGGATTTCTCAATGATGCCCTTCATGTAATCATGAAGCTGCGGCTGGAATCCCGCCGTCGCGTAGAGCACCTTGCCATCGGGTCCGATGACATAAAAGCAGGGAATTCCGGAGACCTTGTACGCGGCAGCCACTGAATCGCCCTTGAGGAGCTGCGTATAGGTCAATGCCTTTTGCCGCACGAACTCCATCGCCGCTTTCTCGCCGGCCGGCGACCGCTCGCGACAGTTGATGCCCAGGATGGCCACGGGCTTATCCTTGAATGCCTCGTGTACTTTCTGCAGTCCGGGCATCGCCATCTTGCACGGGCCGCACCAACTCGACCAAAAATCCATCACTACGACCTTGCCGCGCAGGCTCTTCAAGCTGACCGTCTTGCCGTCGGGCGTCTTGAGTTCCCAGTCCGGCGCCAGACTGCCCGACGGGAGAAATCCCTTGGCGTTTTCGGCAACCTGATTGAAGGCGCCCTGGAAGACCTGGGCTCGATATCCTTCGGGACAGGGGAGCCGGAAGGCGTTGGCATCAGTCTTCGGCGCGGTGTCGATGTTCCGGGCGTTGAAGATGACGCGGCCGGACACGGGGCCGGGGGCCCCGGGCATCATGATTTTCATGGCGTTTTCGATGCGCCGCACGAGGCCGTCCTTCTTCCCCAGAAAGTAGGACACCGAGTTGTTTCCGCTGGAATCCGGGATGAACTTCACGACATCGCACTCCACGCCTTCAATCGTCTGAACGCCTTCGAGCGTCGTGGCCCCGCGGGTCAACTCATTCTGAAATATGTCGCCGAAGTATTTGGCCGGAAAGAGCACATTGACTTCCGAGACCTGGGCATTGGCGAGCTTGCCGCTCAGGCAGGTTCGGGTCTGCTCCTCGATCTTGAACGCGTCGTCGCCGTCGGTGGCAAAGCGAAAGCCCGCGGTCTGGGACTGGCCCGGCATTTGCGTCGCGCCCTGGACAAACAGGCGGTGCGCCTTGCCGGGTTCGCCGCGAACCGCCAGCACTCGACCGCTGACCTGGGGGAACTTCCCTACGAAATCGCCGTCGACTGTGTATTGGGCCTCAAATGAAATCGCGTCCAGCTTCTGGGCGGCGGCGTTCGCCTTGGTCAGAATTTCCTTGGCCTCTGGCGTCGCTTCGGCCCATGCGAGGACGGGAAAAAGGAGGATTAGCGCGACCGGACAACTAAACGTGAAACGGGTCATAGATTACTCCGACTATTCACTATTCAAGACGGCCCCCAACTTTGCCTCTGTCGGCTGGAAACGTCGCCAGGGGCGGTTACTTGCTGCGGGAGAACCTCATATCATAGCAAAGATCGTGCCCGATGTGCGAAATCCTAGCGATTTCAACGGCCGGAAGGTCCCGCATCAGCCGCGGTCCCCGGTGTCGCAACGGGCCCGGGGCGGTTTCCCCGCCGATCAACTTAGGACCGACAAAAACGACGGCCTCGTCGGCCAGACGGGCCTCCACGAACCCCCCGAGGGCCTTACCGCCCCCCTCCACAAGGACGTTGGTCATCCCCATTTCCCGCAGTACGCACAGCAGCCTGGCGAGATCGATCCCCGTCGCATCGACCGGCATGGGGAGCACCTGGCATCCCGCCGACTCCAATCGCCGACGCCGGCCGGCCGACGCCGGTGACTTCGCTCCAACCACCAGCGTCGGTACGCGCCGCGCCGATCGTACAAGGCGCGATGACAGAGGTGTCCGAAATCGTGAATCGAGAACGACGCGCGTGGCGACGCGCTTCGGCCGAACCCATCGCGCGGTCAATTCGGGATCGTCCGCCAAAACCGTATCCACGCCCACCACGATCGCGTCCACGCGCGCCCGGAGGGCGTGCGCCATCCGGCGACTCTCGATCGACGTAATCCACCGGGAATCGCCGCTTCGCGTGGCGATTTTCCCATCGATGGATTGGGCCCACTTGAGGATGACGTACGGTCGGCCCAGCGTTTGACACACGATGAACGGGGCCGCCAACTGCTCGGCCTCCGGCTTCATGAGCCCGACTTCTACCTTAATGCCCGCGCGGCGAAGCCGCGCCAAGCCCTTGCCCGCCACAAGCGGGTTGGGATCACGCACCGCGGCCACGACCCGTCGAACGCCCGCGCGAATAATCGCATCGACGCACGGCGGCGTCTTTCCGAAATGGCAACACGGTTCCAGCGTGACATAGAGCGTGGCCCCACGCGACCGGCGACCTGCCGCAGCCAGCGCCATCCGTTCAGCGTGTGGCCCGCCGAATCGCCGATGGTATCCCTCGCCCACGACGCGACCGTTCTTGACGATCACACACCCAACCATCGGATTGGGCTCGACGTGGCCCTGCCCTCGCCAGGCTAGTGCAATCGCCCGGCCCATGTAACGTGACTCGTTGGTCATGAAGATCTTTGACGGGTACGAACCCGTTTGAAGCGCTCAATGATAAGGGCCAACGGTGGACTTACCTGCGCCATGCCCTGCCGGTGAACAACATACTCGACACCAACGAAATGCCGTTAATTTAAGATAATTTATGTCGGCCAAATAAGGTGAAACCCTATGAGTTTTTTTGCCAAATGGGTGCCGTAGCGCATTCCGTTCGAACCCCCCTTTTTGCTACAATGCTCGCGGGTCGGGTGGCCCTCAAACTCGAACGAGACCTCAAACGAAGGCGCCTCTTCACTTCTCCGGCTGCCTTCGAAGGCCAGCGGACCCGAAAGGAGTGGCGTGATGCGGAGCGTATTGTTTCTTTCTGCGCTTGTACTTTCCGCCGGTCTGACGACGGTCGCGCGGGCCCAGCCACTGACGATTGTCAGCAATGAACCGGGTACATTCATCGACATTTCCGGCACCGGCAACGTTCTTGTGCTGAACGATGACCAAGAGGCCGTCATCAACCCGGGAATTGGCAACGCCGTCTTTCCCGTCGGCTCGGTGGTGGTCGCCAATAATGGCGGCCTCGCGTTTCCAAGCGTCGGCGGTCAAAACGACCTGACACCCACCAATCACCCGATCCCCAGTGTCAACGCATTCAACGGTCGGCAATCCCTCCTGGCCTATTGGGATGACCTCGAGGGAGATGACTTTGCGGCGCTGCCACGAGGCGGAAAAAACGGAAGCGTCTATTGGGAAATAATTAACACCGTGATACTTGTCGTGCAATGGGAAGTCCGGGTGATACTCGGGTCGGGCGCCAACAGGGTCAACGAAACGGTGACGTTCCAGATCCAAATCTTCGGTGGTGCCACAGCGGCTCCCGGGGCCATCTACGCCCAACTCGTATACGCCGACGTCGAGCAACCGACTCCCAATGGCGGCGCCAGTGCCACGATTGGCTACCAGAACGGCGGCGCCGGTTTCAACAACGTCCAGTGGAGCTTCAATACCGCAGGGGCCGTCAACAACGGGAAGGTCCTGACGCTCCGACAAGCCAATTCGATCCCGGCCGTCTCGGATGCCGGCAATGTCGCCCTCATCCTTCTGTTTCTGGCCGCGGGCATCTTCGTTTTCCGGCGCGGGCGTCGATTGTCGTTCGCCGGATAATCCATAAGTCCACGCGATCACCTGGAGAGAGCATGCGCGCCTCGATTGACACGTTGATCGGCCGAATCTTGGTCGTCGCCCTACTCGGCGCCGGTGCGCCGGCAGCCTCCGCCACCAACCTGCTCGTGAACGGTAATTTCTCCGCGGGAAATAGCGGATTTGGCACGGGCTATGTCTATTCACCCGGCGCCGGCAATGGAACGGTGGCCGGGAGCTACACCGTGGATGTGAACACCAATCCCTGGCACCCGGCGTTCACGCCTTTCGGCGATCACACCAGCGGCGCCGGGCAAATGATGGTCGTCAACGGGGCGACCGTCTCGCAAATCGTATGGAGTCAAACGGTCGCGGTATCGTCCGGAACGGACTACTCCATCTGCTTTTGGGCGGCGACGGCGTTCCCGTCGTCTCCCGGCTACCTTCGCCTGCGGATTAATGGCGGCCAAGTCGGTTCGACGCTGGTCCTGCCGTCCCAGGCAGGCGCGTGGGTTCAGTTCTCGGCCGTCTGGAATTCCGGATTGAACACGATGGCGACGATCGTGATTGACGACCTCAATACGGTCGACAGTGGAAACGACTTCGTCCTGGATGACCTCAATTTCTCCGCCGGCGCGGCCTCCTGCCCGAGCTTTCTGACCATCGTCGACAGCATTCCCGGCGCCTTTATCGACATCTCGGCATCGGGGACAGTCCTTAACCTCAATGACGACGACGAGGCGATCATCAACACCACGGTGGGCAATGCGGTTTTTCCGGCAGGCACGGTCGCCGTAGCGAACAACGGCGGATTGGCCTTCCCCAGCGTCGGCGGCCAGGACGACCTCGACCCCAACAACGCACCGATCCCCAGCAACAGCGCCTTCAACGGCCGTCAGTCGGCCCTGGCCTATTGGGACGATCTCAAGGGCGATGACCTTGCCGCGGCCGGCGCCGACGCCCCTCGCGGGGGAAAGAACGGCAGCGTTCGATGGCAGGAGATTTCCAACGTCCTGATCGTTCAATGGACCGATCGGCCCGTGGGCGGCGCGCTGCGCGTCAATGACACGGTGCGGTTTCAGGTGCAAATTTTCGGCGGCGTGAGCGTGGGGCCGGGCGCGCAATATGCGCAGTTCATCTACGACGACATCGACCAGGCCGTCCCCAACGGCGGCGCGAGCGCGACCATCGGCCACCAGGGCGGCGCGAGCGGTTTCTCGGATTATCAGTGGAGTTTCAACACGGCCGGCGCGGTCTCGAACGGCACGGCACTGACGGTCATCACGCCGATGGCAACGACAAACACCAACGCGGTTCCGGCCGTGTCCGATGTCGGCCAGGTCGTACTGGTTCTTTTGTTTCTGACGGCGGGAGTGTTCGTTTTCCGGCGAGGCCGAAAGGCGACGGCGTAAGTGGGTTCGCCGTTTAGAAGCGCGTTTCTCCAATTCAACCCGGGAGAGAGAATGCGGATCATCTTGTCCCGACGCAGAGTTCTTGCGGGGGCAGCGCTGACGTTCGTCGTCTCGTTGAACACCGCCCGCGCCGACGACTGGCAGATGCACTTCTGCGTGGACAATTTTTTCGATGTCTATTATGGAACGGCGACGGCGACGGCGGGGTATCTCGGAGGCGGCAACAACAATTTGACGACCTTCTTTTTCTCGACGACCGGCCGCGCCCCGACCGATTTCCTGTATGTCGCGGCGGTCTCCGACCAGCTTGGCGATCAAGGGTTCCTGGGCGTCTTCTCCAACACGACGCTCGGCCGCACGATCCAGACCGGCGGCGTCGTCTGGAGTGTGTTTCCGGCCGGCGGGTACCCCGCGACCAATCCCTTCTTCCCCAACCCCTGGCCGATCGGGACGCTGCCGACGCAAGCGCAGGTGAACGCTGCGATCGCCTACGCCACGCTGAATGACCTATGGGTCGATCCGGCCGATCCCGACAGTAAAGTGAACGACGGTACCGTCTTTGGCGGAATGCGCGCGAACATCCCCGTCTCGGCGAATTGGATCTGGCATAACTCGGGCCTCGGTCCAGACCCCAACAACCCTCTGCACGGGGGCTTTAACCATGATGAGTTCCTCGTTTTCCGAATCCCCGGCCGGGTCCCTGCGGAGACCCAACGTCTGACCGGCTCGGTGCCAGGTACGTTTCTCGATATTTCCACGTCGGGCACGTTGCTCTCACTCAATGACGATGACGAAGTCGTGATTAACACGACGGTCGGTAATGCCGCTTTCCCGGCCGGAACCGTCGTGGTGGCGAACAACGGCGGCCTGGGCTTTCCGGCGGTACCAGGGGAAAACGATCTGGATTCCGCGAACGCTCCACTACCCGCCACGGGAGCATTCAACGGCCGGCAGTCAGCCATCGCGTTTTGGGACGACTTGAAAGGCGACGACTTCGCGCTGCGCGGCGGCAAGAATGGCGGTGTGTATTGTAAAGAAGTGGGAACCGTGCTCGTCGTTCAATGGCACGATCGACCCGTCGTGAGTAGTTTGCGGGGGAGTGGCACGGTCCGATTTCAGATTCAGATCTACGGTGGTGTGCCCGTGGGCCCGGGTTCCCGATACGCGGAGTTTGTCTATGGCGACGTGAATCAACCGGCAGTGGACGGTGGAGCCGAGGCCACCATTGGTTATCAGGCCGGCATCAGCGGCTTCGCCGACTTCCAGGTGAGCCACAACACGCCCGCAGCCGTCTCCAATGGAAGCACCCAGACGGCAAGGGTCCCCATGGGGGGGGCAGACTGGCTTGGTCGGTTCAAGCTCATGCTTCCATTTTGAGCGTCCAGAACGCACCGCGCGAATGGCGGCTTCGACCATTGTCGTGTCATTTTGCAGATTTGGCGGCATCCAGCCTGGCCTGATACTCCGCCGCGAGACGTGGCCGGCCCGATGCTGTGTAAAGGTTGATGATACGGTGCAGGGCGTCCATTGACTGAGGGTGCGTCCGGCCCCGCGCCGCCTCGATCGTCGCATAGCCGGTTAGAAGCAGAGGTTCTGCTTCGGTGAATTTGCTTTGCAGCGCCAGGCATTCACCCAGAATACTCTGCGCAATGCCGATCTTCGGATGCCCCTCCGGCAATTTCGCCAGATAGATTTCCGCGGCGCGTTCGAGTGGGTCCTGTGCGGCGACGAGATCGCCTTTCAGCAGAAGAATGCTCCCCAGCGTAAGCAGCGACTCGCCGATATCCTGGTTACCAGGGGGCTGAATTCTTTCGCGGATCGCCAGGCCTTCGCGGCAACGCTCTTCGGCCTCCTCCAGTCGTCCTGTTGCCAATAGACACTCCGCAAGGTTGTTCGCGCACGTGGCGACGCGAAGCGGCTCGCTGTCGCTGAGCTTTTCGCGGAAAACCGCCAGCGCCTCGCGAAACAATGCCTCCGCACCCGCATAATCCTGCTTATCAAAACGATGAAGCGCCAGCATGTTCTGGCCGATGGCCACTTTTCGCGGCTTCTCCTCACTGTCGGGTTGTCGCAGCCGAATTTCCAAGCTTTCCTTGAAGGCCTGTTCCGCGCCATCGAGATCGCCTTTGGCCCTCAACAACCCTCCCAGATAGGTGAGGTCAAACGCTATCTGATAGTCGTTGGGATCGGACTTTTTTTTGCGCAGAGTCGCAAGGTCCGCGCGATAGAGCTTTTCTGCCTCCTCAAGCTGGTTCAGTTGCTTTAGTGCATAGCCAAGATTGCGTTGGGTCTCGGCCGTCTCGAGACTCGATTCGCCGAACTGCTCGATTCGTATGGCGAGGGCGATCCGAAGCTGCTCTTCGGCCGCTTTGTATTCATGGATTTTCGAGTAGAGTTCGCCCAACTTGTTGCGGACCTTGGCCTCGGCACGGGGGTTTCCGGAGAGGGCCTTTCCGACCTCATCGACCCGGGCATCGAGCACCTGTTTGAGCACCTCCTTCGGAGTCGTACCCTTTTCGACATCAAAAAGAGCCAACGTCTCACTAAGGAACTCGTAGGCAAGTCTGTTCTCTGTGGCTTGTGCCCGTAATTGCAGGACGGCAGTCGTCCCCATCGTGATAATGATGGTCAGCGCCACGACCGATACCGCCGAGACGGCCCGATGCCGCCGCGTCCAGCGGGCGACTCTCGTGGGCATTCCGATCCGCCGGGCCTGGATCGATTCGTCCGCCAGATAGCGCCGGATGTCGGCCCCGAGTTCGCCCGCCGTGGGATAGCGCCTTGTCGGCGACTTGTCTAGAGCTTTCAGCAATATCGCGTCGATGTCCGCGTCCAGTTGGCGCCGCACCGACGACGGCCGCGCCGGGTCCTGATGGGCGATGCGTTCGAGAATATCGTTGAGCGCCCCGTCGAGCCGGCACGGCAGCGCGCCCGTCAGGAGCTGATAGGTCATCGCCCCGAGCGAATACACGTCGCTCCGCACGCTCATCTGTTCGAACTGTCCGCGCGACTGCTCCGGCGACATGTAGCCCAGCGTGCCCAGAATCTGCCCCGGCTCGGAGATCGTGATCCCCCCCGCGCTCGACGCCGCCGGGTCCATCGCCTTGGCCAGGCCGAAGTCCAGGACGTGCGGCTGCCGGCGCTCATCAATGATGATATTGGAAGGCTTGAGATCGCGGTGCAGGACGCCGCGCTGATGGGCGTAATCGACCACATCGCACACCTCCGCCATCAGGCCGAGCGTCTCGCGCACGGAGCTATAGCCGGGTCGCTCGACCTGGTCGATCCGCGCGCCCTCGACAAACTCCATCACAAAGAAATCGCGGCCCTGGTGAATCCCTGAATCCAGGACCGAGACGATGTTGGGATGCTGCAACCGGGCAGCGAACTCGACCTCGCGCTGGAACCGGGTTCGCTCGCGGGCGGTGATAAACACGCCCCCGCGCATGGCCTTGATCGCCACCGTCCGCTTGGTCGCCCGCTGGACGGCTTCATAGACGACGCCCTGGCCGCCCTTGCCGATCTGCCGGACCACGTCGTAGCCCGGGAACAGATCGCTCGCGGGCGCCGCCGTCGCGCCCAGAACCCCGGCCAGCTTGTCCGCGGTCTTGCGCGCAGCGTCGATCAAGTCGTGCTCTGGACTTTCCGTCGTATGGTCCACAATGGACTCCAGAATTCTGTGACTCAGCCGCCCCGACTGAACGTCAACGAATGACCGTCGAGGGCGGCTGTTGCACCGTGCGAGAAGTCGGGTGCCCCACCTCGTGCAAAAGTACGGGTGGGGGACGGAGGAGAGGTCAACGGGATGATGCCAAATCCCCCATCCCTGCTCCGCTTGGGATGGGGCACCCTTCCGTCTCTACACACAACCTCAATAGCCGAAGCGGAGCGGTTTACTCACGCGGTACTGCTGAAAAATTGCGAACTTTCTCCCATCAGCGTCCGCAGGGCCTTGTGCGCCCGCGCCCGGAGCATGAAAACCGCCCCTGCTCGCCTCCCCAGGGCGGCGGCGACCTCCTCGATGGGCTTGCGCTCCAGGTCGTACATCATGACGACGCGTTGATGGTCCTCCGGGAGCTGCTCGATGGCCCGCTGCAGGAAGCTCTTGGCCTCGACCGTCGCGGCCTGGCGGCTGGGGGTGGTGGAAGTGGCCCCCAGCAGTTCATACAGCGCGGCGATCGACTCCTCGGGGTTGACCGGGACGATGCGTTTGCGATCGCCGCCGCGCTTCTCAGCGTCGAGGGCCTCGATCGCATTGCGGAGATTGTTCCTGGCGATGGTGGTCAGCCAGCTTTCAAAGGAGCCATCGCCCTGCGGGACAAAGCGATTGATGCTTAGGAGTGCATCGATGTAGGTCTCCTGCATCACGTCCTCGGCGGTCAGGACGCTGCAATAGCGCTTGGGGATGCCATAGCCCAACCGCTCGCGGACGTCGGGCCCGTGACGGGTGAACAGCTCGCTCGTCGCTTCGCGATCGCCGGCGACGGCTTTGGTGATAAGCTCGGCTTGTGTTGCGGTCTGGGGCACTTCCTCACGCCCTTCCGGGACCAAGATCCGGCCCCGCCCTTACGCAAATAGGCTAACGAAAACGGCCCCTGCGGGCAAGCCGGACGCCCGTCCATCCCGCGATGGTTACCACCAGGGCCAGCCCGCTGATCACGGCCCCCAGCAAGAAACTTCGTGGTCGATATGCGAAAACAATTCTCGACCGACCCGCAGGTACCACGACGGAGCGGAACAGGTAATTCGCCGGGTAGATCGGCGACGGCGCGCCGTTTACGGTGGCGGCCCAGTCCTTGTCGTACATTTCGTTGAGCACGACGACGCGCGGTCGGGTCGTTTCGACTGACAACTCCACGCGATTGATATCGAACGAGGTAATCTCGACGTGTTCCGATTCGTCGAGCGGCGCAGACGCCGGGAGGTCGACCGCGTTCTCGATCGCCGGACGGCCCAGCGGATCGGCGTCGGGCGAGGGTATGTGATCCAACGCGTCGTCCTCGGTCGCCACAACTTGCGGCGAAGCGGCGATGAACGCCCGGGGGCAGCGACCGCGGATATCGACGAGTACCCAGCCGGGTTGGGTCGGCCTCGACGGAAAGGAGGTGGGGGCAACGGACGAGGGCAGGTGCAGGGCGTCAATCGCCAGAAGATCCAAATACAAATCCGGGATCGCGCGGATCGTGGCCGACGCCTGAGAGTGCGCGGCGTCAAAGCCCTGGGTCGCGTTCAGGAAACGGTTGTAACGGCGGACCGTGTTGCCCATGTAACCGCCGACCGATGAGTAGTCGTATTTCATCGCCGCGTTGGGATACGCGGCCTGGTCGACGACGCGCACGGGATAGGGCGCTTCCGGCAGCGCTTTGAGAAACGCGTCGCTGACATCGGTCCTCGTCTCTTCATAGCGGTCGGTGAAGTGCGGTATGAATGTGAAGAAGTCTGCCAGAAGGAGCACGCCAAGTACGACGGCGCCCCATGAATGACAGCTCGACGCCTTGACGGCCGGCGTCGACCATCGTCGAAGCAAGCGAAGCGCGACCAGACATAAGAGTAGTAGCATGATCGAACGAATGAACTGCTGCGACGCGAAGCGCGCGGTCGAGGCGATCATCGCGGCATCCATCGTCGGCGCGCGGATTTCAGCGCGTTCCACTACCCAGGCGACCAATTTCCCCCAGGGGGACTCGGCCGCTGCTCCATTCCATGCGAAGACAAGCATCGCAAGGCAGACGGTGAGCGCAGCAGTTCCCAAATCAATCGTCCGGCTGAAAGCCTTGTGTTCAGGGCTGGATGGTGTTGCCGCTTCGGCGGGCCGGAGCATGCTGAGCCAGTATTGGAACCCGTGTGCGGCCAGAACCGCTAGGCAAAACACCGTCACGATCGCATGCTTGGCGGGGCTGCGAAAGACGTCGTAGAGAGGGACGTAATCGTAGAGAAGCTGATACAGCGGCGTGTTTCGACCGAGGCCGACGACGAGGAACAGGGCAGCGGGAATGCCCAGCGCCCAGCGCAGTCGCCTCGGCGCGGTCAAGAATCCCGTTACGGCGGCGAGCAGCGGCAGGATCCCAATGTAGAGCCACGACTCCCAGAAAAACGCCCGCCCCCAGAACTGACCGTCGCCGGGAGTGGGCGTGCGGCCGAAGAACTCGGGACAAAGCAGCGTGATGAAGCTCTCGGGCGGCAGGGAAAAGAAAGTGCAAAAGTCATAGGACGCCTTGCTGCGGAACGAGTGGCGGGCGAAGTCGAGCGACGGCAGCAATTGAACCGCGGCGACCGCGACCCCGAGCGCGATGAACATCCCGACCCAGAAGATGTCTTTTGCGCGTACCGGCGCCTCCGCGCCTCGGAAAGCGAGGGCGTGTAGCGCGATGTATAGCAAAAAAAAGAGCGAAAAGATGTAGGTCAGTTGCGGATACCCGGCGAATTGCAGCGTGGCGTATCCAACGGCCAGCCAGATCAGCCAGCCCCACCGCCGGTCACACAGATACCGATGCCAGCAGCACAGCATGAATGGCAGCGCGGGCAGGGCGAGGACGATATTCGCGTGACCGGCGTAGATGCGGCCGATCGGGACGGAGGAAAAGCTCCAAACGATCGCACCCAGGACAGCGGCCGTTGGCCCCAGATCGATTGCCCGGAGATAGGCGTAGAAGGCAAGGCC
Organism: Phycisphaerae bacterium; assembly: GCA_035275405.1. Lineage (NCBI taxonomy): Bacteria > Pseudomonadati > Planctomycetota > Phycisphaerae > Phycisphaerae bacterium. The sequence continues at coordinate 109,139 of DATEMU010000002.1, forward strand.
GCCGAGCAGCAGGCACAGCAGGATCATCGCGTTCATCGCCGCGCCGGTCGGCAGGAATAGGAACAGCGCGGAGAGGGGGTGGAAGACGGATGCCTGGCCCTCGCCGAGAAACGGCACGCCCAGCATCACGTGCGGATTCCACAGCGGGACCTCGCCGCGCAGCCAGCAGCGCGCCGCGAAGTCGTGAAAGAAATAGAACTGCGACGGCCCGTCACAGGTCGCATTGCCCAATATGCTGCCGGAGGGACGGACGAGGATCGGAGCGAAGGGTGTCAAAAGAATGACACCCAGAAGAAACGGCGCGAAGAAGCCGGCCTTCCGCCGCATCCGCGTGACCAGTCCATCGAAGCCCGACATCCGCGCGATTGTAACCGGGCAAGAAAACGCCGGGCCCGGTCCGGACCCGGCGTCGAGCAATCAGCAGGGAGGGCGTCACTTCGCCCGAGTATACTCAATCTCCAGCGCCTTGTAGTCCTCGGCGGCGTGCAGATCGTAGATCGAGAACACGTGCTTGTCGTCGTCGATGATCTTCGTCTGGTACTTCACCGTCCGGCCGCGGATGTCCAGCATCGCCTCGTCCATCTCGCCGTACATCGTGAGTGTCGTGCCCGCCGGGTCCAGCGCCCCGGACATCGTCAGCATATGCGTACCCTGGTTGTCGGCCCACGAGCCGGTGTACATATGGCGGAAGTTGTCGTAGCCCAAAAGGCCCAAGCCCTGGAATTTCTTCTTGGACATGGCGCCGGTCTCGTCCGGCATCATGATCTCTCCCTCAAACTCCTCGCGCAGGAACCGGTTGTCTAGGATCCATTTGATCCGCGACTTGCCCTCGCTGACCACCGGCGGCGCCCCCGGGCCCGCCATCCACATCTTCATCTTCGTATCCCATTCGCCGACAAAGCGGTCAAGCTTCTTGTGCATCGTCCCCGGCGTGGCGGCGTCTTTCCACTTCTTCATCATGGCGGCCATGTCCGGCATGCCCTCCGGCATCCCCGCGGGCTTGTCCTTTTTCTCCTGCGATTGGCTTTGCGCAGCGATCCATGCCAATCCGACGATGGCCACCAGGCCGGCGATCAGTGACTTCCTACTCATGTCCGTTGTCCTTTCGTCCCCCGGTTGGCGAGCAGGCTGCACGCCGGCCGACGCAGCCGGGAGAAGCCCTCGGTCATTTCGATCTCGCAACCGCCGTCACCGAACCAGATGCGGCGGGATGGTTTTGCACTTGTAGCTTCGCTTTTCCAGCGGAAACACCCCCGGGGTAAACCGGCCATCCGCACCGACATTGGCCGCGCATTTGGGGATGAGCCGCTTCACAATTGTGCCCCAGCAGAAGGAAAGCATGAACCGCTGATACCACGCGTGGGTATGAGTCAGGCCGGAGTGGTCCAACGTCAGGCGCGTCCCGCCGTCCTCTGCAGCGAGAACCCAGGAGACGATCGAGGGTGCAGGTCGGGCGTCCCCCGCCTTTTTCGGCCCTGGCATCCATGAATACACCAGTCGCCGCGGCGACTCAACCTCCAGGACCTCGCATTCGTTGATATTGGGGAAACCCGGCAAGGGGTCGACTTGGAAAACGAACTTGTGCCCAACCACGGGCTTGAAATCATTGGGCATCAGCCATTCCGCGAGGGCCCGTGGGTCGGTCAGAGCGCCCCAGACCCTCTCGGGCGCGTAGGGGTAAAATGCAGTCTTGTGAATTGCAGCGAGCATCAGTCGAACTCCATCGTCATGTAGCCGTGTATTGGGGCAACTGGCTCGTTTGCGGCTTTCACCGATCTCGAACCCGCCGTCATCGAACCAGGTGCGGGGGTATGGTCTTGCACTTGTAGCACCGCTTTTCCAGGGGAAACGCGCCCGGGGTAAACCGGCCGGCGGCATCGACGTTGGCCGCGCACTTCGGGATCCACCGCTTCACCATTGTCCCCCAGCCGAAGCGAAGCATGAAGCGTTGCCACCAGGGGTGGGATTGGGTCAGGCCGGTGTGGGAAAAGGTCAACCGCGTACCGGTTCCCTCCGCAGCCAAGGCCCAAGATACGGTCGAAGGCGTCGGACGAACAGAACCCGCCTTTTTCAACACTGGCGTCCACGAATATACAAGCCTCCGGGGAGGCTCGACCTCCAGGACCTCGCACTCCGTGAGTTCGTTACAGCCCGGCATGGGATCGACCTGGAAGACGAACTTGTGGCCGACGACGGGCTTAAAGTCGTTGGGCATGAGCCACTCCGAAAGGGCCCGAGGGTCGGTCAGGGCGACCCACACTCTTTCGGGCGGGTAGGGGTAGAACGCGGTTTTGTGTATAGCGTCGAGCATTAGTCGATCTCCATAGTCATTTGTCTATGTATTGTCGCAATCGGCTCGTTCGCGGTCTTCAGGTGCTCACCCAGGGCATCCAGGCGGTGATCCCAAAAACGGTTGTACGTGGCAATCCAGGAAGTGATTTCCCGTAAATATATAGGTGTTATCCTATATATCCGCTTTCTTCCCAGCTTTCGGACCGCTACCAGGCCAGCCTCGCGCAATACCCGCAAGTGTTCGGAAATCGAGGGTTGGCTGATCTGAAACCCGGCGACCAATTCCAAAACTGCCTTGTCCCCCTCGACCAGCAGATCGAGTATCCTGCGCCGCGTCGGGTCAGCAACTGCATGAAAGACGTCCCCGGTGGCTGTGCTCCTGGCCATGGCCATAAATATACATAGGCTAACGTCTATATGTCAAGGGCATAGCCAAGATTTCTTGTGAATCAACCGCACCGGGCTTAGATTGACCGGATGTCTCCACCTGCCAATCCCGGCAAGACTGGCCACTGGCTTCCCGTCCTAGCCATGGGTGCAGCCCTCGCCTGTACCGTTTTTCTGGTCCACTTCCCTGCTCTCAATGCCAAGGCTCTTCTTTTTGACGACGAGCAATACCTGACAAAAAACATCCTGGTTCAGCAGCCCGGTTGGGCCAGCGCCAGGCGGTTTCTCGCAGAGATCTTCAAACCCTCCACGGTCGGCGGCTACTACCAGCCTCTCACCATGATCTCGCTCATGCTCGATTATCCCTTGGCGTCGGGCCCGACTGACGTTCGGCCCTTTCATCGCACGAGCCTGATCTTCCACGCCCTGAACACGGTGCTGTTGTTTCTGCTCCTACGATGGTTGTTCTCAGGGCCCGCCCAGGACGGTCGGCGACCTGGGCCGGCCATCCTCTGGCCCGCCGCCTTCGTCGCGCTGCTATTCGGCATCCACCCCCTCACTGTCGAGCCGATCCCCTGGGTCGGGGAACGCAAGACGCTCCTCGCGACCCTCTTCGCGCTGATCAGTTTGATCTGGTACGTCCGATGGGTCCGATCGACGCGTTGGACGGCAATGGCCGGATCGCTCGTCGCGTTTGTCTTGGCGCTCTTGTCGAAGCCGACCGTCACACCACTTCCATTGCTTCTGGTCTTGCTGGATATCTGGCCTCTGCGGCGATTCTCTCGCCGCTCGCTCTTCGAGAAGATTCCGTTTCTCGTCATCGCCGCCCTCTCCGCCGTCATCACCTTCGTCTCCCAGGCTCGCTCGGCCGCCGTTCACCTCCCGCAGGACTATGGACCCGGGCGCATCCCGCTCGTTCTGGCCCACAACATCGTCTTTTATCTCTACAAGATCGTCTGGCCCCACGACCTCTCGACGCACTACCCCTATCCCGATCCGCTGACCCTGTCCCATCCGATGATCCTCGCCGGGGCGATCGGGACCGTTCTACTGATGGTTATCCTCGCGGTGTCGCTCCGCTGGACGCGCGCCGCCGCGATCAGTTGGCTGTTCTTTTTCATCGCCATCCTCCCGACCATGCAGATCGTGGGGTTTTCCAACGTCATCGCCTCGGACAAATACGCGTACTTCCCCTCGCTGGGGATCTGTCTCTTTGTCGCCTGGCTTCTGTCGCGAATGTGGAGTATCTCGGATCGATCCACGCGGCTGCGGCGTATCGCCATTACGCTCGTGGTCCTCCTGATCGCCGCCGCCGAAGCCCGCGCCACGCGCGGCTATCTCGAGAAGTGGCGGACGACCGAGTCTTTCTACCGCCACATGATTTCTCTCGCGCCGCAAGCCGCCCCGCTCTACAACGATCTGGCCGCCGACGCCGCGCGCCGCGGTCTGCACGACACGGCGGCGTTGCGCTTTCGTCAGGCCATCCATCTGGATCCGGAAAACGGCTGGTTTCGTTCCAACTACGGCGCCGTCCTCTTTGAGCAGGGCAAGCTCAATGAAGCGGCGGCGGAATACCGCGAGGCGCTGCGTCTGAATCCCGAATTAGCCGACGCGGCCAACAACCTGGGACTGGTGTTAGCGCGACAAGGGAACCTCGATGAAGCCGAGACCTTTTTCCGGCAATCCCTTTCAAAGAAAAATGAAGTGCCCGACACGCACAACAACCTCGCCGCGCTGCTCCTGCTCAAGGGGAAGAACGAGGAGGCCGCCGCATCGGCCGCCGAAGCCGTGCGTCTCAATCCGCACCACGCCGAAGCGCAATTCAACCTCGGCCTGGCCCGCGCCCGCCAGGGCCAACTCGACGAAGCGCTGAGCCGCTTCGATGAGGCCGTTCGCCTTCGACCGGACTACATCGACGCGCTCATCGGCCGTGCGGACGTCTTCACCATGCGCCAGGACTGGGACCGTGCCGAGGAAGCCTATCGCGCCGTCCTGCGGTTGCGACCGGATCACGAGTCGGCCCGGCGTGGTCGGGACCGCGCCCTGGCGCGGCGCGCCGCAACCACGCAATCCTCGCAGTAAAACCGCTGTTTTCGCGTCCCTTCCGCGACCACGCTATACTGGAATTACAACGAAAGGTTCCATCCCAGGTCTTTCCCGGAGGTCGCAATGAGCAGCGCGGATATCGAGCTACGAGGTGTTCGCAAGGTCTATCAGAAGGACCGTATCGATATTCCCGTCCTCGAAGGCCTGAATCTCGACATCCGCGCGGGGGAATTCGTCGTCCTCATGGGCCCCAGCGGCTCGGGAAAATCGACGCTTTTGCACCTCATCGGTGGCCTGGATTCACCGACGGCGGGTTCGGTCCGCGTCGGCGATGCCCGGCTCGAAGCCATGTCGGAACGCGAGCGGACGAGCTGGCGCAGCCGCCACGTCGGCTTCATCTTTCAGATGTACCACCTCGTGCCGGTCCTGACGGCGGCGCAGAACGTCGAGTTGCCGCTCCTGCTTTTCAAGATGTCCTCGGCCGAGCGCCACGAGCGTGTGGAGACGGCGCTCAACGTCGTTGGTCTCGCGGATCGCATGGACCATCGCCCCAACCAGCTCTCGGGCGGTCAGGAGCAGCGCGTGGCCATCGCCCGGGCGATCGTGACCGACCCGGATGTCATCCTCGCGGACGAACCGACGGGCGATCTGGACGCGAAGACGTCGGAGGAGATTCTGAACCTGCTCAACGTGCTCAATACGGACATGGGCAAGACAATCCTGATGGTGACGCACGATCCGCGGGCGGCTTCTCACGGTCAGCGGACCGTGCATCTCGACAAGGGCGTTTTGGAGCGCGAAGAAATCAACTCGGCCCGGCCTCGAATGGCCGCCGCGGCGAGCTAGTGCAATGTCTCAATTGAACTTGCAGGCCCAGGGGTGGCACGGTCTGACCGCGAAGCGGGCAGGCCGTGTTGGGCATGCGCACCACGGCCTCGCTGCTGCGAGACCGTGCCACCCGAATTGTGAATTGAGGCGACAATGACCACGACGTACGTGCTCATGCAGAACCTGCGGCGCAATCCGCTGCGAACCGCGCTCACGGCCGTGGCGTTCGCCCTGCCGATGGCGATCTTCGTCGCGGCGATCTCGTTCGTCGTGGCGATGGCCGAAATCGGCAAGGCGAATGCCAAAGAACTGCGGATGGCCGTCCATCACAAGACGACGGTCATCAACATGCTGCCCGAGGGCACGCGAAAAAAAATCGAGGCGATGGACCCGGACGAGAAGCGACTCGTCGCAATCTGTGGGATGCGCTGGTTTGGCGGAAAAGTGCCCAATACCCAGAACGCGATTCAAAGCCTGGCGGCGGACCCGGACACGTTTCCCCTTGTTTACACCGACGCGGAAATGAGCGAAGCAGATAAGGAAGCATGGAATAAAGACCGCCAGGCGTGCGTCATTGGTTACGGCGTCGCGGAGACCTACGGCTGGTCGCCGGGGAGCCGAATCGTCCTCAAAAGCTCGGTGCCCCCCTATCTGGAACTCGAATTTCACGTCATCAAGATCCTGGCGACAAAATCGCGGGCCAATGTCCTTTATTTCCGGCGCGATTTCCTGGCCGAGTCGCTGAAAGAGGCCGGGGAGGTCAACCATGCGTCGTGCAACATCTTCTGGATCAAATGCCGCGATGTGGAGTCGATGCGCTCGCTACAGACCGAAATCGACGCGACCTTCGCCAACAGTCCCAACGAAACAAAATCGGAAGACGAAAACGCCTTCGGCGCGAGCTTCGCCCAGGCGGCGGGAAATCTGCCGGGCCTGATGCAAGCCATGGCCATCGTCGTTGTCGTCATCATCGCTCTCGTGGCGGGCAACACCATGATGATGAGCTTCCGCGATCGCACGCGCGAACTCGCCGTGTTCAAGGCCATCGGCTTCCAGAACCGGCGCATCTTCCTCATCGTCCTGGGCGAGAGCGTGTCCATGGCGCTGCTCGGCGCGATCATCGGCATCGTCCCTGCCGTCATCTTCCTCTACCTTTTCCCCATTCGCCAAATGGGGCTTCTGCCGATCAGCGCGCTGACCGTCTCGCCGGTGTCGGTCATTGGGTCACTGGTCATCGCCTTGTTGGTCGGGTTGGCCGCGGGTTTGACGCCCGCCGTCCGCGCGCTGCGCTTGCGTACCGTCGATGCGTTGCGAAACGTCGCTTAGAAGGGAATCGAATCCTTGGCGCTGCCGCTCTCTTACAACTGGCGAAACCTCCTGGTCCGCAAGACCACCACGACGCTCACCGTCTTGGTCATCGCGGCGGTCGTCGGTGTGTTCGCCTGGCTCATGGGCTTTCGCACGGCCCTGACGCACTCCCTCTCGTTCGCCAACGACCAGCACAAGCTCATCGTCCTCAAGCAGGGCGCGACGTCGGAAACCAACAGCGCCATCCCCACCGACGAATACAACAAGCTGACCCAGCTCAATCGCGAGATCCTGACCGACGGCGGCGGCGAGCAGCTCAAGAGCCCCGAGATGATTGTGCAAGTGTCCCTGCCACGCGTGCGCGACGCCGGCCAGACCAACGCCAACGTCGCCGTCCGTGGGGTGACCGATGAGGCCTTCAAGGTGCATCCCAACATCAAGCTGCTCGGCGAAAAGTTCCGGCAGGGCGCGCTGGAGGTCATCGTCGGTCAGTCGGCGGCGAAGCAGTTCGCCGGACTGGAGATCGGCCAGACCATCAACCTCGGCTACAGCGGCAATCGCGGATACAGAATCGTCGGGTACTTCTCCGCCGACGGCGGGCCCATGGAGAGCGAAATCTGGGGACCGCTGACCACGCTGATGAGCTCCTACCAGCGGACCATGTACTCCTCGGTCGGCCTGCGCCTGGCCCCGGACATGGTCCCCGAACAGGTCGTGAAGACGATCGAAGGGCCCGCAATCGAACTGACGGCCCAGACCGAGCCGCAGTATTGGGAGGAGCAATCCAAAAACGTCCAAATCTACCTGATGATTGTTTCGATTCTGGTGGCAATCATGTGCGCCGCCGCGGCCTTTTCCATCGCCAATACGATGTTTGCCTCAGTCGCCGGGCGGGTCCGTGAGTTCGCCATGCTCCGCACGATCGGCTTTTCGAGCGGTCAGATACTGGTCAGCGTGATCATTGAGGCGGTATTGCTCTCCATCCTCGGCGGCCTGTTGGGGTGCCTGGGATGCTTGTTGTGGCTGGAATTGGCCGGAAACACCAAGGATATGTTCGGTCGCAGCACCTTTACGACAATGGCCTTTGAGATCCATATGACGCCGTGGATCGTATTTCTCTCGCTGGTGTCGGTGGCAGTGGTGGGCGTCCTGGGGGCCGTAGTGCCGGCGATTCGGGCCGCGCGGGTGCAGGTCGTCACGGCCCTGCGGCAAGCCTAGAATTAATTCCCGCCTTGGCGAGTTACCTTGACGCTCCGCATTCTCTATCTTTCCCGCAACCTCACCCGCAACCCGCGGCGCACCCTGCTCACCTGCGCGGCGGTCGCCCTCCCGATCACGGTGTATGTCCTGGCGATGGCCGTCGTCGACGGCGTCAATCGCTTCCTGGAAAACTCCGGCAAACAATTGCGCATCGCAATTACCCAGAAGACCTCCATCATCAATCCCCTGCCGGAAGGCCATCGGCGAAAGATCGAAGCGCTTGATCCGACAGGACAGCGTATTGTCGCCGTTTGCGGGCTTCGCTGGATCGGCGGACAACGGGAGAATGCGCCCACGCCGCTCTCGTCCATCGCCGTGGACCCGGACACGTTTGTGAAATGCTTCCCGGAACACAGGTTGACCGAGAAGGAAATCGAAGCCTGGCACAAGGACCGTCAGGCGATCATGCTCGGCCGCGCCACGGCGGGCGAGATGGGCTGGAAGGTAGGCGATCGCATATCCATCCTGCCGTCCGTGCCTCCTTACCGGCCGCTGGAATTTCACGTCGTGTCCACGCTTCCCGACGCCGAGGACTATGTCACGAACTGGTTTCGGCGCGACTACTTTGAGGAAGAGATCAAGAAAGAAGAGGACCTCCCTCTGGGCCAGGTCAGTTTCTTCTTTGTAAAGTGCGCGAGCAAGGAGGATCTCGATTTCTATCGAGGCGAAATCGACCGGCACTTTTCCGGCTCCCGCGACGAGACCAAATCCCAGGATGAAAAGACGTTCATGAACGAATTCATCACCCAGCAATTCGATTTGCCGAAAAATCTTACCCTTCTGTCCATTCTCACAGTTTTCGTCGCCGTCACAGCCGCAGCCAACACGATGAGCATGAATTTTCGCGATCGAATCAACGAAGTCGCGACGCTCAAGGCCCTCGGCTTTTCCGGCGGATTCTCCTTCGCGCTCATTCAGGCAGAGAGCCTGCTGTTGTGCGCGCTCGGCGGTTTGATCGGGGCGCTCGGTCCCTACATCGCCTTCACCTACACGCCGCTGAAAAACTGGACCGTTCCGCTCATCCAGACTCTGGTCGTAAACTTGAACGTGTGCGGCCAGGCGCTGCTCATCGCCCTGGCCATCGGCGTCATAGCCGCCGCCTGGCCGAGCTGGTCGGCGGCCCGTATGAAGGTCGTCTCCGCACTGCGAAACCTGGAATAACCCCGCCATGGCGCTGCCGCTCATCTATAACTGGCGAAACCTGCTGGTGCGAAAGCTGAGCACCACGTTGACCTTCACGGTCGTCACCTCGATTGTGGCGGTCCTTGCCGTCCTCCTTTCCTTTGCCGCGGGCATTCGCGCTTCCTTAGGGGCCAGCGGTTCGCCGCTCAACGTCGTTGCGCTGCAAACCGGCGCGACCGCCGAGAGTACGAGCATTGTTCGGCCCGACGAAGCGGCGAGACTCGTGCAAACGCCCGGCGTGGGGCGGAGCGCCTCCGGCGAATCCCTGATCAGCCAGGAACTCTGCGTACAGACCAATATCCCGCGCCGAGGTCCCACTGCCGCGCAGGCCAACGTCGCGGTCCGAGGCGTCGACCCCGTTGCGTTCGACGTCCATCCTGAGGTCAAGATGATCGAGGGGCGGATGTTCGCGTCCGGGCCATTGGAAGTGATAGTCGGAAAAGCCGCCCGGGATCGCTTCGCGGACCTGCACGTCGGCGGACACGTCGTCATGGGCAAGACGAGCAATCGATCTTATGAAGTCGTCGGCATCTTCGAAGCGGGCGGCGGCGCGCTGGAAAGCGAAGTCTGGGCCGGCCGAACGACGCTATCCGATTCCTTCGACCGCCGGTTCGTATCGTCCGTCGTGCTCCGCCTGGAAGATGCCGCGCAGATGGATGCCGCGCTTCAATACATCCAGGGGCCTGTGGTCAAGCTCAAGGCCAAGCGCGAGCTTGATTATTACTCGGATCTGGCGTCCAAGAGCGAAGAGATCGTGCTGTTGACGTCGATCTTGATTACGCTGATGGCGATCGGCGCCGTCTTCGCCGTCGCCAACACCATGTATGCCGCCGTAGACGGACGCCGACGTGAGATCGCGATGCTGCGCACATTGGGATTTTCGCGCACCGCGATAATCACCTCCTTCATTGTTGAGTCGCTTCTCGTGTGCTTAAGCGCCTGCGTCGTCGGACTCCTGGCCAGTTCGTTTGTCAGTGGAACCAGGCAAGACTATTTATCGGACACCACTTGGACGGTTTTGGCCTATGAATTGAAGATGACTCCGCAGATCGTTCTGTCTGCGCTCGCGTTGGCGACGATCGTCGGTGTGACCGGCGCGTTGGCGCCCGCCGTTCGCGCCTCGCGGACGCGGATTATTGAAGCCCTGCGAAAGGCGTGATATTTCGCTAAAATCCCTACGATGGCCGCGCCCCCCGACATTCGAAGCCAACTCCGCACGCTGAGCATCCCCAAGGAACGTCGGCCCGTGGCCGCCGCGCCCGCGACCGTTTCTCATCGCCATTACCGGCGGATCATCTTGCTGGGCGGCCTGACCGGGGCGCTGGCCTTTGGCCTTTATTTTGCCGCGCGCCAATGGGGGGGCCTGCCGGGAGCATCCGCCAAGGCGGACGAGATTCGCCTTCATGTCGTCACCGCCCGCAAGGCCGGCGAGCCGCTTCCGGTCCTCACGGCGACGGGCAAGATCGTGTCCGACCACAAAGTCCAGGTTTCCACGAAGGTGTCGGGCCAGATTGTCGCCCTCCATTTCGAACAGGGCGATCGCGTCAAGGAGGGCCAGGTGCTGGCCCGGATCGAGGATGTGATCTACAAGGCACGTCGAGATCAGGCGGCGGCGAATCTCGAGAAGTCACGAGCCAATTACGAGTACCAAAAAATCAACTTTGAGCGGATGGCGAGGCTATTCGAAGGAAAAAACGCGCCGACCATCGAGCACGCCGACGCCAAACGGGCGCTGGAAGAAGCAAAGGCCCAGGCTGCCGCCGACGAGGCCGCTTTGGCCTGGGCGCAAAAGGCCCTGACCGACTGCGACGTGATCGCGCCGATTGCCGGCGTCATCCTCCAACGCGATGTCGAGGTCGGCGATTTCGTCGCCGCCGAGGGTGGCCGCGGAATGATGGCCAACGCCCAATTCGGCATGATCGCCGACATGGCCACGCTTCGCGTCGAGGTCGACATCAGTGAACTCGACATTGCCAAAGTGAAAAAGGACATGCCCTGCACCATCACGCCGGACGCTTACAAGGACCGGCGCTATCGCGGTCACGTCCTGTGGATCGATCCCGGGGCCAACTACTCCAAGGCCACAGTGCAGGTCAAAGTTCGCATTGACGATCCCGACGATAACCTGCGTGTCGAAGGCTCCGCGCAGGTCGCTTTCCTTTCCGAGCCACCTCCGGCTGAAAGCCCGTCCGGCGGTTCGGCAATCTGGATTCCGGCGTCTTCCTGTCAACGAGACGCCGACGCCAAAAGCGCCCGCGTTTTTCTCGTCGACAACGGCCGGCTCCGTCAGACGCCGATCCGCATCGGCCGCGAAGTCAGCGGTCTGGTCGAAGTCCTCGGAGGCCTGACGCCCGGCCAATCGATCGCCATTGATGGGCTGGACCACTTGTCCGACGGAATGCGCGTTAGATCGTAGCTGCGGCCCTTTCCCGTTATTATCCTTCGACCCCCATGTCCGACACCGCCTTTATCCTGATTGTCGAAGACGAACGCTCGCACGGCGAGGCCCTGAAAGAGGGACTGGAGCGCGCCGGACATGCCTGTCGGCTCGTCGATTCCGGCGACGAGGCCGTCGCGTCGATGAAACACCGCGTCCCCCACGTCGTCGTGACCGACTATCGCCTGGGCGGGTCGCTCAACGGTCTGGAGGTCCTCAAGATGGCCCGGCTGATCAGCCCCTGGACGCAGGGCATTCTTATCACCGCCCACGGCGATGAGAAGCTGGCTCGCGACGCCATCATTGAGGGCGGGGCCTACGACTACCTGCCCAAGCCGCTCGACCTGGAACAACTTCGGGCGACCGTCAACCGCGCGGCGCGGCAGGCCATGACCCTTCGAGAGAACTTTCACATGCGCGAGCAGCTCGATCGCGCGTATTCGTTCGAGGGGATCATCGCGGTTTCGAGCGCGATGCGCAGCGCGGTCGATCGCGCCCGCCGCCTGGCGAAAACCAAACTGACCGTCATCATCTATGGGGAATCGGGGACGGGCAAGGAGTTGATCGCCCGCGCGATCCACAACAACTCCGATCGGCGCAAGGGACCGTGGGTCCCGGTCAACTGCGCGGGCATCTCCGAGGGGATTCTGGAGTCCGAGTTGTTCGGCCATGTCAAAGGCGCGTTCACCAACGCGCACACGGATCGCCGCGGTCTCTTTGAGGCCGCCGACGGCGGGACGATTTTTCTGGACGAGATTGGGGACATGCCGCAGCAGATGCAGGCCAAGCTCCTCCGCGTCCTGGAAAGCGGCGAGATCGTCCGCGTCGGCTCGAACAAGCCGATCCACGTCGATGTCCGCGTCGTCGCCGCCACGAACCGCGACCTGAAGCAGGCCGTGGCCGACCGGACCTTCCGCGAGGACCTCTTTTTCCGCATCAACCAGGCGGATATCAATCTCCTGCCGCTCCGCGACCGGCGGGAGGAGATCGCTCCCCTCATACACCACTTCATCGAGCAGGCCAATGCGCTTCACAAGAAAGGCGTGAAGACGGTCACGTCCGAGGCGCTGCGCCTTTTGGAGAACTACCGCTGGCCGGGAAACGTGCGCGAGTTGCAGAACGTCGTGAATCAGATGGTGGTTTTCTGCGACGGAGAAACGCTGGATGTGAAGGACCTGCCCTCCACGCCGCCGATCAACGCCAGCACGGAGATCGTCCCCCTCAAACCGCGGGCGTTCAACCTGACGCTCGAAGAGCTGGAAAAAATGGCTATCCAACACGCACTCGCCCAACACGGCGGCAACCGCGAAAAGGCGGCGAAGCAGCTCGGCATCGGCGCGCGGACGCTGTATCGGAAGATCAAGGAATACAACATCAGGTGACGGAGGAGGGAATGGCGTCGGACGGATACCGCTCGCTGTCCCTGCATGTCACTGAGTTTTCAATTGATTCGTCTGTTAAACGTATGACGCCAGAATAGCATAAGCACAACGACGATCACTGGGGCAGGCTCAGGTACATAGACCGCTAACCCGAGTAGATTCCAGGGAGGCGGATCGGCAAGATCGACAATCGCGGAAAGCTCAGAGCCGTCGGACCGCGCTCGCCAGATTCTCGTTGCTGAATTATCAGCGATGTACATGTAGTTCAATGACGACTCCCATTCGATGTCGAGGACTCTCGATGATTCGGGCAGTTGAAATTCAACACGTGAATTCGACCCATCCAAGCCCGTTGACCAAACGTTGCTGAAATCGTCTCCAATAAACATTCGGTCGTTCTCCAAGTCCAGGGCCAGACCTGTGACGCCGCGATCGATTTGCGTAATCAACGTGACTTCGTCCCCTTCCAGATTGGCGCGCCATACGCGTCCGCTCGTTGATCCATTCGTAGTCCAATAGATATGCTCGCGATCCGGATCGAGGCAAACGCGATATGTTCCTCCAATGCTTGACGCGTCGACTATGGTTTCAATACTTGAACCGTCTAGATTAGCCCGTTGAATCCGACTGCCACCGCGGTCAGCCCAGTACATCTTTTCTCTTCCAACGTCCAATGCCAAGCCAATGGGGCCCGTTATGATTCCGATCGGAACCAGTTCCTCTATGTTGGAACCGTCGAAGTTGGCGCGTTTGATTCGGCGATTTCCAAGGTCCGACCAATATATTTTCAATGCCAACGGATCAACCTCGATGTCCGCAGGAGTATTCAAACCTGTAGATACGATTGTTTCGATGTTGCCTCCAGCAATATCTGAGGTTTGAATGATGTTTCTGTTGCCCCAGAAGATCGACTCCTCAGTGATTCTCGGATCGGATGAGACACCCCCTACACTCAATAGTGAATTCAAAGCCAAAATACCCCATTGCATTTCTCACCCCTTGAACGGTACCTGGAACCACGAATGTTGAGATTCGCCCGCCCATTCTATCAAATCTGAAGCGTCCGTGGAAGTCTAGGCGCTTTAGTGGGGGCGCGATGGAACGAGTATCTCGACCATAAGCAAATCCTCGGGGCTCCAATACTAGATCGAATTGCGAGACTCGGCGAGGTCATTTGACTCAACGCCCAGACCCGGCCGATTGCTCAACGTCAACCGCCCGCCCGCTCCGCCGATTCCAGTAAACGGATCGTGAGCCAACAGCAGGTGACCGTCGAGGTCCAGCCAGTCGGCCAGCGGGGCCAGTTGCAGGGCCGCGGAGATGCCCAGCGAGCTTTCGATCATGCAGCCAAGCATGACCTCGAGACCGTGGGCGCGGGCCAGGCGGATCATCTTCAGCGCCTCGCGGATGCCGCCGCACTTGCTGAGCTTGATGTTGATGCCATCGACGCAGCCGGCTACCTTCGGCACGTCGTCCGGCCGCACGCAGCTTTCATCCGCCACGATCGGCAGGATGCCGGCCTCCTTCAGCCGCCGAAGCCCTTCGATATCGCCCGCGGGTAGCGGCTGTTCGACGAACTCGACGCCGTACTTCGCCAGGCGCGGGAGCATGTCGAGCGCGTGATCCACCGTCCACGCCGTGTTCGCATCGACACGGATCGTCTTGGACGGGACTGATTCGCGCACCCGTGCGACGATCTCCTCATCGTTCGGACCACCCAGCTTCAGCTTGAGAATCGGGTACGCCTCCGCGCACCGCACGCGCTCAACCACCGCCTGGGGTTCATCGAGCCCGATCGTAAAGGACGTCGTAAACGGGCCGGTCGGCTGGCAGCCCAGCAATTGAAAAGCCGGAACACCGGCCTGCTTCCCGGCCCAATCGTGCAGCGCCGCATCCACCGCTGCGACGGTCGCCATCTGGTCGCCGAAACCCTCCACCAACCGATCTATGGACTCGCCAATGGAGGAAAAAGGCCGCTCGGACAGGACTCCGGACATCGCCAATAGGGCCTTTTCCGCCGACTCCAGAGTCTGACCATACGTGTCCATTGGGGCGGCTTCGCCCCATCCGACGATATTAAGATGGGTAACTTTTACCCAGAGCGTCTTCTTGTCCAGCCTTGTGGCCTTGGCGGTTCGAAAAGATCCGGCCAAACGCAGCAAAATTGGCGACCAGGAGATTTGCATGGCCTATAATCTCATCTATCCAGGGATACTTGCGAAGGTGCAATTCCCCACGAAAACGGCGGGTTTGTGAAAGTTTTGTCCAATTTGAGTTCCCTGCAATGAGCCGTCGTTGGCGAGACAAATGTATTGCCAACATAAGCTTATGGATTCACCCGAATACCCTCTCCTGCCCCTTCTTGTCCGCCGAGGGGGCCACCAGGGTTGTGACCCTCCCGGTTTTCGGGTAAACAAAGCGGCTGCCTTTGTGGCGCGGCTTTTGCTAATATACTCGGCTTGCCGTCCGGCGCGCTCACGCGTAAAAGGACGCGGTTGCTCTCCTGTAGACGACCAGCCAGGCGAGAGTATCGACTAGGAGTGCTATGTCTTTGTTACCTGTACGAATCGCCGGGACCGGGAGTTTCCTTCCGGGTCCGCCAGTGCCCAACGAAAGGCTGGAGTCCGTCCTCGGCCCGCTGAACGACGCGCCGCAAAAAGTCCGCAGCTTCGTCGAAAACCTCGGCAAGAAGATGCTCGATCGCGGCGGCGTCCTGACGCGCCACTTTGCCGTCGACCCCGAAACGGGGGACATGACCTACAACTTCAGCAGCATGGCCGAAAAGGCCGCGCGCAACGCCCTGGAAATGGCCAAGATCGAGCCGCAGCAGATTGATCTGCTGATCATCTCCTGTCCGTCCTACGATCAAAGCACGCCGCCGACCAGCGCCCTGCTTCAGGAACGATTGGGCATCCAAAGTTGCGCCGAAATGGAGATTCACTCCAACTGCACCGGCGTGGGCAAGGGCGTGCAAGTCGCCTACGACGCGCTTCGCTCAGGGCGCTATCGAACGGCCCTCGTCGCCTACAGCCAGCTTTCGTCCATCTATCTGCGAAGCTGCTATTACAACCAGCCCAAGATGGACAAGGTCCATGCGGCGCTTCGCTGGATCCTGGCCGATGGCGCCGGCGCCCTCGTTCTACAGGCGAATCAGAACGGCAGCCCGGGCCACGAGATCATTGGTACCTTCGTGGAATCCGTCGGCGCCGGCCGGCCCGCGGGCATGATTGCCGGGGGTGCCGCCGCCGATCTCATGCCGGCCGCGCACCAGATCCCCCAGCTTTACGCCGACGGCATGCACCACTTGTGGCAGGACTTCTCCGCGGTGAATGACAATGCCGCGCCGCTCCTGCTTCAGGGGCTGTGCAACTTCACCGGCCAGCTCAAGATCGAGCCCGGCAGCGTCGATCATTACGTCGTCTCCATCCCCACGCTCCAGCTTTACGAAGACCACATCCCGGCCTTCCTCGATCGCCTGAGCATCACCCGCGACAAGATCAAATTCCGCAGCGCCAAGATCGGCTACTGCGGCGGCGCGGCCACTCTGCTCCACCTCGACGAAATGATCCGCTCGGGCGAACTGAAGTCCGGTCAACTCGCCATCGTCCACGCCGTGGAGTCGAGCAAGTGGATGACGGCCGGCTTCGCCGTGCGATGGTAGACGGACCCACGCCTCTCAACCCCCCGCCCGAACGCCCGTTCGCCCTGCGAAGCACGATCTACACAGCCGGCTTCCTGTTGGTCATTCTTGCCGTCGTTCCATCTGTTTTTTATCTGCTCGGCGAATGGATCCTGACCTCCATCCCCGCTCGATTCATCATCCAGGCGTATTGGACCGGCTTTCGAACTCTGCTCGGTATCGCCGTTTTCACCATCGGCCTCGCGGCCTACCTGTATTGCTCGATCTGGCTGATTTATCACGGCCGCGGGCCGCACGTGGAGTTCGATCCGCCCAAGGTCTTCGTCGCCACCGGCCCTTATCGCTGGGTCCGCAATCCCGTCGTCATTACGCTCCTGGTCGCTTTTCTGGGAGAGGTGATCTTTTTCGCATCCCTCGGGTTGATCGTCCTTTTCGTGCTGGGCGTGGCCTTCGCACACTATCAGGTGACGCGGATTGAGGAGCCGCGACTGGCCACCCGGTTTGGCGAGTCATACGCCGAGTATTGTCGACAAGTGCCCCGATGGTTGCCCCAACCTCCCCGCGAGACGACTCCGCCTCCCCAATAAAAAAGGCCGCCCGATTCTTCGGGACGGCCTTTTTGTTTTCGTTTCGCTTTCGAGGGGTTAGGGGAGGACCACCGGGTCGATCACGGGCCACAAGCCGCTCTTCGTGATTTCGATCAACGCCAACCACAGAAATTCATAAATCGCCATGACTTTCTCCTAATCGTTTGGCCTGCGTCTTCAGGCCGCCGACACACATGTGTCCGTTCGCGGCTCGATTGTCTTGCAGGTCTGTATCCATACCTACTTGAGCCGAAGCGGACGGTTTCTGTCACGCGAGGAATCAATTTTTTTTCGCATCGTCCTGACCCGGTCAGCGGATGAAAATCCGCGCAACAAAAAAGGCCGCCTCATGGGCGGCCCTTTTTTTGATTCGGTCCTCGGTCAATCCAGCCGGTTGCGGCATTAGACCGGAGGAATGACCGGCCAGAGGCCGTCGCCGACCAACTTGGCAGCTTCGAACGCGAGGGCAAACAGCACTTCGTAAATCGTGGCGACCATGATCCAACTCCTTCTCGTATGGCCTGCTTCTCGAAGCCGCCGACACGCATGTGTCCGTCGCGGCTCGTTGTCTTGCAGGTAACTGTCCATACCTACTGGAGCCGGAAGCCCCCATTTCTGTCACGCCCGGGAAAGAAAAAACTCTTGAGCCGCTGGATTCGTATGAAAATAGTGGTTCGAGGCGCCCGAGCCCCCACGAACGCAAAATCGGACCCTGGTTATAATCCCCGCCATGCGACCCTCCTCCCGAAAATGGCTCGCCGCCCTCCTTTCCCTCGGCCTCCTGGTTGCCGCCGGGGCGCAGGTCGGGCCGCTCGACGCCCTCCGTAAGAAGCACCAGCTCATCATGCCCCCCCTCCCGGAGACGGTCCGGCCCTCGATGTTCCTTTCGCCGCTCCTGGCCCTCGGCCGCGCTCCCCTGGTCGATTACCTCTGGCTTCGCGCCACCCAGCTCAAGGAGGAAGGCCGCTTTTTCGACGCCTACCAGCTTTCCGAGATGATCTGTGAACTCCAGCCCAAGTTCGCCAGCGTCTGGGCTTTTCAGGGCTGGAACATGTCCTACAACATCTCCGTCACCCTCAAAAGCCCCGAGGAGCGCTGGCGCTGGGTCAAGAACGGCTACGAACTCATCCGCGACCGGGGAATCCCCCTCAACCCCAACAACACGCAGCTCTACCGCGAACTGGCCTGGATCCTCTTCCACAAAGTCGGCGACTTCATGGACGAGTGGCACTCCTACTACAAGCTCCAGTTCGCCCTGCAGATGGAGGACATCCTCGGTCCCGTGCCCGACGGGTTCGTCAGGCCAGGGCAGGTCGAAGGCGACTACTACCGCGAATATGATTTCCAGACTCTGGTCGACGCGCCGCAGACCATCGAAGAGTTACTCCAAACGCCCGGCGTGGCCGATTTCGTCGCCAGGCTCAAGACGTTCGGTTTCGACGCGGCCGCCGACGGAGTCTATCTCAACCTTCTTACCGGTCTCCGGGAGGGAACCATTCAGGTTCCCGATGCCAAACCCGGCGAGGAAGAAAACCGACTCGCCGCCCTGCGGGCGTTCATGTCCGAGCCCGCGACACAGGAGGCGCGCCAGGCGATCGAGATTTTTTGGCGGGCCTATCGGCTGCGAAACGAGGTCAAGCTCGATCCCGCGAGAATCGTGTCCATAGAAAAAGCGCTCGGAATACGCCTGGACTTTCGGCTTGCCGAATCCCACGCGCTGTATTGGGCCAATCTCGGCATGGAAAAAGGCATCGACACCCGTACCAATTTCGACGTACACAAGCTGAATACCAACCGCATCGAGTTTTTCTGCCTGCAGAAGATGTTCCACCGCGGCCGGCTGGCGATGAGCAAGGATGCCAAGCTCGGCGAACCGCCGCTGCTCGCCCCGGATATCCGCTTTGTTCCCGTTCTCTTCGACGCCTTCGTCCGCGACTCCGCGCAATATCTGAAGGAAGAGGAGCAGAAAAGCCCGGTCTCCATCAATTTTGTGTCCGGCTTCATCGGTTTCGTCCGCAGCGCCATTCTCCGCTACCACGAACTGGGGATGAACGACGAGGCCAAACACTATTTCGACTGGCTAAAGGAGACGTACCCCGACCCCATGTACGCCAAGGGCCTCGATGGTTTCCTCTACGAGCAAACCAAATTCGATCGCGACATCGCCGATATCCGCACCACCACGGCCCGCGTCGAGGCGCTGATCCGCCGCGGAATGCTTCAGTATGCCTATGGGGAAGACGAAGAGGCGGTGCGGTACCTGGCGCGGGCCAAACAGGTGTACGACGCTTATCAAAAAAGCGTGGTGTCCGACCGGATGAAAATCGCCTTTACTTTCCCCCAGATCGTCGAAAAGCTTGCGGACGAGGTCGGGGGCCAGATGTACCGCGGCTCGTACGAGATCATCCGCAAGAAGCTGGGCCTGCCGCCGCCTCCCCCCGAACCGACGACGAAGAAGGAAGAACTGGGCCGATAGAACCCTGCAGAGCCTGTACTTGCGGAGCCCCTTGTGCCCAACCCCTCACGCCTCAAGTGCCTGCTCGCCTGCGGCGCCCGACCCAACTTCATGAAGATCGCCTCGCTCGTCTCGGCCTTCGACGCGACCGGTCACATCGATCGCCTCCTCGTCCACACCGGTCAGCATTACGACGCCAATATGTCTCGGGCGTTCTTCGTCGACCTCGGCTTGCCTGAGCCGGATGTCAATCTTGGCTGTGGCGAAGGTTCCCACGGCCGCCAGACCGCCGACATCATGCAACGTTTTGAACCACTGGTCGTCCAGCACCGCCCCGACTGGCTCATTGTCGTCGGCGACGTCAACTCCACCATCGCCTGCGCCCTCGTCGCCGCGAAACTCAACGTGCCCATCGCCCACGTCGAGGCGGGCCTGCGCAGCTTCGACCGCTCCATGCCCGAGGAGATCAACCGTGTCCTGACCGACCGGCTCAGCCAACTTCTGTTCGTCACCGAGCCGGCGGGTATGACCAATCTCGCCGCCGAAGGAATCGACGCGGCGCAATGCCATCTCGTCGGCGACACGATGGCGGATACGCTCCTGCGCTATTTGCCCCGCGCCCGCCAGACACCGATGCTCGCCAATCTGGGGTTGACCCCCGGTGGTTACGCGCTGCTCACGCTCCACCGCGCTGGAAACGTCGACGACCCGAACATCCTGGCGGGTATCCTCGACGGCCTGTCGGACGTCACCGCGCGAATTCCCGTCCTCTTTCCCGTTCATCCACGGACCCGCGGCCGCATCGCCGAGTTCGGCCTGAGCGATCGCGTCGCGCGGATGAGCGGTCTTCGACTGATCGATCCGCTCGGCTATCTCGACTTCCTCGGCCTCATGGCGTCGGCCAAGCTCGTCATTACCGACTCCGGCGGCATTCAGGAAGAAACGACAATCCTCGGCGTCCCCTGCGCAACCCTCCGCGAATCGACGGAGCGCCCCTACACCGTCGAGACCGGCACGAACACCCTCGTTCCGCCGACGTCGGAGGCGATGCGCGCGGCCCTGCCGCAAATCCTCTCCGCGCCCCCGCGCATCGCAACCAAGAGTCCCCTGACCGACGGCCAAGCAGGAGAGCGCATTGCGGCGATCCTGCTCGCTCAAACTTAACGAAGTCTACAAAAAAAGTGCCGCCAGCATTTGATCATCGACGCGCGTGAGATCGGCCACCGTCGCATCCGCAGATGACGGCCGCCACGATTGCGCCATCGCCCCGACCGCCAGCACCTTCATCCCCGCCGCCTTCGCCGCGGTTACGCCATGCCGGCTGTCCTCAACGGCCAGGCACTCGTTCGGCTGTAGCCCCGGCGATTTCTCCGCCAGCAATCGGCACGCCAGCTTGAAGCCGGTCGGGTCGGGCTTGGACGTGGGCACGCTCTCGGCCGAAACGATGACGCTGAAGAGCGGCAGCAGCCCGCGCGGTCGAAGGAGAAACTCAATCTCCTCGCGCAACGCCCCGCTGCAAATCCCCAGCGCCCAGCGCCCCGCCGCACGCCGGATAAACTCCTCAACCCCCGGCAGCAGCGGCAGCTCCCCCTCGATCATCTCCCGATAAAGGCCCTTCTTCGCGAGCACCAACTCCCCCAACCGCTCGGGCTCCAGCGGTCGCCCCGCTTCCTCAAACAGCGTCTTCACATACGCCGCGTCGGTCAGCCCCACGTATTTTTGGAAATACGCCTGCTCCGTCGGCACTGGTACCACGCCCTCCAGCACCCGGCAAAACGCCCGATAGTGAAGCGGCTCGGTGTCCGCAATCACGCCATCGCAATCGAAGATAATCGCGCGAAGCATCCGCCCATGATAACGGCGGACGGCTCATTCTGTGACCGCCGCGAGCCCCTACGATCGGGTTTTCCAAGGCAGTCAATTATTCGCCGGGCGGAGGCGGCGGAGCGTCCGGCTCCTTCGGTCCGCGGCGACCGATGCGACCCTCCCCCTCACCGACTTTATGCAGCATCGTCAATAACTCCGCCTGGTCGACGCGACCATCGCCGTCCGCATCCGCCCGCAACCAGCGCTCCGCTCGCCGGCCCTCCAACTCCTCCGCGGACAGAACGCCGTCGTCGTTCCCGTCGAACCGGTCCATGATTCTCTTGGCGCGTTCTTCCGGATTGCCGCGCGGCGGCCCTCCCGGAAACCGGCGGCGCTCGCCAAACCCGCGCGCCCTTTCACCGGGCCGCGCATCGTCCGGCGGCGCTCCACGGCGGTGGTCCCATCGCTCAGCTTCCGGAGCGCTCAGCGGTGCGTCCGCCTGTCCCGCGCGCCCGCGACCCTTTCGTAGCTCCTGACTAAGTTCGTCGTGAAGCGCGCGCCGAAGTTTCTCCGGATCGCCCTCGGCGCGTTTCATCGCGCGGTCGATCGCCTCGTCAATCTGCCGCTCGAACGGTCCGCCATCCCGGAAAATGCCGCGCGGCCCGTCACCGCCACGCGGGCCGCGCCGTCCGCGATCACCGCGCGGACCTCGATCTCCGAGCTCCTGCCGTCGCTGTCCATCGCGTCGGCCGCGCGCCTGTTCAAATTCCTCCCGCTGGATCACGCCGTCGTGATTCTGATCCAATCGCTCAAACGCCCCTTCTCGCGGCGGCGGCGCTTCAGACTCCGCACCCAGCGCCCGATCGACCATACCCAGCCCCGCCAACACCGTCGCGACAATTGCTGCTCGTATCAACATATTCATGCTCCTGTTATTGAACCTTGTTGAACCCATTGGCGAGGGCCGCCGTTTCCACTCGAACCGAGTCGGCGG
Source organism: Phycisphaerae bacterium (assembly GCA_035275405.1). NCBI lineage: Bacteria > Pseudomonadati > Planctomycetota > Phycisphaerae > Phycisphaerae bacterium. Next base: position 131,743 of record DATEMU010000002.1, read on the forward strand.
CCTTGCCCCTATGACGAAAAACGCCCACGGGGCGGCCCTTATTGCCGCGCGTGAACTTCCTCCCCATTCGCCGTTATCCTACTCACCCGATCCCGCGTGGTTGTGGTCAGATCGGGCGTCCGATCGTTTGCCGTCGCCACCTCGCCGTGATTCTTGGGGCACGCTATTCGACCCCGGCGCGCCGGGGTGTGGAGGTTCCAGTAATGGTTCGAAAATCGATCTTCGGTGTTCTTCTTGTCACGATCCTCGCGGCGCCGGCCGCGCCGACGTTAGCCCAGACCAACCTCTCCGAATTCCCCCTGCTCAAGGCCGTGCCTTCCGACGCCTTTATCACCGTCGCCGCCAAGGCCAATCCCGAGCGCAAATTTCTCGACGAATACTGGGCCGACGTCCACGTCGCCTTCATGGAAAGCGGCATCCTCCACGACGTCTGGGAAATGTTCACCGACTCACTCAGCGAAGAAAAACTCGACATGATCGAGGAGCTTCACGAGCGCTTCTACAAGCTCAGCATGAAAGTCGAGTGGAGCAAACTCTTCAACAAGGAAATGCTCTACGCCGGTCGCTTCATCACGCCCATCCGCCACGGCTCTCCCTACGAAGGCCTCCTGTTGGGTCGGATGGACGTGGAAAGCGCCCCCGCCAACTACGCCGCCCTGAAGGCCCTGCTGGCCGAGTTCGTCAAGCTCGTCGAGGCCGACTACGGCGAAGGGGTTCTTACGATCACCGAGACCAACGAAGACGGCGTCACCATCGCCACCCTGGCCCATCGCGACCTGGCCGGCATGGTCCTCTCCCTCGCCAGCTACAAGGATGTCATCGCCCTCTCCTTCGGCGGGCCGACGATGCTCAACGAGGCGATGATGTTGCTCCAGGGCTCGGCCGGCAAAAAGGGCTTGGCCCAATCGGACCGCTTCAAGAAAGCCTTCGACCAACTCCCGCCCGCCGAGGATACGCTCGTCTTCTTCGACCCCTCGCTGCTGTTCACCCGCGTCGGCGGAATGATCAAGATGATGGCGGGCGCCGCCGAAATGAAGGACGAACCCCCGGCGGAAAAGGACGGCGAGAAGCCCGAAGAAGCGGACGCCGAAGCCCATGAAGCCAAGGCCGCCGTCGCCGCCCTCTCCAAGGTTCTCGACGACATTTCCATCTTCGACTACGTCGCCAGCGTCGAATATACCGACGGCTATCGCGTCTTCTCCGAAAGCGTCGCCAAGCTCAAGGTGGATGCCAAGAACAAGCCTCTTTACGACGTCCTCGCCGGCGGCAAGAACCCCGAAGACTTCGCCGCCTTCATCCCCCAGGAAGCCGCCAACTTCAGCGTTACCTCCGGTATTAACTTCAAGGCCCTATACGCCTACATCCGCGACTTCGCCGAGACCCATCTCCCCGGCGGGAAGGAGGCCTTCGAGGCGTTTGCTCGTGTCCAAGCGGAGGAGCTGGAGATCGATCTCGAGAACGACGTCATCAACAATCTCGAAGGACCCATGATCTCCTTCGCCATGGGAAATGACTGGCTGCTCATGTTCAAGGTTTCCAACGAAAAGAAGATGAGCAAGGCCCTCTCCGGCCTCTTCAAGAAAATCAACGAGGAAATGGGCGAGAAGAACGCGCTGATGCTCTCGTCCGTCAAGGTCGCCGGCGGCCGCAACTTCACCCAGGTCTCCCACCCCATGATGATGATGATGGGCGGCATGAGCCCGCCGGTCTGGGGCTGCGCCGAGGGCTACCTGATCCTCGGCTCCTCCGCCAAGACCGTCAACCTCAGCCTCAAGACCGCCGCCGGCGATCACGCCAACATCACCAAGAACCAGCGCTGGGCCGCCGAGGCCATCCGTCCCAAATCCGGCAGCGTCGATTCCATCAGCTACGCCGACGAGGCCAATTTCGCCGCCGACTTGCAGGCCGGAATTGGCGTCGCCTCCATGGTCATGGGCTTTGCAACCATGGGAATGGCCGAGGCGCCGCCGCAAGTCCGCGGCATCTTCCAAACCATCCCCGGCATCCTCGCGAAACTCGGCCCCGTCGCCGCCAAGCTCGATTTCTATCAATCCACCGCCAGTGTCGCCACCTTCGACGGTCAGCGCTGGATGACCAAGGCCGTGCAGAACTACAAGGACCCCGCGACGCGAAAGAAATCAGACGTCGATTCCGAAGAAGACGACGCCACGCCTCCGCGAAAGGCGAAAAGGCCCGCGGATGACGACGAAGAAGCCGACAAGAACGACGAGAGCGGAGAATAAGCGTAATCGGGTCCTTTTGGTCCCTTAGGTCCCTTATCGTCTTCGCTCCTATACTGCCGTATGGCGGCGATGACCTCGCTGAAGTCGCTTCTCTCCGAAAACACAATCCCGGGTGACCCCGCGCTGGTCTTTCCCGAGGGCGACGCCCTCCGCTGCGTCGCCTGCGGTCATCGCTGCCTCATCAAGCCCGGCCGCGCCGGCGTCTGCCGTGTCCGCTTCAACGAAAACGGCGAACTCCGCGTCCCCGGCGGCTACGTCGCCGGTCTCCAGATCGACCCCATCGAGAAAAAGCCGTTCTACCACGCCTACCCCGGCCGCGACGCGATGTCCTTTGGCATGCTCGGCTGCGACTACCACTGTGGCTACTGCCAGAACTGGGTCACCTCGCAGGCCCTTCGCGACGACCAGGCCGTCAGCCTCCCGCGCTTCTGCTCGCCCAGGCAGCTCGCCGACCTCGCCGTCGAAAACGGCACGCCCGTCGTTGTCTCCACCTACAACGAGCCGCTCATCACCAGCGAATGGGCCGTCGAAGTCTTCAAGGAGGTCTGCGCCCGCGGCCTCGTCTGCGGCTACATCTCCAACGGCAACGGCACCCCCGAAGTGCTCGACTTCATCCGGCCCTACGTGGACTTGTACAAGGTCGACTTGAAGGGCTTCGATGACAAGCACTACCGCGAACTCGGCGGCGTCCTCGCCAACGTCCTCGATACGATCGGCCGCTTGAAGGGAATGGGCTTCTGGGTCGAGATCGTCACCCTCATCGTCCCCGGCTTCAACGACAGCGACGCCGAGCTGACCGGCATCGCGAAATTCCTCGCCGGCGTCTCCCGCGACATGCCCTGGCACGTCACCGCCTTCCATCCCGACTACAAGATGCAGGACAACCAGCGCACCCCCGCCGCCACGCTCCTTCGCGCCTACGACATCGGCAAGGCCGCCGGTCTCCGCTTCGTCTACCCCGGCAACATCCACGGCGGCGTCGGCGACCGCGAGAACACCTACTGCCCGTCGTGCAATGCTTTGATCATCCGCCGCACCGGCTTCTACGTACACGAGAACCGCATGACCACGCCCGGCAAATGCCCCGAGTGCGCCGCCGACATCCCCGGCGTCTTCGAAGCTGACGCCCCCAAACACTCCGACGGCTCCGGCATCCCGCTCCCCGTCTACATGTAACCGCCGCCTTTTTGCCCCGAAGGGGCAAGGGACCTTAGCCACGGGTGGAGCGAAGCGCAACCCGTGGTGACAGTTCCCTAAGATCTTTCCGCCCCGGAGGGGCGGAGGAGGGCCACGCTTCCCTTACAATCCCGCCCATGACGATCCCCGCTGATACCAATCAGAGACCCGCCGTGGTGGGGCGCCGAGTGGCCTTCGAATTTGCACGATTCTCAGATACAGACATTACTCTTGGGCAACGGGGTTTTGACAGGTATGCTGGCCCAATGCCGATCACCGAAAAAGCAATTCGCGCCAAACTCGCCGTCGGTGAAATCGACTTCACAGTGCACGCGATCATCGAAGCCGCGGAAGACTTGATCTTCGTCGAGGAAATCGAATCCGCGCTTTCCACCGGCGAAATCATCGAAGACGACGAAAGCCGACATCGGTGCTTACTATGTGCTTCGCTTGCCAGCGGATTCATTCATGTCGTGCTTGACTACGGCGATTGGCTTCTTGAGCCAGCAAGCAACCTCGTCGTTGTTACGGTTTATCGGCCTGACCCCGACGAATGGATTGACGAACGAACCCGCAAAACCTAGAATTGGCTTGTCATGTCCAAGAAATGTCATCAATGCGGACAGCCCATGACATACGGTCCCGCTAACGTGGACGAGGTTGTTCGCGGCATCCATGTGCGCATGCAAAACGTCCCCGCATGGACTTGCCCGAGCTGCGGAGCACAGCAGGTCTCTTCGCCCGTCGCCCGCTACCTCTCCGAATACCTCCGGCGACTCTTGACCGACCTTCCTCCCAAGCCTGACGAACTGGCCCACCCACTCGAAGCCACCGAAGTCGTCTTCGCCGCGAAGTAGGGCCACACTTCCCTTACAATCCCCCCATGCCCCTTGGCGACACCGACGACGACGTCCTCCGCGCCGACGACACCGCGCCCGCAGGCGAAGACCTCCTCGCCGAGTTTCAACTTGACGGCCTCCCCGCGCCATCGTCCGCTCCTCCCACATCCCACCTCCCACATCCGACATCCGACATCGACGAAGATCCCATCCAGCGCCTCGACACCCCCGACGAAGGCGAACCCCGCCGCGCCGTCATCCACATCCGCCGCAAGCTCCCCGGTCGCCGCCTCGACAAGTACCTCATGGCCCGCTTCCCCCGCGTCTCGCGCACGACCCTCCAGCGCCTCATCAAGCAGGGCGACATCGTCGTCAACAGCCTGCCCACGAAAAAAAGCTACGAAGTCGAATTCGGCGACATCATCGAGATCACCTTCCCCCCGCCGCCCATCTACGACGTCGCCCCGGAAGACATCCCCCTCGACATCATCTACGAAGACGACTACGTCCTCGCCCTCAACAAGCCCGCCGGCATCATCGTCCACCCCGCCACCCGCACCCAGGGCGGCACCATCGCCAACGCCCTCGCCTTCTACTGCCAGACCCTCGCCAAAACCGACGACCCCTTCCGCCCCGGCATCGTCCACCGCCTCGACAAGAACACCACCGGCATCATGATCATCGCCAAGACCGACGAGGCCCATTGGCGGCTCTCCAAGCAGTTCGAAGACCGCACCACGCAAAAGATTTACATCGCCATCGTCCACGGTGAGCCCGAGTTCGACGAAGACGTCATCGACGTCCCCATCGGTCAGCACCCCGTCGTCCACGATCGCTACGTCGCCACCGGTTTCGCCGAGCGATTGGGCGGCAAGTTCGAGAAAAAGCTCTCCAAGTCCGCGATCACCCGCTACCGCGTCATCAAGCGCATCCGCGGCTACAGCCTCGTCGAGCTCCACCCCAAGACGGGTCGCACCCACCAGCTCCGCATCCACATGTCCCACATCCGTCACCCGATCGTCGGCGACCCCTTCTACGGCGGCCGCCACGTCTCCGTGCGCCAGGTCACCGGCCGCACGACGGACGACGATACGCCACGCTGGACCCGCCAACTCCTCCACGCCTGGCGCCTGACGGTCACGCACCCGATCAAACAAACCCCGCTCTCACTCGAAGCGCCGCTGGCTACTGATATGAAGCAATTCTTGGAATTGCTTGGCACATCCTTATAGCCCCATTCGCGTCTTCGCCCGGAGGGCGCGCGATGGTTGCCAGGGACTTCGAGTCCCTGGGAAGGAAGACCCTGCCCCATCCCCCTAATTTGCTGGTGCGAAAATCCCTTCTCGCACTTCTCCCCGCCGGACTCCTCCGGCCTTTGTGGCACCGGCTCTCAGCCGGTGTAGGAGGGCGAGGCCCCCGCCGAGCCGCCGTAGCGTCCAGCGCCGCGCCGAGGGGTTGACTTTTTAGAAACGGTTACTACACTCTTAATGGACCGACGTGTAGTCGGTTGCTCTAGGGTTGTCCGCAATACCGCCTGCGGCCGCCCATGAAAGAGCCCTGGCAAACGTGTATCAGATGAATTGGCGGACGCACAAGGAGAAACCCCATGGCAAAACGTCCCAAGAGTAGGCTAGGAACGGGTTGACAATTGGCGTCTGCCCGTCCGGCCTAGGAGATTTTCATGAAGAATCTTTTGGACCGGTTCATTGAGCTCGCAACGAAAAAATTGAATTCAGGAAAATGTAAAGAAGGGCAAGCCGACTTTCTGCGCCAGGCGATCCAGACCCTAGAAGGGGTCAAGCATGATCTCGCCGACGCCTCGAAGGACCGGGCGCCCATCCACCGGAGATTCTGGACTGCAATCATGTGCCTCGGCGCGGGGGGAGCGCTGGAGGAAGACATACCTGATGGATGACAGAATTACTATCGCTGGCGCCGGTAGCGTCCTGAGGCAACTCCGGACCAAAGCCGGCCTATCCTTGGATGATTTGGCCGGCCGGCTCGATTGGGACAAAGGCCGGCTTTCCAAGTATGAGAATGACCAGCTTGGCCTCTCGCTCGACGTCATCGAGCAGATCGCCGTTGCCCTCGACCAGCGGGCCGAGCCAGTCATCCTGCGGCTCCTGCAGCACCGTTACCCTTCGCTCGCCTCTCCGCGCTCGAAGGTCGGAAGATTGCTGCGAGAAGCCGTCGACGAGATGACGCGGTAGGTTGCGGCCACGCGGTCATACCGTACAATTCCATTCTCTCGACGGAGGGCCGCATGAAACTCTTTATTTCTTGGTCCGGTGAAACAAGCAAGCAGATCGCACTAGTGATGCGCGAGTGGGTACGGCTCGTTTTCCCTACGGTGCAACCCTTCCTTTCGTCGGAGGACATACGGGACGGTGCCCGTTGGAATGAGACTATCGGCAAAGAGCTTTCCGAAACTCAAACAGGTCTGATCTGTCTGACCCCTGAGAATCTTCGTGCCCCTTGGATTCACTTCGAGGCAGGTGCCGTTTCAAAGTCGCCAAATACTTCGACCGTCATCGTGCTTCCGTTTGTCGTGAAAGTCTCGGAGGTTCCCGGCACACTCAGCCAATTTCAGGTTACACCCTGGGAAAAGGAAAAAATCCTGCACCTGGCAAAGACGATTAACAGCCTGCTGCCTTTGGAACACCAGCGCAAAGAGACTGAACTGGCGAAAGTTTTTGAGATGCACTGGCCGGAACTTGCGAAATCTGTCTCGACGCTTACGGACGGAATCGGAGCGCGAGACGCGAAGCCGAAGGCGGCAAAGGTCCCGCTGCCGGATCAGCAGGAAGCCATCGAACGAATTCTACTTCTCCTTCAGGAGCAGCAGCGCGCGATCAACGAAATCCGGGAGCGCATGACTTTGCCGGGTCCAATTCCCATCTATGGTGGGCTCGAAGCCTCTCCCGACAATGCGATACGAAATCGTCTCTGGCGTTCTATAAGACGGCGCGCGGCCCTAGCGGGAGACTACTCACGGAAGCCAGACATTAAGAAGTTGCTGGCGAACGGCTTGTTTGAAGACGCCGAGTTCAAGATGATCGTTCAAGCGTTCGATGCCTTTAGAATGGAATTACCCTCCCCAATTGTGCGCGAGGGGTTAAGGGGATTTGCGAATTTGCTGGATGCCAGGACCAAAGCTATGAAGGAAGCGCGGACGCGAGAAACTCCTCCTCAACAACCGTCGGCGCCACAACAGGCTTACGTCGACGGGAGCCCCGTGACCACACAAACCTCCCCGGCTCCTCCCCTCTAATGGTGAACTTAATCACTTTGCGTCGCGCTTTGCGATCGCCTCTAGCTTATCCTTCGGTAACGATACATAAATGTTGTCGATCTCTTTAGGTTCGCTGATCATTTTGTTGGCAATAAAGTTGACGAGCCGAAAAAGCATGTTTGCAGTCGCTCTGTCGTCACGAAGGTCGATTGTGCCAGGATGTACCGCTTCGTTTCCGATCACCCGAACGGTGTCCAATGCCTGTTGCACCTTCGTCGGAAGTCCAGCCGCAACTAGAGCTTTGACATCGTCGTTAATATTCTTGCCTTCTTGTCCAAGGTGACGGCACATTTTTTGGATTGCCAACCTCAAAAGAGCAGCCGCACCTCTCGGCGAATATCCTACAATTGATCTAGCTTCTTCATAATCTTCCACGATGTCGCGTGGCAAATCCGGATTCGGAGGTTCAGCACCGGAATGCACCGGATATATCATCTTTTCGCCGAGCCAGATCGTCGGGTACTGACAGTGCTCGCAATTGCTCACCATGAATCGCTTGTCATTAAACTGCTCCCCAAAACCATCCGACCGCTCTCCTGCCCTCAAAAAGTACCAACGCTGCCGACAATAGACGTGACAGTTTGCGCAGTTGAACGCCTCAAGCTTCAATTCTGGCAATACGTATTCAGGTTTCATTCGAACTCAGCATTTGATACCTAGATGGGCTCGTACGCCAAAACGCTAAGGAACCCGAATTAGAGGCCCGCCAACGCGGATCGCAAGTATCATTCGGGCTCCTTCAAGCGGAGTATCTTCGCAGATGCGAAATCTGTTGTCGAGCCCATATTCCGTTAGTCAAGACGTCAATTACCCGTCCCGGTGCCTCCCCGCTCCGCTCCCCCCTCAACTCTGTCGCCTTTGCTGTCCAAACTCCGCCCCGTGAAAAGAAAGCAAAAAAAGAACGCCGCCCAAACAGGCGGCGTTCCGGGACGTTCACTCCCTAAAAGTAGTGGTGGCGGTTACTGCCGAAGGAAGGCCTGAGGCTTGAGACCTGAGGCTTGAGGGGAGGTAAGTGCTTTCAAGAAGCCTCTGTACCTCCATGCCCTCCGCTTCTCCGCGCCTCAAGCCTGTAGCCTCAAGTCTCAAGCCTCTTTTTACAGGGAGCAGTGAGCACGTATACAGGCAGCGGACAAAAAGAGCGGCGAAGCCCCCGTTGTCGTCGAGCCTATGGCTTACGGCTTCTGGCTGACGGCTCCCCGCCCCGGAGTTTCCGCGCCCATGCGACCAAAATTCATGAATTTCAGCCCAATTCAACCACTCATTTTTTTTTCGCGCCCCCCGCGCCTTCGTGCCTATGTGCCTCCGTGCCTTCGTGCCTCTCTGTATTCGTTCCGCCCTGTTCCGTCCTGTTCCACCAAACAAAACCGATCTCCGCGCCGGAGTTTACCCGCCGTGGCGGGTGTCCTCCGTGCTGAGGTGTTCCATTATTTTCCGTTATTCTCCGGCCCAAAAAAGAATCCGGCCTGGGTGCCCGCTGGCGTTGCCGTCGTCCAGCCCCATCCCGCTAAACCAAATCGCTCGGCTATGCCGGTCGGTGTACCGCCGAGTCCGGGAGCATCGGCCGGACGCCGGCGCCCGACGCCGCCATCGATGCGCTGGTCTTCGCCGAGAACTTCGCCAGCAACTGGTTCAAGACCGCCGGTTCCACCGGCTTGGTCAAATGATGATCGAACCCGGCTTCCCGCGCGCGGCGCTTGTCGTCTTCCTGCCCCCAGCCGGTCAGGGCGATGAGCGCCATCTTTCCGCCCCACGGTTGGCGGCGGATGTGCATGGCCGCATCGTACCCGTTCATCCTCGGCAATCCGATGTCGAGCAGAACCACCTCGGGCTGAAACGCCTCGGCGGTCTGGATGGCCTCTTCGCCGTCGTGGGCGATTTGGGCGTCGTGGCCGTCGATCCGCAGCAGCTTCTGCAGCCAATAGGCCGAGTCGCGATTGTCGTCCACCACGAGAATGCGGCACTTCGACACGAGGGAGGTCGCGGCGACCGATTCCGCCGGTCGCGCGACAGTCTTTACCGGCGGCATCGGCCCCACAGAAATTGGCAGGTGAACCACAAACTCACTCCCGTGCCCGAGCCCCGCGCTGCGGGCCTCGACCGTCCCGCCGTGCAGCTCGATCAGACCGCGGACCAGCGCCAGTCCCACGCCCAGACCCCCCTGAGCGCGTTCCAAGGCCGGCGCGGCCTGGGAGAACATTTCGAACACCCGCGGGAGATGCTCCGGAGCAATACCGATGCCGCTGTCGCGGACCGATATCGCGACTTCGCTGCCCATGCGCTCCGCGCTCAGCCGGATTCGTCCGCCCTTGTCCGTGTACTTGGCGGCATTGTTGAGCAGGTTGGAGAGGATCTGAGCCAGTCTCGCCGGGTCGGCGTCGAAATGGACCGGATGGGAGGGAAGCGCAACCTCCAGATCGTGAGCCCCCTGTTCGATGAACGTCCGCGACAGCTCCACGGCGCTGCGCACGACTTCGCCGAGTTCGACGCGCGCCTTGCGGAGCGAGATCTTCCCGCTGGTGATGCGCGACACATCCAGCAGATCATCTACCAGCCGCACGATCTGCACGAGCTGCCGCTCCATCAGGCGGCGCATCTCGCCGACGACTTCGGGCGGTTGGCCGGTGCGGCCCAGCAATTCCAGGGCATGGGAGAGCGCCGCCAGGGGATTGCGCAGCTCGTGTGACAGCGTTGCCAGGAATTCGTTCTTGCGACGGTCCGCCTCCGCCAATTGGTCGGACCGATCCTCCAGCGCCTGGAACAGGCGATTACGCTCCGTGACATCGCGGGCGATCTTCGATACGCCAATAATCCGGCCCCCGGAGCCGCGAATCGGTGAACAGGTCAGCGAAATAAGGATTTCCGTCCCGTCCTTTCGCCTGCGGATCGTATCGAAATTTTCGATCTCCTCGCCCCGCTTGATCCGCTCCAGAATCCGGGGCATCTCGTCGGCGCGACCCTCCGGAACCAGGAGGGAAATCGGGCGTCCCAGCATTTCCTCCGCCGTGTACCCGAAAATCTGCTCCGCGCCCGTATTCCAACTCGTCACCATCCCATTGAGGTCTTTGCCGATGACGGCGTCGTGCGAACCCTCCACAATCGCCGCCAGACGCTCGCGATCCGCGTCCGCCTGTCGTCGGGCGGTCACATCGCGGAAGACCAGTACGACGCCCGCGATCCGGCCGGTGTCGTCGCAAATCGGGCTGGCGCTGTCGTCGATGGGCCGCTCGGACCCATCCTTGGCGATGAGCATCGTATGGTTCGCCAACCCGACGATCCGCCCTTCGCGAAGGACCCGCGTAATGGGGCTCTCGACCGTTTCCCGCGTCTCTTCGTTGACGATGTGGAAGACACAATCCGACGATTGCCCCAACGCCTCGTCGTCGCCCCAGCCGGTCAGGGATTCGGCGATCGGATTCAGGAAAGTGACGCGCCCCCTGTCATCCGTCGTCATGACGGCATCGCCGATGCTGCGGAGCGTCACGTGCAGCCATTCGCGCTCTTCTTTGAGCTTCGCGGCCTGCTCCCGCATCGTTCGTTCCGCGCGGCGCCGTTCGGCCACGTCGCGGAAGACGAGTACGACGCCCGACACCTCTCCTTGAGCATTGCGGATGGGACTGGCGCTATCGTCGATGGGCCGCTCCGTTCCATCCCGCGCGATCAGGATCGTATGGTTCGCCAGGCCGACGACGCATCCTTCGCGCAGCGCCCGCGCCGCCGGGTCTTCGACCACCGCCCGCGTCTCCTCGTTGACGATATGGAAGACATCCGTCAGCGGCCGGCCCGCCGCCGCCGCCTGCGTCCAGCCGGTGAGCTCCTCCGCGATCGGATTCAGAAACGTTACCCGCCCCTTCGTATCGGTCGCAATCACCGCGTCGCCGATGCTTCCCAGTGTCGTGCGAAACCACTCCCGCTGGTCGTGAAGGTCCGCCGCCGCCTGCCGGCGATCTTGCAAATGACGCCGCAGGAACCACAGAAACACCAGCAGCGTTCCCAGCGCGACGCCCGCGGTAATCACCCGAGCCACGACGCTCACGAGATAAGCGCGTTCCTTGGCCGCCTGCCGCTGCCGTCGCAGATCCTGCTCCTCCTGCCGCATCTCGGCGATGAAGGCCCGAACGGAATCCAGCTTCGGCTTGTCCAGGTGCTGCAGGACCTCTTGGCGAACCGAATCAAAATCACGCTCTCTTCGCAGCGCGACGGTGTGGGAAAGCTCATCCAGCTTCATCTTCACGAGTTCGCGCAGGCGCGGGATCCGCGCCTGCTGCCGTTCGTGCTCAGCGGTCAACGCCCGGATGTTTTCGATTCTCGCGTCGGCGACGGCGACGGCGTGTTCATAGGGTGAAAGGAAGCGTTCGTCGCCGGTAATCAGATAGCCCCGCTGCCCGGATTCCGCCTCTTTGATCGTAGAGAGCAGGTCGTCCAGCGCCGTCAATGTTTCGTGCGTTTGGGTAACCCGATGGGCGTCGAGGTAAAGTTGGCGGACGTTGTGATAGCCGATGAGCGCACTAACGCCGATCACCGCCGCCACGGCGCCCATGCCGATCAACATCTGCCGGTCGGTGCTTCGGTTCATTTCCAAATTCCGCTGCGAAAAGATGGGGCGGCAATCTCTGCGTCAACCTTGATTGACCCAGCGCTGCCGGATACTCCGCTCCTCAGCTCTCCCCCGATAGCGAATTCGAACCCGAACCATCCCGCATACTGGGGATCGAAAAACACCTGTATCCTACCTTGAGCGGAACGACGTTTGCATCCTAGGGGTTAATTCTACGGGTCCTTCTGTACCCCCCCGGGGGAATTGCCGGGGTCTGCTTTCGCGGCGTGTCAAGAATCGGAGTCTCGGGAAGGCAAGACTTTGGGTCATCGGCCTTTGACTAACGAAGGCACGGCAACGCCGAAACGAAATGTGCTCCAGCCCCAGGCTCCGGGCCCCTTCCGCCCTCTCCTGTTCACCTTTTCACCTGCTCCACTGCTCTATTTTAGAGGGAGCGCTGAGCACGAGTACTGGATAGGAACAAGTAAAGCGGCGAAGCCGCCGTTGTCGTCGAGCCTATGGCGTACGGCTTCTGGCTGAACGCTCGCCGCGCCGGAGATTCCGCGCCCATGCAAGCAACATTCAAGAAATTCAGCCCAATTCAACCACTCATTTTTTTTTTGCGCCCCCCCGCGCCTTCGTGCCTATGTGCCTCCGTGCCTTCGTGCCTCTCTGTATTCGTTCCGCCCTGTTCCGGCTGATACCCTTTCCGCCGTAACTCACAGCCGAGCGCGGCCGCCTTCAGCGGCCCGTCGCCGCTCGGCTGTGAGTTACGCGGCGGATGCTTTGGTGAAGCCTGTGAAGATTCGATGCGTATCAGCGATAGAATGCGCCTCCG
>DATEMU010000003.1:900000-1179204 GCA_035275405.1 Phycisphaerae bacterium
GCGTTCCCGCGACACGCGCGCCGACAATGGCGAACATGCCCATCCAGCGATTATCGAAGGACAACATTCGCATAGAGTTCATCGATCAGACCGTCGCCCCCGCCATCTTCCCACACGACTGGGCGCACTTGCGGCACACCTGCGCGCAGGTCTTCATTTGCTGATCCCCGTTAGCGATACGGTCGCAATCGGCAAGCAAGAACACACACGGAAGCCCGAACGCTATATAGGCCACCAGCCGCACGCATCCGTTCGTCAGAAACATTCGCATCGACGCACTCCTGAACGCCGCTTCACTTCATTCGCCCGCACATTGGACATCGCTCCATCGCCAGGAACCCGATGGCCGCGATGATCGCTGCCACCAGCACTACCACTGCGGCACCGATCAGCACTCCGCGCCAGAAGCGGTCCTTCACGGCTGTGTCTCCCGCGGGCGCACGGCCACGCACTGGCCAGCGTTTACGGGCGTGACGGAGCTTGAGCCTTCGCGGCTTCCGCGAGGACCTTCTGGGTGAAGCCGCCTTGGGGCTGCTTATCGGGGCCGACGTAGAGCCAGTCGTCCACGTCATCAAGTTTGATGTGCAGGTCCTGGCCGAACTCGAAGCCCTTTAGATCGACGGTCGCGTTAGCCAGCGTGCCATGCACCAGCTTGTCATCGATGTCGCTGATGGAGAGCCACGCGTATTCGGCGTTTTCGCCCTCCACGAGTCGGCCTTTGACAGCGAAGCGCTGGCCGGTCTTTTCACGAAAAGCGCGGACGAATTCCGGCCAGCGCTTCTTCGCCTCGTCTTCGGCCGCCTTCAAGCGCGGGTCATCATCGCGGATGAAGATGGTCGCCGGCTCGGTCAACGCCGACACGAAGCTTTGAAGGGGATCGTCTCCCTTGAGCGTTTCGGCCAGCGCCGCGTCATAGGGCAAAACACTGTCCGTGTCGGGGTTGCAAATCGCCAGCGTGTCCGGTCCGGCCAGGGCCACGGCCATTTTGCCGATCTGCTGGTAGGCCTTCTTCAGGTCACCCTCCTGTTCCGCCCAATCAATGGAAAGCCAGGCACGGTGTTCACGGATGGCCCTGGCCAATTGGCGGTCCTTCGTCTCGTCAGCCAGCTTGTAGGCATTCTTGAAGTAGGGCTCGGAGATGCTGTTGATGACAAACCTGCCCGCGTCGAGCTTGACCAGATAGTAAGGCGGCTTGGCCACGACGAAATGGGCCGCGTTTTCATCGTGCACATGCGAGATGCCGACGGCCTTCGTGATGGTGTTGGCCAACGAATGCTCGTCGAGTGGCCGCGGTTCACGAAGCAGCAGCACAAGGCACACGAGGCGATCCTCGTCTTTCGGCGGCGCCGGCGCCGGAGTGTCGTGGGCCTTCTTGTGTGCGTCTTGCGCAGCGGCGCGAGCGACGAACGGCGTCGCACTCGTAAGCGTCAGCAGCAGGCAGGCCGCCTCGGTGATCCATAGCGGCAAGCGCTCGTTGGGGCGGTGACTCCGATAGATCTTCATTTGGCTCTCCTCTAGCGATGGCGGTTGTGACTGCGGCTTCGGCCGATATTGAGTTCGAACAAAGGCCGATAGGTCTGCCGGTGATAGTCGTGACGATCGGAATAATAGATGCTGGAACGCGGATAGATCGGACGAGTTTCAAACCGGTAGTAATCGTGGTCGGAAGACCACCCATAGCCGTGGTCGCCAGAGCGGTAATAGCCGGAATAGCCCCGCGGCGCGTAGTGATGACCGGTCGATCCGCCTTCGTGGTGCTGCATTGCCGCGGCCGCGGCTGCGGCGCCACATGCTGCGATCAGAAACGCGAGCGACAGGACGAGTGAAGACGTTTTCATGAGCTGGTCCTTTCCCGATGGACGATGGCATCGATCAGCGCGGCGATCCCGAGCAGCGCCAGCAGCGCCAACATGGGCAACTCCCGCCCGACGATCACCATCGTGTGAGCGGCCCTTTCGGCGCGCACCCCGACATAGCTCGCCGGAGACGTTGATGGCGCGGTGGAGTTCATGGGTCAGACTCCCGCGCCGGCCATCTTTTCGCACGACTGGGCGCACTTGCGACACACCTGCGCGCACTGCTCCATCTGCTGGTTCCCGTTGGCGACACGGTCGCAATCGTCGGCGCAGGCGGTGCAGAGCTCCGCGCACTCGCGGCAGATGAGACTGTGGTGATGCGACGCCCGGCTCATAAACCGGGCCGCGGTCCCGCAGATGTCGGCGCAGTCCTGTAGGAGAACTTGATGCTCGGCCGACGCATGTTCGCCTCCAAGCTGGAGGCAATGAGTGGCAGTGCGGTGACAAATGTCGGCGCACTCGTAGCACTTTCGAGCGCATTCTTGAAGTTCCGGGTTGTTCATTTGATGAGGCATGAATAAGCTCCTGCGACCGAGTGCCAATTGGCAATTCTTCGGAACCGCGCTGGCACGAAGGTTCACCAATAGTAGATGCACCGCCTCAATGTTTTCTTCTTGACGGTTTGCGATAAATCCAACGTTATTTCATCGTCATCCAGAATTTAGCCCAATGTACGCGACAACCATGCTGTCTCCTGTTTATTCGCTCGCGCGGCCACGATTGCCACCAGTTGCAGGGGCCTCCGGTGACGCGGCCGGGATCGGTGGAAGGCATCGGTCGCAGGGTTGCCCTGCAGGTGCGCACCGAACGCAGCGAATCATGACCTTGCCGTCGCCACCCTCATAGAAAGCGACGTCGGTCTTGCACTCCTCACAACGGTGCCGCTGAATGTACTTGTACCGCCGGTGCTTCGGCGAGCCTGTTAAGACCCGGACCGTCTCGTCATAGCAGAGTTGACAACGGAGGCGATGCCCCTCGCCTGCCGGAATGACCTCGTGCACGACTTTCGACTCCGGTTGCCGACAACCAGCCAGTGCGAGCAAACCGATGGCAAGGCCACCGAATCGCAACCATCGGATCAGGAAGTTATTCATGGCACTCCTCCACGGATGAAATCGCGGACCTCGGCTTTCGTCCGCGTATCGCAAGGATGATGTCGAGATAGACGCTATCGATGCTCGTGATCTCAAACCCCGCCTTGAGGACGTTGCTTACGGTGTCTCGATTCATCTCCGTGCCGAGTCGACGGGTCCACAGCGTCATCAGGTCCAGCGTCAGGCCGAAGATCGTGTTGCGGCTGCGGACATGCTCGATCATCAGCAGCTTGCCGCCCGGCCTCAGAACTCGATACAGTTCCCTTAAGGCGCGAACAGGATCGGGCACCGAACAGAATGTACAGGAAGTGACTGCCATGTCGAATGAGGCATCGAGAAACGTGAGATCCATCGCGTCCGCTTCGACCAGCTTCAAATCGCCATTGTATCTCTTCTGCCGTCTCTCCGCGCGACGGAGCATTTCGTTGCTGATGTCCACCGCCACGATCCGGCGACCTGGGGGAAATTGAGCGATGTCAACGCCGGTTCCAACGGCCACGAAGAGAATACGCCCCTCCATGTCGCGGAACAGCGTAGATTTGGCCGGCCCGCGGCGTAGTGTCGAGCCCTCGCACACATCGTAAAGCCTGGCGCGCAGATCCCATACTGAAGACATCGCTCACCTCAATCGACATGAGTAGATTTCGCACAAGGATCGCTTCACCTTCGCGCCGTAAATTGCTACATAAATGAACATGGCCGCCCCAAAGCACGCCCCAAGTAAGATTGCCGTAGCGCCGCTGGATTCGCAGCCGAACATGTGCAAGGTGCAAATGGACATTGGACTGACCATCCCGATGACCATGGAGGGTGTCATGGTTTCAATGGAGCCGAGTAGCGGCGCGGCGCAGAACGCCATCAGCATCTGGACCAACATCGTCGCGGCCATCCCGACGATGCATGTCACGGCAAAGTTCCAGCCCAATTGATGCAAGCCGTACATCACCAATGTGGTAACGATCCCGACAGCAACTAAGAACAAAAGGTCGCCGATGCCAAACAGAGTGTTTCGCCATCGCTCTTCCAATCGGAATGATGGCCGCTTATGTAGCGCCCGATCATGGGCGGTTGTCGCGATCATCGAGTTGGCTCCTGTGCCGGAGGCGAGGCCGGCGTCGCCGTTTCGACGATCCGACGCACGCAGGACAACGCAGCAAGCGTCGCCAGAAAGCCGCGATGCTGGCGATGACGGACGCAACACCGAACCGACACGGCGCCGATCTCTTCAGTAGTGCATGCGAATGAGACAAGCTCGTCAGGAACTTGATGATCGTCGAGGATTTCTTGAATCAGCCAATGGGTTCTACCCTCACTGGGGTCGAAGTCGATCCGCATCGTGGCCCACTGGCACCGACCGCAAAGAACAGACTCGATGGTGCGCTCGGCTGCCAACGTACCAACCACTAACAGTGTGAAGAGAACGCCCGCTGCGGCGTAGCCGCTGCCTAGCACGACGCCGATGGCGGCGACTACCCAGATCGCTGCGGCCGTCGTGAATCCGGTCACCGCGCCTCGTCCGTGGATGATTGCGCCCGCGCCCAGGAACCCGATGCCCGTCACGACTTGAGCGGCGATGCGGCCGGGGTCGGCGCGGTCGCCGGCGACCAGCAGGCTGGCCTGTGTGAAGATGCTCGCACCCAGACAAATGAGCATCATCGTTCGCAGGCCGGCAGGTTTCTGCCGCTTGCCTCGCTCCACACCGATCACGGCGCCGCATAGGATTGACAGAACAGCCACGATCACCCAGCAGTACTGGTGCGGCAGCAGACCGTGGATGGTGCCCATCCAGCCTGGGATTCCATCGTTCATTATGCCGCTCCCTTAATCGCCCTAATGAATCTGATTGGTTCCACCGACATCAATCGCCTCGTCACAATCCGTAGCGCGCACGTCAAAAGCCAGTCTCGCTCGAATCACAACCGGAGCATGCGATCCGCAAAGGATAATTCACTGAACCGGCGCGTCCGGCGGTAAGCACAGGTCGCAATCCAACCCCGCAGGCGCGCACGTTTGACACTTGACCTTCAGTGTCCCCTTCTCGCGGTAAATCGACATTTCCGATTTACACTCGGGACATTGATGGGCCTTGACGATCACATTGAACATCGTGTCCGAGTGCGGCGCTTGGCGACGAATGGTGCTCACCTCGTCGTAGCACTTCTGGCATACAATCCGTGTTCCGGACTTAGCCTGAGCCATGCGGTGTTCGGGCCGTTCACATCCTGCAAACACGACACCGACCAGACAAGCTGCCACCAAACATGCTGAGTACTTCGTGAACCGGTACATGATCATTCCTTTCCTAAAAATTCTCACTCAACTATGATGCCGCACCTGCGGCAACGCTGTCTTCAGTGACGGAATGCAATCGGCGCCATTTGCGGCACTGATACCAGTTGAAGATCACCGGCAGCAGCAGGTCGATGACTTCATCGGCGACTAGCAAACCACCGAGCACGGGCGCGGCCATCGGCCGCATTACCTCCGCGCCTACGCCCGTGGCCCACAGCATGGGCACCAAGCCGATGATCGTCGTGCCCTCGGTCATGAGCTTCGGCCGCAGGCGATGCACCGCGCCGGCGACAACGGCCTCGGTTACTTCGCGGATTGAGCTGATCTTGGCCAGTCCGCCACGGGTATTGATCGCGTCGTGGAGATAAATCAA
Source organism: Phycisphaerae bacterium (assembly GCA_035275405.1). Taxonomy (NCBI): domain Bacteria; kingdom Pseudomonadati; phylum Planctomycetota; class Phycisphaerae; species Phycisphaerae bacterium. The sequence continues at coordinate 905,616 of DATEMU010000003.1, forward strand.
CATCACAATCCCAGTCTCCGTCGCCATGCCGAAGCAGGCGATGTAACCAACCCAGACGGCCACACTGAAATTGAATCCAAACAAGCTTTGGAAGATCACGCCACCGGCCAGCGCGCCCGGAACGGCCAACATGATCAACAGCGAATCACGAATGTCATTGAACGTCACATACAGAATGACAAAGATGAGCAGCACGACCAACGGGAAGAGGACTTGAAGCGTCTTTCGGGCGCGAACCTGGTGCTCGAATTGGCCGCTCCATTCGATGAAAAAGCCTGGGGGGAGCTTGACCCGTTCGGCGACCGCCTGCTGCGCCTCCTCGACGAAGCCGACGATGTCGCGGTCACGGACATTGAGTTGGACGTAGGACCGCAGCATGCCGTTTTCGCTCTTGATGACGCTCGGCCCCTCGACGACCTTGATGTCGGTGACTTCCGAGATGGGAATCTGATACGCCTGCCCGCCGCCCATGCCGCTGGCGGCCGCCGACCCGATGGATGCCAGCGACATCCCGGCGCCAGCGCCCATAGCGACACTATCCGTCTCGGCCGGCGACGCGCCACGGCGGCCAGTCACCAGGATGCGCCGCAGGGCCTCCTCGGTCTGCCAATAGTCGCGTGCGTAGCGGACACGTACCGGAAAGCGCCTTCGTCCCTCGACCGTGGTCATAATGCTCTTCCCGCCCATAGCCACTTCAATCGCTTCCTGGATGTCCCCGACATTCACGCCATAGCGCGAGGCCTTCTCTCGGTCGATGTCGATTTGCAGATAGCTCCGCCCCACGATCTGATCGGGGAACACATCAACAGCGCCGCGGATCCCCCGCAAAACGCCCGCCACTTGATTGGCGATACTCTGAATGCCCGGTTCCTTGACAACCGTCTTCTTTACGCCTTCCTGCCCCACCTCCTCGGTGAGGTCCTCCTGTCGTGGGCCGAATACCTTGACACCGATCATGGTACGCACGCCGGTCGCCAGCATGTCCACGCGATTGATGATCGGCTGCGTCCAGATGTTGCCCCAGCCGCCCATCTGGAGTTCGCTGTCCAATTCCTTGACCAGGTCGTTCTTGGTCTTGCGCCAGAGGAAGACATTGCTGGCGAACTGCGGCTCGCGCTCTTGGCGGATGCGCTGAAGATCCGCCGCGCTCGGCGCTTTGTCCAAGAGATTGCTGGCCTTTGCTTGTTTGGTGAGGTTCTCAATCAGCGACCAGACCATCGCCCCCCGGGCCAGGTCCTCGAGTTCCCAGTTGACCACCTTGACGCGGGCGACCCACTCATCATGGAGGCGTTGCTCAAAGGCATTGAAGAGTTCGCTGAATACGGTGCTTTTCTCCTCGCCGACCGCGGTCATTACGACATCTCTCAAGTCGTGCCAAAGCGACGGCGCGGGCAATAAAAGCTCCGGCTTCTGCTCCACCACGCCCATCGACGCCAGTCGGCCGGTCGCCTCCGTCGCCAACTTCGTCATCTCCTCGCGCCGTGGAACCTCAACCAGCAGCAGGCCGTGTGCTGAGGTCAGCGATTCGGCCAATTCGTCGAGTTGCGCCGCCGAGGGCTCTGCGAGAAGCTCACCCTTGCGCCGGAAGAGCGCGAGCAGGTCGTCTAGTGTCGCCCGGACAAGCTTCTTCGCCAGAACCGGCGCGTACTCTACCTGTCGACGATGCGCCAGTTCCCGCATGTTCCGGTCGAACTCGGTCATCGCGTCCATCGTGGCCGTGGAGGCGAGATTGCCCAGTTCGTCCGGCTTGGCTGCCGCGGAAATAAACCCTTCCGCCTGCAAAGCCGCCACTACGGCCCCGCCCTCCTCTTCGGCATCCTCGAAGCGCACCTTCCGCTTGGGCCACCACTCCTTCGGCCGCATCGTGACGATGGTCTCAATCATGTCGATTCCGGATGGATCCGTGGGAGTGTCGGCCCGGCCCGCCTTGCCCACGACCTGGTCGATCTCCGGAAAACTCAGCATGATCTGGTCCCGCATCCGCAGGTCCTCGGCGGCCTGTGTAATGTTCACCCGCGGCACCGTCACAGGCATATCCAGGACGCTGCCTTCATCCAATGGCGGCATGAACTCGCGGCCCAGCTTGGGGAAGCGCCACGCCCAGGTGGCGGTGGCCAGCAGCAGGACGAGCGCCAGCGCCATGCTGGACCACCGCCGGAAGAACACACACCCGAAGAAGAGCGCCAATATCGTGATGCCGATGAAGAGCGAGCGGCTGCCGATGAATCCGGCGGCCAGGACATAAAGGAAGCCGACAAACCAGATGCCCGCACCGGGAACCCGCATCAACCAGGTCAACACCGGCTTATAGATGTTGATGAAGCTGCGGACAATCCAGTTCTGCTGTTCGGAGCGCAAGCGCCCTCTTATCAGGATCGGGATCATGGCGGGCACGAAGGTGATCGCCAGACAGGCGACCCCGACCATGGCGAAGGTCTTCGTGAACGCCAGCGGGTGAAACATCTTCCCCTCCGTGCCGCTGAGCGCGAAGACGGGGATGAAGGAGACCAGCATGATCATTACTGAAAAGAAGATGGGCTTGCCGACCAGGCGGCAGGATTTCACCACGATCTCCGTCGTGTCGCCGGTGATGCGGCCCGCGCCCCGTTCCCCGGTCAGGCCGTGGATAGCGTTTTCAACCATCACGATGGAGGCATCCACGAGAACGCCGATGCTGATGGCGATCCCCGAGAGGGACATAATGTTGCTGGAGACTCCGAGGTAATACATCAGGATGAACGACACGAGCGCGGCGATGGGTAAAGTAACGCAACAAAGCAGCGCGCTGCGAACGTGGCCAAGGATGAGGATGACAACGATACTGGCGACCAGGATCTCCTCTTTCAACGTACCGATAAGCGTGTGAATGGCGCCCTCGATCAGCCGTGTGCGGTCATAGAACGGCACGATCCGCACGCCGGGCGGCAGCCCCGGCTGTAATTGCTCGATGCGCTGCTTGATGGCCTGCGTCACGGTCAATGGGTTTTCGCCGTAGCGCATCATCACGACGCCGCCGACGGCCTCCTGATTGTTCTTCTCCAACATACTGCGGCGGTATTCAGGGCCGAGTTGCACCGCGGCCAGACTGCGTACGTAGATCGGCACGCCGTCGCGCTCGGCGACGACGACGTTTTCGAGATCCTTCACGCCGCGCAGCCAGCCGACGCCGCGAATCAGGTACTCGGCGCTATTCTCGAAGTAGACCTTGCCGCCGACGGCGATGTTGCTGCGCGCCACGGCGCTAAACACGGAACCGAGCGCGAGGTCATACGCTCGAAGCTTTTCTGGATCGACGTCGATCTGATACTCGCGGACGAATCCGCCGACGCTGGAGACCTGAGCCACGCCGGACACGTAGAGTTGGTAGCGAACGTACCAATCTTGGATCGCCCGCAATTCGTCCACGCTGTAGCCATCGCCCTCCACCGTGTACCAGAAGATCTGTCCGAGCGCGGTTGAATCCGGCGCCAGATACGGAACAACGCCGGCCGGAAGGAACGTGCCGGCGATATTGAGCCGCTCGAGAACGCGCGTGCGGGCGAAATAGAAATCAGTCTTTTCGTCAAAGATGATGTTGATCATCGAGAAGTTGAACTCGCTCGATGACCGCACTGCCTTGATACCGGCCAGGCCCTGGAGGTTTACGGAAAGCGGATACGTAATTTGATCGTCTATTTCCTGCGGCGATCGGCCCATCCAGTCCGTGAAGACGATGACCTGGTTCTCCGACAGATCCGGGATCGCGTCGATCGGCGTCTTTATGACGCAATAGACGCCCCAGACGGCCACGGCAGCGGTCAGCAGGATGACGATGAATCGGTTGCGAACGCAGTATTCGATGATCCGGGGCACCATGATGCGGCTCCTGCCAGACTACTTCATCCGCTATCCACCGTGCTGATGTTGCTTCTGCTCTCCGCCGGATGAGCCGCCGCTGGCGCCGAAGTACTGCACGCCGGCAGCCGGATTAAGACGGTTCTCGGCATCGACGATGAACGCGCCCGCCGTGGCCACGCGCTCCCCAGCCTTCAGCCCCGACTCCACGGGGAAGAAATCGCCGGCCTTCGGGCCTAGCCGTACTTCGAGCATGTCGTAGGTTCCCGGCGCGCTCTCGCGATACACCACCGTGCGCGTGCCCGTGTTGATGACGGCGGTCGCCGGAACTGCCAGGACCTTTTCGACTCGCACGAACTTCATGGGGAACTTGTCAATCGGACATTCGCGCGGCTCCTCGAAGAGTCGGTCCGGGTAGATCGGACAGAAATACCCCTCTGCGAACTCGCCGCTCTGATGGCCGGCCCCGCGCCGAATCCTGCCGGTGACCTGCCCGCACCGTGGCATCTCTGATCCGTAATAAGGGTTGGCGACTTCCTCCGATGTTTGCAGCCAATCGGCGTCCACCATCGGGCAATGAACCGTGAAGAGCGTCACATCGACCGGCGGGCGAGCGCGCAGAAGTTCGATGGTCTTCGCGCTAAGCGTCTTGAGAATGCCGCGCTGGCCCTTCAAGTCCGCGCCGGTCATCTTCTTGCCCAGTGCGGCGATCTCCGAAGCCAGCGATTTGACCGGCTCCTCGGCGTGCTCCGTGAGGGCCTTCGCTTCGTGGCCCACGTGCGCGATGGCGCCTGAGTCGGACTTGTCCTTCGCCAACAACTCCACGAGTGCCGCATAAGCGCGGGCCACGCCGTCGGTGGAAGGGCCGCTCGCTCGGGCCGGCGCCGATGTCGTAGCCTCGACTACGCGGCCGACCGGCAGACGGATGCTCGCGTTCGCGTACATGCCCGGCTTGAGTTTGAAATCCGGATTGCTGATCTCAACGCGAGCAGCCAGCGTCCGCGTTGCCGGATCGACCGTATACGAAATGAACGTAATCGTCCCGGCGAAGATCTCGTTGGGGTATGCAACACTGGTGACTTCGACTGCTGTGCCTACCTGCACGCCGCTGATCTGGTCCTCGAAGACCTTCGCCTGCATCCACACATTGCTCAGATCGGCAATTGTGAGAACGTCCGTTCCCTCGTCGACGTATCCCCCTTCCAGCACTTTTTTCTCGGTGACGATCCCCTCGATCGGCGAATAGATTGTCAGGTGCGTGTCCGCCTTGCCGCGCCGGATGATCTCCTCGACCTGAGCCTCAGTGATGCCCCAAAGGACGAGTTTTCGCCGGGCCGCTTCCAGAACCGACGCGCCGACCGCCGTGTCAAATTGGCTTCCGGCGCGGTCCTCCCTCATCTGGCGCATGGCCACGAGCAGTTCGTCCTGTGCGACGAGCAGATCGGGGCTGTAAATCCAAACCAACGGGTCGCCCTTGTTCACCTTTTGGCCGACATAGTTGACGATCAGCCTGTCGAGACGCCCCTTAATCCTCGACGCAATGAACGCTCGGCGAGTCTCATCATATTCGACGATTCCAACGGTCCTGATCTCTCGACTCAGCAGCCGCCGCTCGACCGCCGACGTGGCAATGCGGCCCATCTGGACCTTCTGCGGACTCATCTGGACCTGCGCCAGCACGCCTTCAGCCAGTTCCTTGCGTCCTGTCTTGGCGCGTTTCGCCAGCGGCATCCCGCAGATCGGACAGTTGCCAGGCTCGCCGCGGACGATGTTGGGATGCATCGGACAGTAGTATTCGATCTCCTGAGCCTGCACCGTCTCAGGCATTTCGGCCGGTCGGCGCCATCGGTCGTAATAGTTCTGGAGCCGCTCCCAGTTGGCCGCGACCAAACCGACCAGCACCATCAGGAAGATGAAGCGCAGCCGCACGTTCATAATTCGAACGAACGCCCAGACCCGCCCCATGACCGACGGATGCGAGGAACTCAGGAGTCCCGACGAAGGTCGTTCTTCTGACATCGTTTCAACCTTTCGTTACCGCGGCCAGGCGCAGGATATCTAACGTTGACCGCCGACGGGCGCGCCCCTGTTGAAACGACTCGGTGAACTCAGGAGCGGCCCGCGGCGGATTTCGCATTGCCGCGAAAACAAGTTGTAACGTAAGAGAAGACCGAGTCGTTTCAGTATTCAGAGCAAAAGAACGTGGACGCCTGGCCAGTCATTGGGCGCCCAATATAGCCATCACGGTGCCTTTTTCGTCAGGTCCAGACGGAAACCTTGCTCTTCCAGCTTGGGTGCAAACTGACGCGGGTCCTTGTGAAACTTGTCCGGGCAATCCTTTGAGCAAAAGAAGACGGTTTCACCGGCCGGAGCTGTAGCCGAGATCTGTGGGGCGATGGGCTTGCCGGTGACAGGACAGTTGTTCTGATACGTATAACTGTTGGCGAGGTTTGCCGCGTACTTGGCTGGGTCCTTTTCATATTTGCCGCGGCAGTTCTGGCAGCAGAAATACACCTTGCTTCCCTTATCCTCAATGAAAATGGTGCTCTTGACCGCCTCCCCGCTAAAAGGACAAATAATCTGAGTCCGGGGAAACTGGGCTAAGGCCTTGCGCTGGTCCGTCACCTTGTCAACGAATTTCTTGGGCTCCGCGTTGAACTTCTTGATGCAGTTTGGGCAACAGAAGAAAACTGGCCCGTTTTCCGAACTGGTTTGCACGGCGAAGCTGATTGGCTGCCCGCCGACCGGACAGTCGGGAAGGGGTCGCCCCGCCACCGTTATCGCCTTCGGCTTCGGGTTGGCCTGAGATTGCGCGAGAGCAACGATCAAGCTAATGCCAATGATGGGTACTCCGACGAGTACGATTGTGGTTCCGAGTCGTTTCATGATCGATTCACCCTTTCGTTTCTTGAACGCCTCATGCCGACGCCCGTTGACTCGCCTCTTCATGCCTGCAACTCACGCGGGCGATGACCGCCGGGACCGCCCCGGCTTTTTCGCGAGGAACGGGCGGCGGCATTAACGTTCATCCGATGGTTTGATGCACGGACCGGCTAAAATCTTCCCGCAGCTTGCCGAAGAGCATCAAAAGACCCGATTCAAGGAAAAGAGCAGCTAGCCCTCCTGGATCGTTGGCCTTGACGCGTAAGGAGGGTCACAGCCGGTTAGATCCTCCGGCCGGGCTTGCATCGGTCACAAGGAAGGCCCTCTGTAGCACATCGCGCGCACCTGACCCTTAGGCTGCCGCGCCTTACGCCAGCCGCACACACAACCCAAACCAAAAACGCGCCACGTCTTAGGGCTTAGACCCATGCACATGATCCGCCTGAGCCTTGGCGGCGGAACCATCGGTTAAACCCGCGGGAGCCGATGTCGCCGAAATCGTCGGCACATTGGATCCTATTGGCGCCTTTTGGCCGCACCAAGCACCACGCGCTTCTGAAAGCACCCGCAAGGTAGGTGACTGCTGGGGACGCGCAGTCCCAGGCTCGGTAAGAGACATCGGCTTTGAAAGTCGAGGGGGCAATCTATAGGCGCTCCTCAGAATAGTCTCCCGAAGTACCGAGTCCCAATCCGTGTTCTCAATTCCCGAGAATGAGCTAAGGCCATCAGCGCCATCGCCTTTAGAAGCTTCATTCTCGAGAGCGCGACTACGCCAATCAGCAAGGGAGTCATGGCCGTAGTGCTGGTTAAGAGAAAGCGGTTGGCGGGTAAAATAACTATTTATGTTCCGTCCGGCCATTTGCTGTCCATAGCCATCCATCAGATTGGAAGAAGACATCCCGCCATTGATTGGACTTGACCAGCGCGTCGATTGTGCCCAACCCATAGAGCGCGTGAGGCTTGACGCGAATGCGCGATTGTCGACGAAATTGCTTAATCCCGTCGCGGTGGCGGGATGAAATCCGTGGCTATTACCCGGGGAGCCGGACAACCGCGGAGTTCCATAAAACGATTTGTGGGCATCGCCAAGATGATTACCGCCCCAGGTGCGTCCGTTGCCGATCGTGCGACCTGCGGCGTGTCCCCCAATAGTATGGCCCCCACCGACATGAGTCGCCGACAAACCACTACCGTGACCACTCCCATGACCGCCCCCATGACCGCCGCAAGAGCCGCCACCCCCACCGCATTGAGCTTGCAATGCGCCAGGGAAAACTAACAAGGCCAGTCCGAAACAAGCCGCTACCCGTACATTGACTACCATCCAGTCGATTGACATATTGCACCTCACTCTAACTACCGATCGATAAGGGCCAGCCGCGCTACTCGAGACCATGCTGAGTGTCCTGGCTCTTTGTGCTGCTCCCTTAACAGACACTTGCCGTCTTGAGGAAAGTTTCTTGCTTCAGTCATCCAAGCCGACGACGAAATCCTCATGTAGCAAGATTCGCCTGCCACCTCCTTAGTGCGCCAGCTACAAGCCGGCCACGCCAACCACCATATTCGTTGGCCAACGATATCATGTCGCTTCGAATGAACTCATCGCCATTTTTGAAGCACGCAAAAAGCTCTGCGCCAAGGCGTCCCCAGAGCCGCATCCAGGATTTGAGATTGTCGATGGCAGGAAGCTGACACCCAGCCACATGAAGCAACAAGGGCCAGGCTGAGCGATGGAACCAAGTATATTCGTGCGGTCCCAACGCTTCAAATCCGCACGGCTGGAATTCAGTTGGCATTGACGTGCTGTTCATGGCTGCTCCCCAGCGTTGTGGTGCCATTCGAATATGCGTCCGTTGCCTGAGTGGTTACCGGATGGGTTCCGCTGTCGTGCTTCATCAATCCGCTGCCGCACATGGTGCCATGGGTTTTGTGGGACTGCGATACTCGATCCATGAGTCCGCCAACTCCCATGCACATGCAACCAACTGCCGATACGAGCACCAGCGTCATGATGCCAAGCCACAAAACCCGGAAAACTCTATCTGCCATAAAGGCACTCACCCCAGCAGCAGCGTTACCGCCTCGCGCGTCGAGGGCTCCGCGCTACTCACTGATTCGGGCTCCCCATACCGCGCAGAAATGTCGGAGGCAATCTCAGAGCGGGATCGGCTGTCCGGGTCAAAATCTAACACCGCCATGCACTCACGAAACAAGCGACAGCGCGGGCGCGAACAGCGCGCCACTGCTAGGGAAAAATGAGGTTCATGCCCCTCGTTGCGCTGCCGCGCGTGAATGACCTGAATGTCGGGCAAGTCGCCGGATTCCGGCGGCTTGCGGACGGCACAATCGCTGGCAGCATGAACGTCGAGCATGGGGCAAATCCCCTGAGTGGCCGCAAGAGTATTCAGGTCCCAATCGGCTTCCACCTAATAGTCTAGAATCTTGTGTGCGCTAAGAATCGCCCGCGACAGGTCTTCAACATCTGCCATCCTGGCACCCTTACGCAGATGGTCCGGGCTGATTTCCGCTACTTCAGAACAGTGATGGCACACAAGAACCTGGCCACCGTTGTCAACGAGCGATTTGTAAATCTCTGAGAACGGTCGGAATCCGGGCACTGGCCTTATCGCTCCGGCAATCTGGTCATCGGCAAGGCGTACAGCCCGAAGCTCCAAGAACAGCGTCACATTCGCCCCACTGTGCTGTAGCCGATCGGCAAGTTCAAGTGCCATGTAGGTCGCGTGAATTTCCGCGGTGTACTCTTTCATATGGATGAGAATGCGCTGTGTGTCTTGCGTCGTTGCTACCGGAGGTTGTGCTTGCGAAGCCAAGCCCGCGACGGCAATTCCGATCGTCAGCAAGAGAAAGGCGAAACACCAAGTCAAATGAGGCGGCTTCATAGGATTCCCCTCTCCAAACCCCCGACTTGCGATACCATTAGCGCGGCGCGATCTGTTTCGCTTTCCCGCTCATCCCGCGACGGAATGTCGATCATGTGGTTCATCGTTCCAAAGAGATTGGGCACGCAGTTCGGGTCCATTTCATCCTCGGAGTTTGGTTCACAACACCAGTGCCCATCAACGACGAATTTGAATTCATACCGCCCCGGAGGCAGATTCAGCGTGATGCGCCAGGTTCCGTCCCTCGCTCGCTCCATCGGCGTGGCTGATTCGTCCCAATTGTTGAAGGTACCCGCCAGGAATACTGCCTTCGCTCCGGGCGGCCGGCACTCGAACAGAGTTCCGTGGGCCGCCTTCTTATAAACCGACTTCATCATGACACGCTCCTTGAATTGTCAGGGAATCCACTGGGCAGGTCGTTGGCAAAGTCCCGAGCCGGCCCCAAACCACGATGGCCCAGCCGTGGAATCAATCGCCGGGTCGCCCCGCGGGCTGGCAATGGGGCAGAGCTGTCCATCATCGTTTTTGATGCACGAAGCGGCGAACTTCTTCGCGCGGATTCTGAGCCGCATTACCGTCCTGTATGGAGGGGGCACCAAACGAACCGCCGTTCCCGCTTGCCAGAGTCCCCCGCGGGGATTCGCCGATCGTGACGCCGACCTCCAATGCCCTGGCGATCGCTTCAAACAACCGTTTAACCGGCCCTGGCCAGTGCACGATGTCCCTCGCCCCAAGCGTGCGAGCCATCCGGGCACTACGAGGGGCTTCAAAACGAGACAGCCCGATCACAGGGGTTCGCGGGTGGAAAAACCGTAGCCGCGCCAACACGGCGGTTGCACTTCCATTGTTTCCACCGTAGTCCATGACAATCAGGTCGGGCTTACGGCCGCGAAGCAACCTTTCCGCTGCAAGACCGCCGTGAGCCGCGACAACCTTGTATTTGCCCGCCAGGATTGCGCAGAGTTCGTGGCGAAGCCGCCGGCAGTGATAGAGCAGAAGAACTGTGCTCATCGCTTATCCTCCCTAAGCTGTCGGTTATCCGCGTTATCAGTTGGATGCGAAAGCAAGCTCTTTTCTTCCCACAACTCACATATTCGAGTGGAAGGCGCGTTTGGGTACACGGAGGCATCGACGTGGAAGAAACCCCGTCTCTCCTGCATCAAACCAACAGCGCACTATTGCGAGGTAACGACCAGCGCGCAGGTGGTGACGGATTGGTCAAAAGGTAACGCATGCGTCATCAATTCGGAGGTGCCCCTGGCCCCGTGCGCCGGGTTCCGAGGATCTGGGATACCTTGGCCTTCCGCATCGGGGTACTTGTAAACCTTGCGGTGCTGTTGGTTCTCGGCATGGCGGCCGTACTCGGCTATCAACAGAAACGTGCCTCGCTCCTTACGGCTGAAGCGGAGCGGCTGAGAGAAGAAGCGAAGGTCATTGCGGTCGCTCGCGCTAAGATGCCGGATCAAGAGGTTTTCCGAAGTTTTCTCGATGAATTCTGCCATCAAATGAGCGTGGCGGTCTCACCGGGACATCACATCATCGCGCTCGATGAGAAGGGCCAGATTCTCTTCAGGGCCCATGCACGGGCGAAAGCGACGCTTGAGGCGGAAATGGTAAGGGCGGCACGCGATGGAACTCAGCAATTCACATCGGGTGCGGAGGGTTTCATCATAGCAACCGCACCCACCAGCGGACGCCTCATGATTGCTGTCGCGCAGTCAACCGATCAGATCCGAGAGACGATTCGGCAGGAAGCGGTTGGTCGCGCCATGAGTGTGGTCGTTTTGAGCCTGTTGATTTTCGTTGTCACCAGTCTTGGCCTGCTCGTTTGGGTTCGTCAGCCGATCGCCAACTTGTTGGAAATCGTCCGGCAGATTGGCGCGCGCGCCTTCGATGTTCGCGTGAAAAGTATGGGCACTACAGATCTCCGGTTGCTAGGAGACGGCGTTAACACCATGGCAGAGTCGCTGGAACGTGTCGAACGCGCGAGGCTGTCCGAAATGCTCCGCGCCAAGGAGATTCAAGAGCGCCTATTGCCGGTGCTGACCGACGAAGTCAACGGGTTCCGATGCGCGGCACAGTTTCTCCCCGCGGATAATGTTGGAGGCGACCTCTTTGATATCATTCGTCAGAAGGACGGATCGGTCTTGCTCGCTGTATTGGACGTGTCCGGACACGGCGTTGCCGCGGCACTCTACACGGCGCTCTTGCGCACCGTCTTCAGGTACGAGGCTGAACGGGCTCAGGACCCTGCTACGGTACTCGCCGAAATAAACGCACGATTGCACGCGGTTACTCGCCTCGAAGACTTTGCGACCTGTTTCCTTCTCCGAATCGCCCCTGGAGGCGATCTCGTGTCTTATGCAAGAGCTGGTCACGATCCCGCGGTACTGATCCGCGCGGATGGAACAACGCAGGAACTCGAAATCGGAGGTCTGCCCCTCGGAGTTTTGCCATCAGTTTCTTATGTGTCGTCTCAAGAGAGAATCGCTTGCGGCGATCGGCTCTTCCTCTACACGGACGGATTACACGAGGTCTTCGACAAGGAAGGCACACTCTTTGGTCGGGAGCGGTTGAAAGACTTGCTGCGCGGCACCATATCGTTTGCCCCGCCTGATCAAGTCCGTCATGTAATTGAACATGTCCGCCTGTTCGGGCACGCAACCGACCTCGCAGACGACGTGACATTGATCTGTTTAGCCAAATAAGATGGATGAATCACACGGCATCGGAGAGCCTAAACGTTTCCATGCTTGCGATCGATCATCGACAAGCACACTCGTTTTCGCGTCACAATTCATCGCAAGAGATTGTTCCACGAGCCGGCGAATGTGCGCAACCTGAGTATCACTTTCGGTCAAGTCCGTCACTCGCGAATCGCCGTACCGGTCTTGTTCCGGCGGCAATTCGGACTGGCTTTCTCCCCGCGTTCCCACAAGAAACCGGTGCTCAGAGGTTTGTTTCAGACGGGCATTTGCGGCATCCTCGTCGTCCTGTGTGATGAAGTGCCAGAGCTTTCGACGCGCCAACGTGGCGAACAATCCACACGGATTCCGCGTGCCGATGGCTTTCGCGTGCTCGGCCGCCGCGAAGAAGCGAAGTCGATCGCACTCAGAGGTGCTCACGAGCCTCGCGATGGCTGCCTGCCTGAAAAGCTCCAGGAGCCGCGTTGGATCTCGGAGGTCCTCAGCCACCACGTGCCGAAGCGTCGGTGTTGTTCCCCTTCCATTTTGCTTGAAAACACCAGCCGGCCCGTGCGCGGGTTTCTGGTGTTGATCAAATCTCGAAGAGAGTTTCTTGTCTTTATAAGGGGGTGCTGATCCGGTGGTGGAAAACGCCGGACGGGGTGATCGTTTGCCGCTCCGACTTGTGTCATTTCTCGACCAATCGAGGTTGATCCGCATACGCTGGCCGAATCGATTCAGGTAAGTTTGCCGCCGGACGAGTGGCAGAAGCCAGCCGATCGCCACCAGGTGTTGCCGGGCTGACTTGACGTTACGAAGACTCACACCGAAAACATCCGCGATCCACGATGCCTTGCACGATCCCTCCGGTTCGCAGCGACCGTTTCGGTAATAGAGGCAGCGAAGGAGGTGTGCCAGGATGGTTGCAATCACGACGCGCCGCGCGCCACCCGCGATGAGCCGGATGATACGACGTGGTACCGGCACTAGGCGCCGATGGTTCGGGACGTACGCAAAGACCAACTCCAGATCAAGATCTTCATCCGACAAGTCGGGCTTGGGGAACGTGATGCATGATTCGCCCCAGATGACAAGCCCCGATTTTTCAAGCCGACTGGCCGCGTGGCGGATATGTTCGCCCCCTGCTCCGCCAACCAACGACCGGACTTCGTCAAAGCTGTACTTCGGCCGGATGCCTTTTTTAGCCACGCAGCGCCTCGCCACGAGTTCAAGGCACGCGAACCATACCCTGAGGTCCAAAAGACGCAGATCGCCGCGCCTGTAGGCAGCCCAGGCCCTCAAAAGCGATGTTCCCGAGACAAGGCAGAATCCCCCAGCCGGTTTTCGCGGTGGGGCATCCCCTGCCCCGCTTAATTTTGATTCCATGAGTATCCTCATTCAACACACGAAGAGCGTTCACCCAAATTTCGGGCGGCGTAAGATACACGACATCGATACAGCGATGAGATAACTCTTGACGGAGTCGAAGGGCGCGGGCTAAGTTGAACGTGCGAGATTCACTTGGCCTTGCGATCTCCGGCCCTGCCGCAGATTCTCAAGCTACGAAAGAGGCGACCCAACGGTCGCTTTTTTCGTTTTTTGATGTTGGCGCTACGTCATACGCTCTCCAGAATTTGCACGGCGCCGGGCGGGAACAATTTCCCGCTCCTTCCGCCGATCATTCCAGCTCTTGCACGCCTGCAACTACCTGACAAGACACAATCTTCTGCATGCGCTATCGAATCCCCGCATGCCGGAATGCGGGCATTCGGGAGTGCGGGAGTTCACGCACGCGGGCACGCAGGATTGCGGGCATGCGGGACCGGTTCCGCCAGAAAATCCCATCTTGTTCAAATACTTGATTCATGATGGAACGGAGGAATGCGGGCGCGCGGGTGTTCGGGCAGGCCCGATCGCGGGCCAGCAGCCATGCGGGCATTCCCGCAGGCGGGATACGAATCAAGGAGGCAAACATGACGAATTCAAATCAAAAGAGCGTGGCGATCGCCGTTGGAAACCAGAAGGGCGGTGTAGGGAAGACCACCAACACCGTTCACATTGCCGCGGCGCTTGGACAACAGGGGTTTCACTGCCTGATCATGGACCTCGATCCTGCGGCAGGAGCGACGAAGCACTTGGGTATTCCCGTCAATAGTTTCGCAGGGACTCTGGAGCTTCTCACCACCGATGAAACGGTGGACACTCTCGCCATTGCCGAAAACATGCCGCAAAACGTGCACCTTGTTCCCTCGCGACCGCAGCTTAGCGAAATCGACAACCTCGTTTCCAAGTACGTGGACCGCACCCGGATTCTCGAACGTCCCATCGAGCAGGCGAGGGCGAAGTACGATTTCATTTTCCTCGATACAGGACCATCGGCCGCCTTCACCACCACCGTCGCGGCCTACTCGACCGCCGAATGGTTCTTGCTATCGGCCTTCCCGCATCCGCTTTCACTAGGCGGCTTGACCGAGGCCTTCAACGACATCGCCGACGTTCGCAAGCATCGCAACCCCGGCCTGGAGGTTCTGGGGGTTGTGTTTACGAATGTCGATCGGCGGGCCACGAAACTTCGCGCTCAACTGGAGGACGTGGTGAACGAAGCACTCCCCGGCCGGCGCTTCGACACATCGATCTCGCAGGCCGTGATCCTTCCCGATGCCTCGGGCCGCGGAAAGACACTCTTTCAGTTTCCCAAGTTCGAGAACATTCCCGTCGCTCAGCAATATCTGCGGCTCTCGATAGAGGTCGAACACCGCGTGCGACATCGGGAGGAGTTTCTGCAGGGCATATTGGGGGCTCCGCCCTTTGCCGCTTTCGGCATGCCCGACAGCGAGGCCGAGCAAGTCGCACCGGCATTGGCAGCCAACGAATAGGTGAGGGGATATGGCCAAACCGCTCCGCACTCTGCCGCCTTCATCATCCATCGCGAGGCTCTTCGACCTCGACGCCGCCGCACGAGCCGTCGCAGCGCCGGTCGTGACGCAAGAGACGACGGAGAGCCAGCCAGCGCAACAACCAGAGCCAGTCCTGTCCGCCAGGATTCCCGCCAGCCCGGCTCCAGCGATCGCTTCGCCACACATCAAGCGCGAATTCGTTTTCACGCCTGCGTCGGAGGCCACCTTCTCGCAACTCGTCGAGATCTACCGCCGAACCACGGGAACAAAGCTCACCGCGAGTCACGTCGCCCGTGCTTTGATGAAGGGCGTCGCTCACTGCATGGAGTACCTCGAAAAGGAAGCCAAGCGAATCGGACCGCTGAAATTGCCCTCCAATGCACGCGGAAAGGAGTTCGAGCGAGATCGCTTTGAGGCCCGAATCGCCGATGCCTTCATCACGGGTATCCGCTCCGCGCCCGCAATCGACCGCGAGTGACATCGGCCCAGCACGCGGCATGCGCTTGATTCGAGATTCACCGGCCGTTATCTGTTGGGCATGAATCCAAGCACACAGTCGCCATCGCCGTTTTTTCACTGGCTCTCCGTAAACCAGATACGCAAGATGCAGCGGATGCGCCGCCAAACTGTGATTCTTGCTATGGAATCCGGCGAGCTTCCGTTCGAGCGCCGTGGGCGGATTCGCTTCGCTCGGCTCGCCGACGTACTCGCTTGGGAGGAACGCCGTCTTTCGCATCCCGAGACACTCAGCACATTCACAATCCATCCCGATCTCGCCGATCTTGCTGGATAGCCGACACCCATCACTCGCCAAAGACGCCCTCAAGTTGCCCGCCGCTCCCGCGATTCGTCTGGCGAATTGGACTTGATTGCGGTATAATTATTTGACGAGGCGCACGATGCAGACGCTTAATTTCCCAGGACCCATAGAAGAAACGCTCAAAAAGGCGTTCGGGCAGGACCTCGACCAGGCCGCGCTGGAGGCGCTGGCGATTGAGGGCTATCGCTCCGCCAAACTCACGGCGGGCGAGGTGGCCAAGATTCTGGGACTTGCCACCTCCATCGAGGCCGTGGATTGGCTTGGCCGTCACGGCGTCGCCCTCAACTATTCGCTCGAAGACCTTGAGCAGGACCGAGCGACCTTAGCGAAGCACTTCCCCGAGTTGGCGCGATGATCGTTGTGTCCGATGCGAGCCCGCTGAATGTGCTCGTTCGAATCGGATTCATTGATACCCTTCCCAAGCTCTTTCAGATCGTTTTCATTCCCCCCGCTGTCGCCGCAGAACTCACCCATGCCGGGACGCCCGAGCCCGTTCGAAGCTGGCTCGCCTCAAAGCCCTCGTGGCTGACGATCAAGGCCCCGAGCCGCATCGATACGACGTTGGAATTCGACGACGCGGGAGAACGCGAAGCGATCAGCCTTGCCCTGGAGATCAAGGCCGACCTCCTCCTCGCCGACGACCGCAAGGCCCGCAAGGCGGCGCTCGCCCGCGGCCTCGCCATCACCGGAGCGGTCGGCGTTCTCGAAGCCGCTTCCGCCAAGGGCCTTCTCGACCTTCCCGAAGCCTTCAAGCGTCTCCGGACCACCTACTTCATCGTCGCTGAAAGCATTCTTGCCGAAGCGCTACGGCGCGATGCCGCTCGAAAAGGCGCCACTTAAGCCGACTCCCGTCGGCGCTGGTTGAAGGCACTCCATTCGACCGTTGACGAGCTTGCTCACTTTCTGATCGCTCCGCCTCCGGCCCGCTCCCGGCTTGACGCCGCCGGTCCGGGCTTGCATCGGTCGCGCCAGGCACACTTCGTTCTTCGCCTTCGGCTCCGGCCTGTCACGCCCGCTGCCATCAGCCCGCCCCTGGAGCGGCCCGGACGCGTCGCTCTTGTCCGTCCGGTTTGGGATTTGGTTTCCCACGGTTTGTGAGGAAACACAAAACCCCAAACACGGAGGACAAGACCATGAAAGTAGAGCAAGCCAAACAACTCGCCGAAGAGGCCCTCAACCAACTCATCGCCGACGTGGAGCGCGGCGGAAGCGACGCCTTCAAGGCCTATCTCGCCACGATGGCCCGCTTTCACCGCTACAGCTTCGGCAACTGCATGCTGATTGCGATGCAACGACCCGATGCGACGCACGTGGCCGGATTCAACCGCTGGAAGGAGATCGGGCGGTACGTGAAGGCCGGCGAGAAGGGTATTGTCATCATCGCGCCGATGCTGCTCCGGAACAAAGCCGACGAGGCAAAGGGCGAGCCGGCCACGGACGAGGCCGCCGAAAAGCTCTTGCGGTTCAAGGCCGTGTACGTCTTCGATGTCAGCCAGACCGACGGCCAGCCGCTGCCCGAGCTCCACCGCGTCGGCGGCAATCCCAACGGTCATACCGAGCGGCTCAGGGACTTCATCGCCAAGAGTTCCATCGCCCTCGAATACTCCGACGACATCGGTTCTGCCGACGGTGTCTCCAAAGGCGGAACCATCGTAGTTCGCACCACGCTCAGCCCGGCCGAGGAGTTCTCTGTGCTGGTGCATGAACTCGCCCACGAGATGCTGCATCGCACTGAGCGACGCAAGGAAACCACCAAGACCATCCGCGAAACCGAAGCCGAGGCCGTCGCGTACGTCGTCTCTCAGGCCATCGGCCTCGACACCAACGGCGCTGCTGCCGATTACATCAAGCTCTACAATGGCGACAAGGAGACGCTCACCGAATCGCTCGACCACATCCAGAAGACCGCCACTGCCATCATCGAGGCCATCAGTGGGGAGCCATGAGGCGTCGCCTCCCATGCGGCATGGTTGCCCGCCATGCCGTAATCCACCCGCGTCAAGACCCCCACAGAACAGGGCAGTTCTCAAAACTCATCACACTCAAAAACTCTTGTCTGGATGCTCCAGCCTGTCTTCCACCACCTTGAATCGAGCCCAGGGCGTGGTTACAATAGTGCATGTCGGTCGTAAGGCGAGTCTTGAAATAGGAGCACCATCATGTCGGTTCTCGTGAAGCTGGCTGGCCGCAGGATCCCCGAAGACCGTTTGAATTCAGATCCCCCACAATCCCCCGACTTGGCGGATCTTTCCTATGAAGATTATCTCTGGCATGTACATGTTCACGAGACGATGACCTCCTCCACCTTTTCGGCGTCAACAACATTTGGTTCCGACAACGACGCCGACGATAAGGACAAGTGAACTTCTCGGCCTAATAATGATCATCGTGGTCTCGTACCATGACGACCCCCATGCCGTACTGGTAGAGAAGGCCATTCGAGAAAGCGGCTTTTCAGATACCGTGTGGCTTGACCTGGAGCGCGTTCTCGATGAACTGCGCCTCGTGGTTGCGCCTGCCACTTGGACACTCACCGATCGAAAGTCGGGCAAACTCGTCTCTGCCCATGATGCCCGTACGATCTGGTGGCGCCGTACTGGGAAGCTGCCTACCCCCAATTCTCACGCAGACCTATCTCAGGCTGACTTTGTCGAGGCATATTGGGCTACGCGCTGGCTAATGGAATCTCTTCCGGATCGTTGCTTTCCTTTTGGTCATCCCCGTCACCTTCGGGTTGCCGAGAACAAACTCCTTCAACTTCAGGTTGCCCAGAAGGTCGGCTTTAAGTGCCCCGACTACTACATAGGCAATGACCGGGCGCAAATCATGGAATTCTGTCGCTCGCAAGAGCGATGCGTCGTTAAGCCACTTTACCTAAGCGCAGTGCGAGAGGGTACAAAGGACGCATTTACATTCTACACGACTGCGATTGAGTCGAGTACTCTCTTAGAATCGCTTGCCCAGCAAGAAAAAACCGCAATGCTTTTTGTCGAGACCTGCATCCAAAAATCCCGAGACGTGCGCGCAATCGTGTTTCCTGATGGAACGTATTTTGCATGCGAAATTGACAGCTCCACTCTCCCGTCTGGCGAAGTTGATTGGCGTCCCACCACTATGACTCACCCACATGTCGAATGTCAGCTACCAGCAGATGTATTGTCGAAGGGAATGGATTACCTTCGAACGATGCGTTTATCGAGTGGTTCCTTTGATTTTGGCATCACAAGCGACGGCCATTGGGTATTCTTTGAATGTAACCCGAACGGACAGTGGCTGTGGATGGAGCTAAAGACAGGGGTGCCGCTTGCGCGGCGCTTCGCCTCGATACTGACAGATCATCACCAAGGTAGTCTCGGTGGTAGCTGGCCGACAGATTGACCGATAAGCCCTGAAATAGGCGCAGAACAACTGGATAGTTGAATCCAGTATGTGGCAACAAATGATGCAGAGTTCGTTGGTCTCGTGAAAGATATGCTTGCGTTGCAAGTAAGTAGCACATCCACCAAGGATCGACACTGAGGGTTTCGGCGCGACACACGCAAATAGCTTCACTAATCAATTCCCCACCGATTCTGACGTTGCCACGCAACGATTCCAATTGTGCGAGATGAAACGCGTCTAGCGACATCAGGTAATTGCGATCCATGACTATTCAGATTCAAGTCGGCCAATGCTGGATTCTGGACCGGGACTGAAGTACTTCACGCCCCAGCTTGCTTTGGTGAGGATTCAGACGAATCTCCCGCTTGACTTGTGAATGCCGCTGCCGCGGGGCGCTGATTCATGCCGCGCTCCACACGTGTCACAACCTCCGCACAACTCCGCATAACATGGCATAGTTGTTATGACCCGTCACACGCAGCAACTTTTTGAGTGGGCGCAGGAATCACCCGACGCCCCGGTGTCTTCGCCGCGCGCATCGCCAGGGCCGCAGCCGGTGAAGCCGGACCTCCAAGCCAACCTCGAAACACTTCGAGCACCCGAATGGTCGGATGTTCCGCTCGCGAGGCCCTTGCCAGAGGCCGTCACCCAGGGAGTCTTTGGCGCCACCACCGACGGTTCGATGGAACCCGATGATGAAGAAATTCGCGGCATGACCGAGGAACATGGCCGCGAGATGGTCGCCATCCTCGCCGACATTCAGGCCGTCGAGGATGCGCGGCGAACAGGTGAAGACCCACGGACCGGCAAGCTGCCGCGAAAGCCCGAAGCCGAGGTGAAGCTTCGCGAGTTTCTTGACCAGGAGGAGCCGAGGCTTCGCTCCGCCTACGCAGCGGCACTTGACGCCTACGCGAAAGGCTTCGGTCCAGAGGCGACAGCGGCGCTCGATAGTTGGGCGCGAAAGACCGTCGCCGATTGCACTATTGAACCGAATGACCGTTACGACCCCAGTCATCCCTGGCACTATCTGGCCGAAGGCGACGCCGCCGCCCCGGTCCCCGTCGATGCGATCGAGCCGGACATCGACGTGGGGAAGTTCATCGAGCGGGAACTGCCCAAGAACCACGTCAAGCGGAAGGAAAAACTCCGTACGCTGCTGGAGCAGGAAAGCCAGCGCGTGGCCCACGATAAACGACGCTATCAGGAAATCGTCGAGCGGGGCGCAGAGGCACTCTCGCGGTACGACCGCGAGATCGCCCACACCGGCGACGAGATAGCCGTGGCGACGGCACTTGCGTTGAAGCACAACCACATCCGCTATGGCCTTGGCCGCGTCGCGTGGCTCCAGCGAGCGCTTGCGCCGTGACCATTTTCTTGGCATCATCCGGCGATGCGACTCTCCAAGGAAACAAATGACAAGCTCGAAGGTGTGTTGTGGCGTCTTCAAGAAGCCGCCAAGGACATCGAGGCGAAGTTCCCGTTCAAGGCCCAGTGTCTGCGCAGTAGTGCCGACACCATTGACCTGTACTATATGGCCCGGGAGTGAAAGAGGAGTTTTTCATCTCGCTGCCTTCCGGCCAATACTTGGTCAACTGTAAGGCGTTTGTGCTCGGCTCGACGGAAAGGCTTTACGTCGAAGGAGCGCCACTCGATCCGTAAGAGTCTCCGTCTCCAACCTTGATGTCGATGAAATCTGAAGCCGCGCTACCCAAATCATTGCTGGTGCGTTGCCGCCGATCTACCAGCTTGTCCAATGCATGAGCCCCCGACTCTGCACCGATCCGGCAGGGTAGGTGAGGGCAGGGGAGTGGGTCAGGTCTTCACCGGCCTGCCTCCATCGTCCGCCCTCGTCGGGGGCCCCTCTGGTGAGCCCCGACGACGACGGCCGAATACGGCAGGCGAGCATGAAGGATTTGAGTAGCAGCGCATCGCGTGCTACACGTTGAGGATGGGCAGATTCATCCGTCGTGCCAGCAGGTTCCCTCGGCTCCGCCGATTCCGACGCGCGCGGGGGCGAAGAATATGGAACTTCAGCAGTCGGCGACAGCGCAGATCCATGCCGTATACCAGCCGGGAGACGTTGCTGTCGAGAGGGGAGGCGGCGTTTCATGGACCGCTGCAGGAGGCCGTGGGCGGACAGTATCTCATCATGTGCAAGGTTCGGGTCGCCGATGTGCTTACCTGTACCGATGCCGATTGGCGGCGGGGGCACGGCGGCGCCATCTCCCAGAAACACCTGGACTTTGTGCTCTGCGAGCCGGCGAGTACCCGGATCGTATTGGCCATCGAGTTGGATGACCGCTCCCACGAGGCCGAACATCGCCGCCGGCGTGACCTGTTCCTGAACGAGGCTCTCGAAGTCGCCGGGGTGCGGCTCCTGCGGGTCAAGGCCCGCTCGAACTATTCCGCGGCGATCATCCGGACCTTACTCGACGCGGCGATCGGCCGCTCCTTCCCCGCCGAGAGCTCCATCCCCGCTACGTCACACGAACACGCCCCCACACCATAACCATCTTCACAGGTGGATTGTCCGACCTCCGGAAAGGATGGTGCGTTATGCCGAAGAACGAGAAGAATCGCCCGGTGCGGGAGATCCGTTACGGAAGCGTCAAGGTCCTGGTCTGGGAGAACGAGACCCAGAACGGTTCGATGCACAATGTGACGGTCTCGCGGTTATACAAGGATGGCGAAGAGTGGAAGGAGACCTCCGGCTTTCATGCCGAGGATCTCCCCATACTCGCCAAGGCCCTCAACGACGCTCACTCGTGGGTTCACGAGCAGGCGGCGGCGAAGAAGGCCTCCTGAATCGCCAACGTCTCGAAGGGTTTTTTTCAACAAGGACAACTCGAACAGGTTTCATGTGAGGTCCGGGCACCACCTGCCTACTTTCACGACCCGTATGCACAATCAAATCGCCCCGCTAAGCGGGACTCTGTTTTCGCCGGGGATCGTCTCGGCTCCGGTTGCGGCATCGCAAGGGCCGCGCCGGCCTTCGGCCGCCCGCTTCGCGGGCCGCTCCGCGGTCACGGTCCTTGCCATGATGCCGCTGCCCTCCACCTTCGACTCGCCCCGCGTTCATCCAAGCGGAATCGAGCAGTAGCTCGATCCCTAGTTTTCGCTTTTCCCTGGGGCCGGTTTTTTCCGGCAAGAACAGTGACCGAAAAAAACCGACCCCGACGGGAAAAGCTGGTTTTGGCTGGCGATGACCCGCGGACAACGTGCCGGCG
Source organism: Phycisphaerae bacterium (assembly GCA_035275405.1). NCBI lineage: Bacteria > Pseudomonadati > Planctomycetota > Phycisphaerae > Phycisphaerae bacterium. The sequence continues at coordinate 928,242 of DATEMU010000003.1, forward strand.
CGCTCGGGGTAGTGCCGGCTCGATTGGAGATGAACAACATGAACGGTGAATTGAAACCCACATTCCTTCCCGAAGACCTTCGCTCGGCCCTGTACGTCGTTCTGGAACGCGTCCGGCGTGCCGAATACTTCGACCTCCTGGTGCGTGACGATTTGCTGGGCGACGCCCTGGAAGTGGTCCGCTGCCACCTCGTCGGCATCGCCGCCGCCGATGACGACGGTGTTACAGAGCCCCAAGTCCGCGGGGAGGGCTGGAGCTTATGAAAAGCAAAGACAACACGATTGATGACGCCGCTTTGGTAGAGCTAAGTAGCGGTGCCTTCCAAGGTCATTTCGGGGGATGTCCACATTGCGGATACAGCGAGGGACCACACAACGTCGGCCGAGCCCATTGGCTGGTGTGTCCAGAGCACCGCGTGCGGTGGTGGATTGGTGAGAACCTCTTCAGGGGATGGCGGAGCGAAACCCCCGAAGAGTGGGAAGCCACTGAGCGATGGCTGAGCGGCTTCCAGATTGTCGACCCAGTCTATGAGGATGATTCGAAACTGGTCGGGGAGGCCGACAGCGATGGCCGTTAGGTTCGAACTGGGAAGGACCGTCATCACGCCTTCGGCTCTGAACATCCTGCAACCCGAGGATGTGCATGCTGCGTTGCAGCGGCACGCCGGCGGCGACTGGGGCGAGTTGAGCCAGGAGGATTGGGCGGAGAACGAGCTTTCGCTCGACCAAGGCTTCAGGCTTCTGTCGGTCTATCGGGACCGCCATGACCGGAAGTTCTGGATCATCACCGAGGCCGACCGCTCGGCGACGACCATCTTGCTGCCGGACGACTACTGACATGAACCCGCCGCCTCAGATTCAGGGGCGGCTTTTCAAATAGGATCCAAACCATGAAATACGAAGTCGAGCTAAGAAGAGCCTTTTCGCAATGGGGAAGGACCACCATCGAGGCGGAAAACAAAGGCCATGCCCATGTCGTTGCGTGTACGCTGAAGGCCAGCGACATTGAGACCTGGAGGCCGCCGGAAGACTTCCTGGACATCGTGTCGGTCACCGAATGGGACGGGGAGGGACGCTGTGCCGGCGAAGACTCACCTTACCGCCTTCCGCCCCCTATCCGGGAGGCCCTGCGGGCCGTCATCGAGTATCTGTACGACGACGAGGCCGAGGACTACCAGACCCTGACGAAGTCGGAACAGGACGGGCACATCTTCGCGTCTGTCCTCACGCTCAACCGCTGGCTCCGAGGGCCGCAGCGCGATAGGTAGGAGGTTCCAGACGTTGAGACGGTCGGGCGGCGGGGATGGGTACCGCCTCGACGTAGCCCGAAGCCAGGTCGGCGACCTGTCCGTGAGCCAGCCGCTTCATCAAACCTGTTGAGACCGCCGGTCTGGTCCCGTCACTTCTGACTTTTTCAGTCTCCGATTGCCCGGTCCTAGGTCCCGCCCTCGAAAAAGCCTCTGCCAAATTGTTAACTTGAACTAAGACCGTCATTTGCAAACCCCGTTATGCGCAATTCCCGTACCATTCAAGACGACGGGGGATGGTTCCGACGATGGCCCTCAATCGAGCCAACTTGACTCCGCGAGACCGGGACATCCTCGATGCCCTGACGCTGCGCGTGCGGGTGATGTCGATCGGCCAGATCGCCCACACTTGGTTTGGCCGGACCGCCGAGCCCGCCCGGTACGCGGCGCGCCGGCTGACGGCCCTGGCGGCGGCCGGACTGATTGACCGGCATTCGATGCCGGCCCGACCGGAGCTGCTGCTCCACCATCCCCTCGTCACCTGGACACCTGACACAGCGCCGCCCGACTTCGACCGCCTGGCCTACACCTTGGAGGTTCGCTGGAAGGCGCCGGCGGTCCCTACGCACATCGTCATTGCGTCGCGAGCGGCCGGGAACTGGATGGGCGGCTCCGGGGGCCGACTGCCGCGGCGCAGCGAGGTCAGCCATGACCTGACGCTCGCGCGGTTATACTTGTCGTGGCGGGTTCGCGCCGCCCGCGCCGGCGGGAGGTGGATCTCCGAGGCCTCATTGCGGCAGGAGGGATTCGGCGACGATGACCGGCTCCCGGACGCCATTGTCGAAGAAGACGGGCGGCGCCGCGTCATTGAGTTAGGCGGCGTGTATGGCGCCGCAAAACTACGCGACTTTCACGAATTCTGCGTTGAGCACGAGTGGCCCTATGAACTTTGGTAAGCTGAGCGAACGCCAGCGGCAGGTGGTCGGGCACATTGCTCGATACCGCTTCACCTTCCAGGAGGTCCTTTCCTGTCTCTTCTACGAGGGGGCGGACCCGCAAAAGGAACTCGACGATCTGCGCAGCGACGGCGTCATCGTTGCCCGCAAGTTTTGCAAGGGCAATCGCAGCGCCTATCAATTGCAACCCAAGGCCGCCGATGCGTTGGGGATGAAACGACGAGCCGATACCCTGGGCTCGGCGGCCCTGCCGACCCACCTGGCCATTTTCAGCTTCTGTCTTCTGCTTGGCCGTCCCCGCATACGCTTGGAGGATAAGGAACTCGCGTCGCTCTTTGAGGACCGTCCGCCCGGCGGACGTTACCACTGCCTGGAGCGGAGTAGCCGGGCGAAGCGGGTCTACCACGTGTATGTTCCCGGCGATGGCACGAAGCCCAGTGACGTGGTCGCCGCCACCCGCCAGCACATCGCCGAGGTCATCCAGGTCCCGGGCCTCTTGCCGTGGCTGGCCAATCGCGTGTACTACCACGCCATCCTCGTGGACTCGAACGAAAGGCAGGACAAGATCAAGACTGCGATCGACCGCGCCACCTTTGACGACCGGATCTTACTTCGCGAAGTCGCCCCCATCCGCGTCCAATGCGTGCCCGGTTTCAGCAACCTGGAGGAGTCGCTTCATGCCCTGGCCTAGGAAACCCAAAACCCTCGACCTTTCGGCCTTTGAGAAATATCTGGCCGAACAGCCCCAGTCCAACCTGCCGGCCACGCTTGATGCCCATGGGCCGGCCCTCGTTTGGAATCGTCCGTTGGATATTCAACTGGCCCGCTTCGATGTGGAAGGCATGTGGCGGCGAATCGGTGACCGGGCCTGGGACATCCTCCAACACCGGAGGATGAGTGACATCTTCCCTGGCGAGCCGCCCTGCGAGTTTCGACGATACCTCGACATCCTCAGGCGCTCCTCGGCGAAGTTCCGCGAGGAGATCTTCGTCGGACTCCGTCACCCCAGCTACGAGCCGATCCTGGTCCCGCGCTTCGTCTTCAAGAACCACTCCTATGTGCTCGGCGGCTCGGGATCGGGGAAGACCACGCACGCGATGGCCCAGATCCTCCTCCAGCTCGCCGAGGAGTACACGGATTCCAAGAACCGGACTCATCCGAGGCCGCCGATCTTCATCATGGACCTCAAGCAGACCGGCGACCGATACCTGCGCTCCCTGGCGCGGCAGATCGCCGACGAGCGCGGCCAGGAGTTGAGATTCTTCTCCGTGGACCCGGAGTACGAGAGCCTCCGCTTCGATCCGTTCTATTGCCTCCGTCACGTTACCTACCCGCTCAAGCGGACGGAGTTCTTCCTGAAGGCCCTGTCCATGATTTACCCGGAAGGCTACGGGTCTGATTTCTTCACCAAGGAGCAGCGAAGTCAACTTCAGGAGATCCTCTACCACGCCCGGCCGACCACGATGGATGAGATGATCGCCTTCATCCGCCACGCCACCCAGGGCAAATCCGGAAACAAGGATGCCCGTGGGCTCTACAGCGCCCTCTCGGCCTTCGGTTATGCCAAGAACCTCCACACCAATGGCGAACCCTTGGGAGTGGATGAAATCATCGACTTCGACCGATTCTTTGATGGGCAGCAGGTGATCTACTGCCATCTGGACTCCCGCGAGCAGCCCCTCCTTTCCGGCGACGTGGGCAAGATGCTCCTCTTCTGTTTGCTGGAGGCCGCGGCCCAGCGCCAGAAGCGCGGCGTGGCGACGCAGTGCTTCGTGGCCATCGATGAGTTTCACCGGCTGGCGGCCCGCAATATCGTCGAGATGCTCGAAGATGCCCGCGGCGCCGGCGTGGGTTTTGTCCTCGCCCATCAGTCTTCGAGTTCGCTGAAGACCCGCGATGCCGACCTGTACGGGACGCTCTTCGAGAATTGCAGCTTCAAGCAGTGCCTTACCCTGGAGGACCCGCGGGTCATCGAACTGTTTCAGACCATCGCCGGCCGCACCGTCGAGTACAAACATGGCGGATCGACCGGGGAATCAGAATCAACGGGGAAGTCATCTTCGTTCTCCACCTCGCAGGGATCGTCGGGCGGGGTATCGACCTCTTCGACCATGGCAATCCTCGGCGGCCCCGACACCCGCTCGATCAGCGATTCCTCCAGCAATTCGACGGGAACGTCGACGGGGACGAACGAGTCCCGCGGAAAGACCGAGACGAAATCGTGGGAGGAAGAGAAGATCCCCGGGTTGACGCCGGAGATGATCGCCGCGGTCAACGACACCAATCTGCTTTCCCTCATGCACATCAAGGGGACCGGCGGCCGATGCCTCACGCCGACGGGAGGAATACCGCTCCTCGTCCAGGGGCTCTATCCTTTCACGGAAGAGATGGCCGCGGAAATGACGTCGGAGTCCTGGCCGACCCGGACCCTCTCCGACCCGGAGTGGTATTACGAAGAGGCGCGCCCCAGCATCCCGAAGGCCACCGCCGGGCGAACGAAGTCCCGCTCTTCGCCCGGCTCGAAGAAATCTCTGTCCGCCGGTACACCGGGCCGTTCATCCGGCTTCGCGGGGGCCAACGAGGCGGACCAGCGCGGCCTGGAGGCGAGGATCAGGGACTTGGCCGAGCGGCTCGCCCCTGAAATGCTCGAAGAGTCCATGGACTTGCTCCGTTTCGCACGGCACTATCACATTTCGGTAGCGGACGTCATTGCGGCCGGGGCGAGCATCGGTTTGGACCTGTCCGGGCGGCGGGGCAGCCTCACTCCGGGTGAGGTTCGTCGACTCAAGCGGGCAATCCTGTTCGGCCCCTCCGCCGACCCTCCGACGCCGTAAAAGACAACGGGTCCCAAACAGGACCCGTTGTCAATTTCTGCGTGCGGCCCGGTGTTGTCCAATCGTTCCGGGTGGGGGCTCCAGCGGTTCCATGTTTTTTGGTGGTCTGGACCGCTTTAGAGGGCACGCTAAAAGTAATTCCAAACAATGTTAGCGATCTTGCTAACAGGTGTCAAGTCGGTACTTGCTGGGGCGGGCCGGAACGTGCTATCGTCGAGCGATGGAAACCAAAAAAACAATTCGCGCCGTTTGGCGCACCTTGTTCGGGGAGCCCTTCAGCCCGGAACTTCCGTGGAGTGCCCGGATTCAACTCATGATCTTCGGGGGAGGCCTGGGGCTTTTACTAGGCCTGGCTTCGCTGCCGTAAAAAAAGTGAGAGGCCGTTTTTTAGGCGACCTCTCTAGCGTCAGAACATGTGTGAAAGGTAATAGACTGCGCGCACAAGTGCGAGCACTATTACCGTGGCGACGACGGCCCAGAATCGACCTTTCCAGACGTTCGATCGTTCGAGGACAATGATTGCCTCTCGAAGTTTCTCGCCCGATTCGTGAAAGAAGATGGTGTAACCCGTCTCTTCCAGGAATAAGGGTCTGTCCAGGTCCGGCGAAATGATCGTGACGCTACCGACCGATCGCCATTCCGGCGTCTTGCCTGCTCTTTGGTGGAAAATGCGGGACTTTCGTTCCGCGATTTTTTCTTCTTGGTCCATATGGTACCTCCTGTTTTGGTACGGTGGAATTACCGCACCATAATTGGAAGCCCGGTGATGGACCCCGCCAAAAAGCAACCCGCGGATTTTTCGATCCGAGCGGGCATCAGGATCGTCGCGTGTTCGAGCGGCGAACGCATCGCACGCACCCCAACATCGCAAATCCTCAGCATTTTTTAGAGCCCTGAGGAACGGCTAGAAAAAACTCTGCCCTGATTATATCCACCACGCCACCCGGAGTGGGGACTTGCCGCAAAAAAATCTGGCGGTAAAACATTAGGCGGAGCCACAGCCGACGGCCGGGGCCGCTCTAGGGGTTGCCGAGGCGTTCCAAGCTTCGTGAACACGGACGGTTATGTACCAAACACTCTTCGAGAGGTTGGGTGTCACGCCGGAAGCCTCCGACCAGGAGGTGAAGGAGGCCTTTGACGGCTGGTTCGCCCGCTGCAATGGCGACCTGGACCGAATTCCTTGCGATGTGCGAGATGCTCACGGGTTTCTGGCCAATGCAAACAATCGCGCCTGTTATCGTGAGCTGCTGGAGGCCTGCGAACACGACCTGGTACTCATCTTTCCTCGTGAAAAACATCGAAGCCTCGGGCAGTTGTGTGATCACACCGAAATCGTAGCCTATCGCCATCCGTACCGAGAGAACACGTTTCGTTTTCGACGGCCGGATCAGCCCGAGCCGAAGTGGCACCAGGGGACGGTCGAACGGCCCATCGTCATCCGGGATGATTCATCACCCCTGAGACGATTTGTGACGTTTCAGGTGTTTCGGAGGGCGACACCCCTTCAGAAGGCGGGCTTTGCCTTCCTTTACGCCATCCTCATCGTGGCCATCATCGGCGGCGTGGAATGGGCCATTAAGGGGCGAGACAACAGCCGCTTCGCCGCCGTCGCCGTTGGCCCGAGTCCTCTCGCCATTGAGCAGGCCCGGCGCCGCGCCCTTGAACAGTCGATTCTCGCCAAGCATCAGGAGGCCTCGAAGATATTCAAGTCGCTGGACGATAGGACGGCTCGCCTTCGAAGTGATTTCAAGCAGGTTGTCGGGCTTGAGTGGGAGTTGGCTGACACCAGCGGCGTGCAAAAGCCCCGCGCCTTGGACTTGGCGCTCATTCGCGAGCAGTCCGTGCGAGAAGCATGGGCCGACCTGATCGCTTCGCGAATCCCATCTCCCGAAATCGATTCACGTCGCCAGGTCGTCGAGGCCATCGGTCAAGCTGTGGCATCGGGGACCTTCCGCGCCGAAGATGAAGACAAGCTCAGAAAAATCATCGAGTGGGGGCAGGGGAGGGAACAGATCATGCAGTCTCAGCCCCTCAACCTTGAGCACATTGAAGTCATGCTCGCCGCCGAGGAGTTCAGACTGGCCGGCGACAAAAAAGAAAGGAGTTCGCCCTAGATGTTGAACCGCATCACCTACATTCAGCGCGCGCCGGTCGCCTTGCTAGCGGCCTGCGGCCTCCTGTTCGCGTTTGCACGACCGACATCGGCTCAAAGCACCGATGCAATCGACAAGTCCGAAGTCGAAGCCCGCAAGGCCGAACGTGAGCGCAGGTACAAAGAGATTGCAGACGCCCAAACTCGACAGGAGGTCGAGGACTTTTCGGCATCCATAAAGGAGACCTGCGAGTTACTGGCACGGCTGGAGACGAAGTCTACCGCATTGCGCGATCGCCTTCAAGCGCTGCTCACGGATGACGACGGCAAGCGACTGGCGCAGGACGATATTTCGTATCACGCCTACCTCGATCTGAGGGACCAGCCGATCGCTTCTATTCGTGAGATCCAAAGTCGAAGGAAAAACATGGATTCGATTCTCGATGGACTTCAGGCCGAATTGAAAAGGTTGAACGTCGGATGGGTTCCTAGCCCAAGGCTTCGTCAGGAAATGGACGAGAATAGTACTTGGGCGAAGAGCCGACTGGACCAACTTGAACGACAGGAATCGCGGCTGGCGGCCATCCTCTTTCGGGCTCCAAAGGAGTTAGACCCCGTCAAGGCAGTGACTCTTGAACAGAAGATCCGTCAGGAGGAGGCACACCAGGTTGAGTCGTGGGCGCAGGCCCTCATCAGAGGGGAGGCGGCGGCCAAGTCGGAGTCCGAGAAGACAATCTTTGATGCCGCCCGCGCTGCCGGCCTAGAGCGCGGGAATGAAGAGGCCAATCAAATACGCGAAGCGAGGCGCGCCGAATTGGCCGCGCTGCGAGCCGAGTTCGAGGCTGAGATCAAGCGACGCGACGCCGAGTCCCAACGCCTGCTCGCTGAAGCCAATAGAATACATGCGGACGAGATTGCGCAGCTGCGCCGCGAATTGAAAATCGCCTCGGCCAAACGTCAGGCAGAGGATGTCCGCGCTGAGATCGAGAAGCAAGACGTCCTTAACGCCGCCGACCACGAAAAAAAGAAGCAGCGTTGTCATGCTGCGGAAGTCAAGCAACTCCTTGCGCCATTTCTGGCGGAGGGCTACACGCAACCGGGGTCCGTCGAACAACAATATAACAAATTGCCCATTTCGTATTCGAAGCTTGTTTCTTCTGGCGCACTGAATCCCGACCGCCACGGTCTTTGTCAACTCCTCGGGGTGGTAACGTGGAAAGGGGACAAGGTTCGCCCACGTTGGAAAATGTCTGGTCGAAACTTCGAGCAATTGAGCCCAGAAGAAATTGAGCGGACCAAGAAAGTTCAACAACTTTTGATTGAGCTTGGTCCGACGCTGGTTGAGGAAAAACTGCTATCACCATAATTGAACATTGTCGCCACCTGGAAGGGCGACAAGGTTCGGCCACGGCGGTCGGTTTCTCAAATCTCTAACGGGCTCTCGCCGGACGACATCGAAATGGTCAAGAAAGCGCTGTCGCTCTTGATAAAATTGGGGCCGACGATGGTCGAGATTGGGATGCTTCAGCCGTGAGCCCCCTTATCGGATGCTTGCGGCCGACACCTGCTTGCGTCCGCGCGGATTTCAGTTTCTGATGCTGCCACGCCTTTGACAACGTAACGGCCGCGCCGGACATCCCTGTCCGTCACGTCCGCCACCCAGGTGCTTCGGCGGTAGAATGAGGAACCCTCTGACTCGGAGCCTTACCGGCAGGTGAGGGGAGGAACGGAACGCGGAAGGCAGCCCGTCGAGCCGGCCATCGCGCGGGTCCCGGCCGCGGGTGAGGACCCGACGACGACGGCCTTAGACGGCAGTAGCACAGTGTGGTATCCAATTCGGATGATGAGGACTTTCAATGTGGTCAGATAATGAAACAGCAGTTGATCTTTTGGGATTTCAGCACCTCGTCGCCGGTGTAAACTCTATCGCCTGCAACGACAGTCTCCTGCCGGCCACCATCGGAGTTTTTGGGGATTGGGGAAGCGGTAAGTCGAGCCTTTTGCAAATTGCTACAAGTGTCCTTAAGAAAGACGACAACAACCTTGTACTCTCATTCAACGGGTGGCTCTTTGAGGACTACGGCGACGCAAAAGCCGCCTTAATGGGAAATATTCTCGACGCCCTTGCTGAAGACAAGACTCTTACCGCAGATGCAAAGGCCCTTGCCGTAAAACTGTTAAGGCGCGTCAATTGGTGGAGAGTGGTGGGAGCGGCAGCTAAGGCAGGGATCGGGCTTGCCGCGGGCGGGCCGGCTGGCCTTGCCCTCATAGCCGGTGGTGATATCGCCGCAATTGGCAAAGACCTCTTGAAAAAAGGAGATGAGCTTAAGGAAGAAGATCTGACCAAGTACCTGAAGGAGAGTCCCGATCACGAAGAGCGGCGATCGATACGCGAATTTCGCGAGGATTTTGCCAAACTTCTCGGAAAAACAAAACATAAGCGGCTTATAGTCGTTATAGATGATCTCGACCGGTGCCTGCCGGACACAATCATCGCGACACTTGAGGCAATCAAACTGTTTCTCTTTGTCGAGCACACGGCATTCATCGTGGGAGCAGATGAGCGGCTTGTGCAATACGCTGTGCGTCAACGATTCCCCGAATTGCCCGGCGAACGATCGGAAGTCGGGCGAGATTATCTAGAAAAGCTAATTCAGTTTCCAATCCGAGTACCCCCGTTGGGGCGAGTGGAAACCGAGCGATACATAAGCTTGCTCTTTGCGGAACGTGCGGATCTTGAAGCAAAAGACCTTGAGTCACTGAGAGATGGGGCGATCAAGTGTGATCCCACATCGCTGCACGGACTGAGATTCAATCAAGACGTTGCCGCCAAGGTCTTTACCACCATCCCCGAGAAGTATCAGGCGGACTTGTCTCTTGCAGAACGAATCGCTCCGATCCTCGCCAGCGAAACGCTAGGTAATCCGCGTCAATGCAAACGATTTCTAAACATGTTGAGCATCCGACTCGCTATGGCAGACTCACGTGGTGTGAAGACCCTCCAGCCCCGGATTCTCGCGAAGCTAATGCTGCTTGAGTACTACAGGAACGAGTCATTTCGCCAACTTGCCGCCGTTCAGGCGGAGGAAGAAGGCAAACCATCAGCGATCGCACGTGCCGAGAAGCAACACCGTCTGCCGGCAGGAGAGGCTAAGGCGCCGCCACCAACTGTGAAGAGCACTTCGGCAAAAGGAGCGAAGTCCGACGATGATGCAGTAGAAAAGGTGGACGTGGTCGAAGATCTGCCGCTATGGCTGCTTGACTCCTGGGTGACAAAATGGATTGCGATGGAACCCGCTTTGGCAGATGAGGACCTACGGCCGTACTTCTATTTCTCTCGTGATTCTCTTGGCGTAATCGGAATCGCCATCCAACGTATGAGTCCCGCGGCCCAAGAGGCATTCAGAATGCTGATGAGCGACAGCGATGCCGAGAGGCGTAATGGTCTCAAGCGGGCCGCAAGTCTTTCGCCCGCTGATGCGAGCGCAGTCTTCGAGGGTCTCGCAGAACGAGTTCGGATGGAAGACGACTTCAATGACGACAACGCGGTATTCCCGAGAATAATTGACTGGACAAAATCGCGACCCGAAATCGCTGGTCAACTAGCCGCACTCCTCGCGAGTTTTCCGCATGATCGGATTCCAGTAGCGACCCCGCTAAAGCTTGTGCCGCTTAACACCGGCGGAGCGGAGTCGCCCATAGGCAAACTCTTCGCTGTCTGGTCCGCAAGTTCCACAGGCAGACTCAAAGCTGCAACGGAAACAGCCATGAAGCGACAACAGGGTCGGTGATCGGATATGGGAACGCAAGGTTCATACGGAGGTCCGGCTGACGTAACACCGCTGCTTCCGGCGTGGGCTGTTTCTCCACCACTTCAAGTCCCTCAAGTGCCTGAACAGCCATTGGTTCCATCCGATGCTGGCCCGCTCCTACCTGAAGCGCCAGTCACAGGGCCGTTGGACCCGGCCGATGCAGGGGCAGTGCCGCCGCCGAACAATCCCATCGCTCCACAACCCAACATTCCTCGCGGTTCTTGGTCCGGTGCAAAGAGCAGTTTTTCGCGAGCTGTTTCCTCAGGTACGCGGCAAGGATTCCGACGTGCAGCGAAGTCCTACACGCGAGCAGGTGGTGGATCTGGAAGAGCCGCAGGAGCGTCCCGCGGAGGAAACCGGTCCACTGTCTTACTGGGAAACTTCCTCGCTTCCGCGGCGACTCGTGGGCTGCAAGCGACCCTTCGAGGCTTGGGTCTTCAAGCAGTTGTTGGCCGCGACGTAAATGAGGTACTTGCAGCGATCGCTGGCATTCTTGCACCGGATGGTGCGACAAAGGAAGAAGCAGCCGCACGAGATGCAATTAGTGAAACACTCCAGAATCTATTTGAACGGTTCATGGATGAGGGACGAGATCTAACGGCCCTTGAGAATATGACTCGGGAGGACATTGCCGCTGCAATTGAGACTTGCATCGGTTCATATATTTACAACCGCTGGCTTGGCGATCTTGGTATCAAGATCGAAGAGCACGCCATCACTGCAACAGAAGCCGTTCGCTTGGAACGAGAAATGCGAGAATTCGTCCGCGAAACTGTACGGCTTGATATGAGCCGGGTCGATGTTCTGACTCTCGATTGGCAGAGCCAAGCTGGGCAACTATTCGTGGACAATATCTATCGTGATGCATATTCGCTTTTCGGGGGTGAAGCATGACGTGGCATGTCATTGTTCGCATCGGCACCGGCGACGCCTTCTTTCCGACCATGGGCCAGCATGACCCACGTCTTGTCGTTGTTTTTGAGGACGCAACGAACAGACGGTATGTCAACAACAATGTTCTAGACCGCATTCGCCAAGAACTCGGTCAGGAACCATCGCCGGTCGTTACGGACTTACTTCATGTTGCGATGGCTATCTATTCGGCCGACCTGAGAGTGAACAGGAAACACGGCACAGACCGCTGGTCTCGCGACTTCATGTTGCACTTGCCTGTTTCAGACGTGGCGATGTGGACACCTGTTACCACGATTCTTTCTCGGATGCTTCATTTTCTTACCGGCGATGATTGGAAAGTTTCGTTTCGTCAACGAATTCTCCATTTGACGCCCGAAGTCCAAGCTGTTCAACCAAGAAACATAGACGTAGTGAGTTTGTTTTCCGGCGGTCTCGATTCGCTGGTTGGCGCAATTGACTTGCTGGCGAGTCGCCAACGAGTCGCACTCGTCGGCCATCATGGAGCCGGAATGGCGAACGCCGTCCAGACGGCGGTCTTCGACGTTCTGCAACGGCGGTTCACGACAAACGCAATGCCGTTCATGTTCTACGTGCAGCCTCCACGTTCCGACGCAGATGACGGCGAGCCCACCATGCGATCTCGCTCAATTCTGTTTCTCTCGCTCGGAGTCGCCATCGCCAAGACTGTCGGCAACGGCGTTCCTCTCGTTGTCTCCGAAAACGGACTCATATCGTTGAATGTGCCGCTCACCAGGTCACGGACGGGAAGTTCAAGCACTCGCACGACGCATCCGCACTTTCTTGCGCTCTTTCGACAACTCGCGACCACATTAGATCTCGCCGTTCCGATTCGCACGCCCTATCGTTTTCAAACAAAAGGGGAGATGTTACGAAACTGTACATCACAAGATGCCTTACGCGACGCCGCGATTCACTCTATGTCCTGCTCCCATCCGGAAGCTGGACGCTATCGAGGCCACTCACCGGGCCAACACTGCGGATATTGTGTGCCATGTATTATCCGGCGCGCCTCGCTTCACGCCGCCCAACTACCGCAAAGCGCATACGTTATTGACGTAACGCAAAATCCACCAGATCCAAAGACGAAGACAGGAAGCGACTTTCGTGCTTTTCAGATGGCACTCGAACGACTTCGACACGTTCGGGACAGTAGATTCCTCTTCGACGTTTTGGCCACAGGGCCAATTCCACCGGAGGACGCTTCAGAGTTTGCGGGCGTATATCGCAGAGGGATGGAAGAGGTGAGGGCGTTACTTGAATAGGGAGAGCAAGCCATTGAAGCGTGACGATGACCGGGCACTGGCGGTCGTTGACGCCCATTGCCATATCGACTTGTTTCCTGACCCCAAAGCGATCGTGAGTCAAGCCGAAGCACTTAGGATACACACTATCGCCGTGACAAATGCTCCATCGGTCTTTCATTTCACGCGAGAAATTACGTCCAAGTGCGCATACGTTCACCCCGCCGTCGGTCTGCATCCTGAACTAGTTCATTCACACCGCCACGAGTTGCCGCAATGCATCCCGCTACTGGAGGGTATCCAGTACGTTGGCGAGATCGGGCTCGATTACACGACCAGTGACCAGAATATTCGAGCATTACAGCGAGAAGTGTTTTCTGCCATAGTCGAACGATGTTCTTCCCTTGGCGACAAAGTGTTAACCATTCACTCGCGACGTGCAGTGCCCGACGTACTTGCGACGCTTGGAACGACGTTCAATGGAAGAAGCATTCTGCACTGGTTCAGCGGTAGCGTACGACAAATGGAGCAGGCTGCGGATGCCGGCTGCTACTTCTCAGTAAATCCAGCTATGCTTCAGTCTAAGAACGGCATAGCGCTAATACAGGCGATGCCACGAAACCGCGTCATTACTGAAACCGATGGCCCTTTTGTAAAAGTCAATGGAAATGCAGCGACACCACCGGACACAGGTCTCGCGATCGTTGGACTTGCAAAAATCTGGCACCTTGCGCCAGCGGAAGTTCGCAATACCGTTGTCGCCAATCATAGTGCAGTGATTCAGAAACGAGGCTAACGGGCTGAAGACACTCTGGCCGCTTCGTGAACAGCAATCTGGGGAATCCCTGGACCCAGTCACGTGACTGCGAACGAACATCGCCTTGATTCAATGTCGCCGCTGCAAGACGAGAAGCGCGACGTATCCGCCTGCGGCCCAGAGTGCCGCGTTCGGGTATTGGACCAACGGCGCGACCACGACAAACCCAAACAACAGGTACATAGCCGTTTTTCCTGCCACAAGCTGTCCAAAAAGTCACGTCATCCGACGCCGGATTTTGGGCTGGACAGACTCCCCTAACTGACGTACATAAAGGACGTTATGATACGCCGATCGGGCCGGTAGGGGACCCCTGTGAATAACACCGTTTGAGTTCGAATCTCGTTTCCCGCCGACTTCATCATCCAAAGGAGCATGACCGACGAAACCGCCCTCACATCACGGAAGCAGCTTGGCCGCATCGGGCTGGAGTCGCTTCCGTCCATCATCATTCAGGCTGGAGAGCGTGCCGGTCGCCGCTTCATCGAGTTTTTCACTGCGAACATTAGGAACAAAAACACGAGGCTCGCGTACGCCCGCGCGGTATCTCAATTCTTCGACTGGTGCGACGCCCGTGGGCTTCAGCTTGAGACCATTGAGCCGGTCGTCGTGGCCGCGTATATCGAGGAGCTTCAGAAGTCGCTCGCGGCGCCGTCAGTCAAACAGAATCTCGCGGCGATCCGCATGCTCTTCGACTGGCTCGTCGTTGGACAGGTTGTCCCGATCAATCCGGCCAGTTCCGTCCGTGGCCCCAGGCACGTCGTAAAGCGCGGCAAGACGCCCGTGTTGACCGCCGACCAGGCCCGGAAACTCCTCGACTCCATCGACACCACCACAATCGTTGGCCTCCGGGACCGTGCTCTCATTGGTGTGATGGTTTATTCATTCGCCCGCGTCGGCGCCGTTGTCGCCATGCGCGTCGAGGACTACTTTCAGAGCGGCAAACGCTGGCATGTCCGGCTCCATGAAAAAGGCGGAAAGCGTCACGAGGTGCCGGCCCACCACAACGCCGAGGCGTACCTCGACGCCTACATTGAGGCCGCCGGCATCGGCCAGGACAAGAAGAGCCCCCTCTTCCATAGTGTTGACCGCCATCGACGCTTCAGCGAACGCCCCCTGCATCGCCTCGACGTTCTCCGCATGATAAAACGCCGCGCCAAGGCCGCAGGCTTGCCCCAAACTACTTGTTGTCATACGTTTCGGGCCACCGGGATCACGGCGTACCTGGAAAACGGCGGCACAATCGAAAAAGCTCAGGCGATTGCGGCCCACGAATCGCCGCGAACGACCAAGCTCTACGATCGGACGAGCGACGAAATCACGCTTGATGAGGTGGAACGGATCGCTATCTGACGGGCGATTCGCAGTAGTCTTCGACTGCTTGAAAGCACTATTGACGCGACAGATGAGCACTGTTAAAATGTCCTTAAAATGAGGACATTCATGCGTATGGCCAGAAAAAGCTCAAATGCCCTTCGACGCGACATCCATGCCGTAGCTACTTCGCAAGGTGGATATTTCACCACGAACCAAGCAGCCCAAATCGGATATGACCGTAGGCGACTTGTCTACCATGTCAAAGCTCGGAACTTCGAACGGGCCGGACACGGCCTATACAGAATCTCCACTCTCCCGCCCTCCGAAAACGACGACCTGGTACGTCTGTCTCTCTGGAGTCGCGGACGGAATGACAGGCCCCAAGCCGTTGTTTCGCACGAAACCGCCCTTGGCCTTCACGGCCTCAGTGAACTCATCCCGTCCAAGACCCATCTCTCCGTGCCGAAGAGTTTCCGGAAGAGACCCCCGAAGGGGTGCGTGCTTCACAAATCTACGCTGACTAAGAATGATTGGAATGAACATGAGGGATTCAAAGTCACCACCCCCCTTCGTACCCTCCTCGACGTTGCCGCGTCGGACACGGTTCCTCAAGAGCAGCTCGATAAGGCTGTCTCGGAGGCACTGGAGCGCGGACTGATCCGAAAGGCGAAGGTCTTGGACTCCATGCGCGGCCATCCCGCCGAAATGCGGCTGTCGCGATCACTTCGGAAGAAGCGATAATCCCTTCATGGCGAAATCCTTCGGCACGCCCGCAGCTTTCAAACAAGCGCTTGAAGCTCGTCTCAAGAAGGCTGCCGACGCCCGCGGCGTTCCTGTCAATAGCCTTCGCCTCAAGTTTGTCATCGAGCGCTTGCTTGCGCGGCTCTTCGCCAAGCCGAGTCCGCCGTGGCTTCTCAAAGGCGGCTACGCCCTCGAACTTCGTTACCGTCCAAAGGCCAGAACCACGACAGACATCGACCTGACCGTAAAGGAAGCGGGTGATGCGGCCCTTATGCAAAGGCTCGATGCGATTCGCGACGAACTTCAAGATGCCGCCGACGCGGATCTGGGAGACTTTCTGGAGTTTCGTATCGGAGCCTCGTGCGGAGAACTTCCCGGACCGCCTGAAGGCGGGTCCCGTTTCCCCGTGGAAGCATTGCTCGCGGGCCGCAACTACGGTCGGTTCCATATCGATGTGGGATTTGGTGACGCCGTAATCGGCGATCCGGAGATCTTGGCGGGCGACGACTTCCTGAGTTTCGTGGGCATCGCTCCCGCGAAAGCTATCGCTATCCCCCGCGCACAGCAGTTCGCCGAAAAGCTCCACGCCTACACTTATCCATGGACCGACCGGCCCAACACCAGAACCAAGGACCTCGTGGACATGCTGCTCCTCATCGAAAAAGGGCTCGCTCCCGACGATGAGCTACGGCGGGCCATTCACGCGACGTTCGACACCAGGAAACGACAAGCGGTCCCGCACGACCTCGTGGTTCCTCCGGATAGTTGGCAAGAGGACTTCGCCGCGATGGCCAGAGAGGTGGATCTCTCCACGTCAGATATTACTCTCGGATTCAACAATCTCACCGATTTCTGGCGCAAGGTCCGCAACAAGAATCGCTGAATCACTTTTGTCTATTTATCGATAGTTCCTTTCGCGGTGCGTAAGCCGGTCGAATGATTGCCCACACCTTCTCCCACGAATCGAATTTTTGGTTGAGACCTTGGCAAACCTTACCTTTTGACCGAGGCATCGACTCCGACCCGCAGCCGTTCGGTTCGCCTGACTACGGCAAGGAAGAATTCGTCGCCGAAATAGCCGCAGCGTTCCTGGCTGAAACAACTGCGGCAGGACAAGAAACTCGTTATTGCCGCCGCCGGAGCCGCTCAGAAGGCGTCTGACTGGATTCGCGGCGAGCGAAATTCAACCAGGTTCCCAGTCAGCAACGGAAGCGAAACGGCTGGGACCAAGACGAAACTTGGTTGCCAGCCGATTCACTCTCCAAGTTTTTTGGTGCTCTTGAATGAGGCGCCATTAGGGACGGACGACGCCTGTCGAAGGCCCGCTCTTATTCTTCTCCGTCGTGGCGCTCGGAGGCGAGGCCGGCTTCTTCTCCTCGATCGGCTTCGCGTCCTGGTCCCTCTTTTCGTGTACCTGCGTCTCCGACGCCACTCCCCATCCGTGTTCTGGTCCGCCGCCGTTCGTCATGGCTATCTCCTTTTCGTCGGGACTCCGCCGATCGTAAGACCTGCGAGACCCGCTCATAATATTTTCGAAGCGCATCCCGCGACGCCGCGAGAAGAACCGCTTCGACCATCACAAATCCGAAGTCCGTCCACCCGAATCCGCCGCACCACGGACACCCGCCGGCGAGGCGAACGAGATACCCGAGCCCTACGGCGATGAATGTGTTGGCGTTGAATTGGTAATACCGATAGTGGAACTCTACGAGGATGTTGTAGGCCGCCAGATTCGCCTCCAGGATCGAGAAATCCCACTTGGGCGGCTTGATTCCTGTTCGATGATGCACCGTGTCGACAAGCATCCACCGAAGGGAGCTGACGAGCATTCCAGCGGCTACGGATGCCAGAGTAACGAAGAGAAACCCGCCCACAGTCGGCTGTCCCTCCGGCACGGCAAGCCACGGCTGAATCGTGGGCACGATCCCACCCACGGCAACGACAGTAATGAAGCCTGGAACCAGGTATGCGATGACCAGCCCAAAATTCCGGGCCTAAAGCTCTCCCACCGACTATCCAAATGAAACCGAGCATCACGCAGCCTCGCACAGCGCTCCCGCAATCGCCCACCGGTCATATTATTGCCTGAATCCAAACGGGTTTCAAGTCCGGCCGCCATCATGCTGTCGACATGCCGACAAAGCCCCAGCACGCTCGACGCTATCGCACAGTCCCTAATCTGATTCGTGAACTACGTGTGGAAGCCGGGCTAACGCAACGCGCGCTCGGCAAACGGCTAAGTCTTCCGCAATCATGGGTTTACAAGTGTGAAACCGGCATCCGCCGTATGGACATCGCTGAATTCTGCGATTGGTGCAAGGCCTGCGGTATTGAGCCGGTCATCGGTCTTCGCCGATTCCTGCGCACCGATTGAATCGCCACCGCTACCTGGCCCGTCGCCGATCTCGCTTCCAGCTTCGGCGTGCCCTGACCCCGAACAAGCTTCACGGAATGGCCGCACGACCCGGCGCCGAAGCTGGAGCGCCGAGACGGGCACCGCTTCGAATTCTGCCGCTACCCTGACCCGATTAACCGCCCGCAGCAGGTTCAGATACTGTCGCCGCACGGGGGCGTACGCCTCGAAGCGGATGTGTCGAAACTCACCAATCAGGTTCTCCACCGATCGATGGCAGGCAATGTTCAGCAGGTGTGCCTTTAGGCTTCGGTACGTCTCCGGATGGATGCGCACCGAGGGATGCCACCGTCGGTCGACGCCCCGCCGGTAGCCGATGCTGTAGCCGCCGAAGCGGATCGCGTCGCGGCGGACATCCTTGTGCTTCGGCTCATCCTGAAAAAAGCGATGCTCCCCGCGCGATGCGATGAGCACAAAGAAGCGGTCATGCCGGATGTAATGGACATTGGCCAGGCCGGCCCGTTTGCGCCTCGCCCTTGCCCACTTGGAAAGCCCCGCCTCATATTGCTCCAAGAGTTTCTCGTCCACATATTGCGGATCCTTCCGCTCCGGGATGACACCCGTCACGTAGAACCAATAGCCATGCCCGATGTAGCTCACGGCAAGCTGCTGGACAAAGCCCTCCACCGAGGCCGTCTCCCACCTATACACCACACCACGGCGTACCACGCACGGCGGTGCTACTCAAATCGTCTAAGGTTCAAAGAGATAGGGATTGTTTGCTGGCACAATCCCCCAAAGCCCTTCTCAACCTTTCTGCGCCCGTGTTCCTCATGGGTTCTGAAACCGCAAGAGCGCCTTCAAATCCTCTTCCGTAGGCTCGCGGCCCAAACCCTCGCGATACCGTTCCACAATGCCCATTCGCACGTGGTCCGGCAGATCGCTTGGCTTCTCAAACCGAATGCCTACGGCCTCTAACTCATCCAGGTAATCGAGCGCCGGATCCCCGAGGACCCCGCCCTCGCCCGAACGCCACCAACCCATTCGTAAACACCTCCCTTCAGCTTTGCTGAAAAACACTTGTTATCATCCAACCAACCTTTGCATCACCTCCTCGCTGCCGTCGCGCATCCGGGCGCGCCGTCTGTATTCCAGATCGGCCCCCGCCCAATACATACACGTAGCGCAGCAAAAACCTCCGGCGAATCCTGGATACACCTCCAGTGTTCGCCGTCATTCCGCCATCAAAAGACGACTCACGTCCCCGTGAGACCTCTTTCGATCGCAGCATCGTCCTTCCCAGGAACCGGCCGGCGGGCAGGCGCAAAAGCGCCTGCCGCGCCGACCGCACGCTTCAAGATGGATATGACCCGTCACCGCTTTCGTTGTCGTCTATCCCCGGCACCACCCGTAAGGACACGAACGGCGCACCACTGCCTTGCAGTGCATCCGCTCCGCTCCCGCGGACTTCTACTTGCGGCACTCTCCCAGACTACGGCCTTTGAATCATCCGCCTGACTTGGCGGACACCGGGCACCACCCCGGCAGCCACAGTCCTTCCCCGGTTATTGATAGTCGTTGCACAATCGGTCACGTCGGTAGGGCCGGTTAAGGCCCGGTCCGGCAGCGTATGTCCGAGGCTCCCGCCTCGGCATAGTTTCCATCCGCAAAAGCACGGATGATTTCGAGGTCCAGAATACAGAAGCTGACCCCTACCCTTCGCTGCGGGATATTTTCCTGTTCGGCACCGTCTCCGATTGCACTGACCGGCAAGGGCTTGACGCCCCTTTCATCGTTGAGCTGTTCACCAATCGGGCTTATCAAGGCGGCTCTCGCCGCTCACCCGAATGCCGAGCGTTGTCATCGCCCGGTTCCGCGTGTCGCCACGCGGAAGCTCCCGACGCCGGCAAGCGTTGAACGAACCTGACGGGATTTGCACCCGAGTTGCCTTGCGGCTTTGGTCCGGACCCCGCTGGGGGATTTGATTCGCAAATTGCGGATCGCACCCCTTCGACCATCACGGCCTGCCCGAAGGCAGGCATGTCCCGGTCGCCCGATTTCCAGTTGCACTATGGGATAGAACTACAGGATTACTTCTTCGAACTACATCGAAGGGATTACTCTGTAGAGCCTCCCTCGAACCGGACGAGCGCCTCGCGGCGCATCCGGCTCTACGGGTCGTGGACCTTGACGGCTGGTGAAGCGCGTCCCCTTAGCCTGATTGGTGGTCAGGTTTACCGGGCGGTCCACGCCCATCTTAAAGCGTCAGATACGCGGTTCGCGTTCCTGACAGCAGCGAAATTGGTAATCTCGCTAAGAGCCACCATAGCGCAGTCACAAATGCAAATCATCATTCATTACAACGCTTATTGAAACCATCCAGAGCAACACGCACCGCCAAACTCAAAGCCACTAATCCTCGTCTCGCGCTCCACCAATCGGCTCTTCCGCCGCCGTGATATCGCGGACCGCCCGGCGATGTACGAGTAGCTCTGCAATCACCGCAGGCGCATCCTCCAGGACCGCGAACCACCGCCGCTTGTGGTGGATGATCTCTTCGGCGAGGCCGTAGCGGCGAAGTTCCTCGCGGTTGGCGGGTATCCCGTTCAGCACCAGCTCCACGACTTCATCGCCGACGATCCACGCCGTCGTGAGCTGCCAGCCGTTGTCCAATTCGATGACCGAGCCTCCGGACAGCAGGTCGAGGATCTCCTGCGGCGAGGCCTCGCCCAGCGGCGTCCCGATTCCCAATCTCTGCTTGACGCTGGGTACGTCCGAGGCGACAAGGTTGAGGCCGACCAAGGCTCGACCATCCGCAAGAATCGCCCGCGCAATCTTGACGCTCTGGATGCCGGAGGAACCCACGATCTTGTCGTAGATCGGAAAGATGGCCCCGCTGAGGATGTAGAACCGTTTCAACTCCGTCGCCGGCGTTCTCGCATACTCGTCATCCCACCACCGCCGGGCCTCCTGCAAGTCCACCATCTCGTACTTGTCGCCCAATTCAAAGCGGTTCACTCCGTGGCGCGGCCCCTTGACCGACCCCAGGAGCACCTCGTCCGGACGCGTCTCGAAATGCGGTGCGACTGAATAGACGTACCCGCTATTTCGATTGCGGCAAAAGCCCTCAGCGGCCCGCGTTGCGCGCGCTTCCTCAAAGGTATAGCGTTCGACATCCACCTCGCCCTCCAATTCGTGGAGGGTCGTCCGTGCCCCCGATGCTGGGTCCACGAAGAGCGTCTGCGGCTCGGCGAGGCTCTGGAGGTTCCGCGCCCGGATCTCTTCCACGCCGAAATCAAACGCCCCAGCTCGCTGCGCTGCCTCGACGGCCCGCAGATAGCCCTCATAGAACAGTTCGAAGAATCGGTTCTGTTTCTCGACGTGGAGCACCATGATGCGATTCAGGAACTGCTCGACATTGCTCGCCACACTGTCGCGGACCGCGGTCTTCTCCTTGTTCAGGACGCCCATGCGTTCCAGTTCACGCATCCCGATGCCGGCATCGACGTGTTCGTTCAACTGGACCTGTCGATACAGCCGCGTGAGCGCCGCCTTCCCATAGGCGTCAGTGACATCTTCCGGCCGGAACAGGTCGCCCGAGAGCGAGTGACGCTCCCCCTTGGTCAAGGCTCCGAGCGCAGCGAGTCGTTTGGACACCGCGTTGACCAGTCGCTTTTGGCCCGCCAGGTCCAGGAGCGCCAAGCGGATGACCGGCGCTGAGACTTGGTTCGAGCGATGGACGCGCCCAAACGCCTGCATCTGCTGGTCGGCTGACCACGAGAGCTGGAAGGCGTAGAAGACCCGGCGCTGCTGATTCTTCGCTGCCATGTCGGCATGGACGCTGATGCCGGTCGCCCCCGCGCCGGAGAGCACTGCCAGGCGCTTGCGGCCGGCCTGGAACTGCCTCGTTTCATACTCGTTCAACTGTCGGCGGTGGACGCCCTGGAGTTTTCGGCGGACGTAGCGGCCGTTCTCCCAGCGATGGGTGCGGCCACTGATCTCTGCGACCCGCTCGACGCCAAAATGACCAATCAGCGCATCCATCGGGTTGTGCGGGAAGTCCAAGTCGGCCACTTTGTCGAGCAGCTCCTTCTGACGCCGGAGGTTTTCGCGGTTGATCTCCGGATTGCCGGCGGCATCGAGGACCCGGACGCTGATGACGTTGCCGGTCTTGGGGTCGGTCTCCTCCCGGTACTGATAGATCGGGAACTGCTTCTCGATGAGCTGGACGATCATCTCCCGCGGCGTGGCATCCAGTTCGCTGAGTTCGACGCCTTGGGCGCGGGCATCCCGCACCTTGCGGTCGGCTTGCGCTTCGCCCGTGTTGAACAAGCTTATAACGACCGAACGCCCGGCGGCCAGATCCTTCTCAATCTCCGGGACCACGTCCGGCAGGGTGTAGGCCATCATGAGTTGCAGGAAGAAGCGCTGCTGGGCGGAATAGAATTGGGCGTAACGGCCTCCGCTGCGTTTTTGGCAGGCGTTCTCCTCGCCCGCCTCGAACGCAATCAGGAGTTCCATCCACAGGTCGGCGATCTCGTCGTACTGCACCCGCTCCGCCTCGCTCAGGCGGTGCAACACCGGCTCATATTCCACGGCGCTGTCGGGGACCATGCTGCCGTTGGCACCATAGGTGGGACCGTAGCTGATCGTGCGGGCCAGGTAGGTGCCGACGGATTTCAGGTCGCGGCAGAGCATCTCCATCGCCGCCACGCCGCCACGCTCCATGGCCACGAGGAATGCCGAGAAGTCGGCAAAGGGAGCGCCGTCACCCCAGAGCCCCAGCCGCTCGTAAGGGGCCATGTGGCGGGCCTCCGTTGCGCCCGTGGCGCTGAAATATCGCACCCGCGCGAGTGGGAACTCCCGTTGTAGGGCGATCCCCATGTTGCCGCGCAGCGTGCCCTCATCGGTCGTCGCCCTGCCGCCATGCGGCGTGACCGCCGCGTTCTTCATCAAGTGGGCCTCGTCGAAGGCGATGACGCCTTCAAAGTCGGGACCGAGCCAGTCGATTAACTGTCTGTACCGCGGCCGCTCGCCGTCGAAGTCAGAGCTGAGCATCGTGTAGGTGGTAAAGAGGATGCCGGACTCCGCCGTAATGAACTCATTCGGTTTGAAGCGGGCCTGATGGATGATGGAGAGCGGTACGCCGACGGCGTCGCGGTCGCGCTCCGCGTCGGCGCAGAGCTGGTGGGACGCGGAGATATGGACATGCTTGCATCGTCCCTGTTGAAGCTGGTCGAGGATGAAGGCATAGACCTCGCGGCCCTTGCCGATGCCCGTGCCGTCGCCGTTCCAATGTCCCTTCCGCGATCCATCGGGCAGCAGCACCTCTGTAGCCTGCCCGGCATAGACGACATCTTCCAGTTGCAGATCCGAAATCCGTCCCTCGATGATCACTTCGCTCGGGATGTGATGGCGGTAGGCAGCGTCCGGCGGCTCGACCGAGGCCATGGCCGTCGATTCAACAACATGGGCCGGATGAGGCTGCGACCCGCGAACAATGGCCTTTTGCACTCGGTATTCAGAAAAGACCGTCCCGGCCTGGATGCGAAGTGCCTGGGACTGCGCGCCGCTTTCGAGCTGGCCTACTTCATGCCCAGCCGGTCCAGCGTCGCCAGGAGCAGGTTCGCCGCCCAGCAGCGCATCGCTTCCGGTTCGGTCGGCATCGCCGCCTGCTCGCGTTCCAGTTCCCGCGTCAGCATCCGCGACAACACCTCCGGCCGCTCCAGCAGGAGCCGGTTCCAGGTGTGCCACTGATCCGTTGTCACCGGCTCGTCCGTTGTCGGCGTAAGGCCCCCGGCTCCGTCCTCCAGGAGACAGGCCACCAGTTCCAGCAGCGGGTCGGCGTTGGGTTCCGTTTCCCGATGGAACATCACCCGCATGGCCGCCATTGCCTCTTCTCTGAGCGCGTTCGAGAACTCGCCCGCGGATGTCCTCCTGCGATAACGCCTTGAGTTGTTCATATGCCTCCTCCAGTGCTAGACCGCTACCGGTGATGATCTCCGATTCGCTTCGCGTCGGGCCGTCACGCTCGATGACGATGATCTGGTTGTCAAAGGTCGTCCCAAACTTGCCGTAAACCGTGCCATCAATGCCGATGTTCGCCCGGACGCGATAGCGCCCTTCAATGTCGGCCCACCATCCGCGAAACGCCGGACGGTCCAGGGCCATGCCGCCCCCGACGATGGCCACCAATCTCCCGCCGGGGTTCAAGCGCAAGAGGGCCTGTTCCACGTGTCGGGCAGCGAACTGTGTGCTGTGACCGCGAACACGGCCGCCGGTCGCCGAGAAGGGCGGGTTCATCACGATCACGTCATAGAACTTGTCGGCGGGCAAGAGGTTGTCGAGCCGTTCGGCGTCGACGCTCGTCGGCTCGAATCCTTGCAGTGAAAGCAGGTTCTTGCGGCGTTCGTCGATTTCGTTGGTGTCCACGTCGGCGCCGGCGAGCCGAGCCAGCACGGCGATGTTGCCGGTCCCGGCGCTCGGTTCGAGCGCCGTCATGCCCGAACACAGCGCAGCGGCCTTCACCACGAGCAAGCCTTCCGCCGGCGGCGTGCTGAATTGCTGGAACTCAATTTGCGTCTCGTCTCGCCGCGTCTGCCTGGGCATCCGGTCCTGCAAGGCGAGCAACACCTTCAACGAGCTGGGAACATCGTCGAAATCCACGCCCAGGCGGTTGAGATAGATGTTCATCCCCGCTTCGGCCGCGTCGTAGGCGTCGCGGGCATGTCCCGCGGTGCTTCCGAACACTTCTCGGGACAGCCGTTCAATGGCGGGGTTGTCGAACGACATCGATGGATCGGCTTCGAGCATCGCGGCAAACCGCAACGCGAAATCAAGCACTGGAGTTAGAGCTTCGGGGGCTTTCTCCGCCCCCAAATTGCCTGTCCGAATTTCGGTCGATAAGGGCGGAGACTCGCTCGCCCCGACCAAGCCGTTGCTGGCAACGGTCGAACCGTTCGATTCGAAGTCCAAAAGGAGCTGCCCGCCGCCCTGATTGGCGGGCGTGGACCTTGACCGCTGCCCTTGCCCCACTCTCAACACATCCCCATCCGATTGATGATTCGTCTCGGTATGCGTTATGGAGTGGATCGCGGCCCGCGTGCCCTTGCTTTCCGCCCGACGGCTGAGTCGGGCGGTTCGCTCGCCCCGTCGGGACCACTCCGGTCCGCGCTCGTAAGGATGGAGGTTTGGCGGCCGATCGCTCCGCTCTCTCGGCCGGTTCTGCTTGGAACCCCCGCACGCCGCCGGTTCCAAGCCTCCCCCGCCCCCTTTTTCCCCTCCGCATGGGGCGGCGGAGAGTCTTCGAGAAAATCCGGAGAAGCCGCTTGACGGGGCCAGATTCGGGTGTTAGCATATTAGCGAACAGTGAGGCCCGCCCCGATGCCCCGAAAAAATCAATCTTCCGTCCCCCAGGAAATCGGCGATGTCCTCAGAGCCCGCCGCACCGACGTGCTCCAGAAGGGACTCCGGGAAATGGCCAAGCTCTTGGGCATCACGCCGCCGCACCTGACGGACATCGAGAAGGGCCGGCGAAGACCCTCCGACGACCTGCTCCTCCGAATCAGCCGGCAATACGACATCCCCGAGGCCGACCTGCGGTCCGGTTGGAATCGGGCAGCCACAATTGTCGAACAGATTGCTACACAAGACCCGCTGGCCGCCGAGAAGGTCCCCGAACTGCTTCGCAAGGCCCGGGGGCTCTCCTCCTCCTCCCAATGGGATGACCTGATCAAATACGCGGCCCAGATATCCAAACGGAAGCCCAAGTAACGGAGCGTTGCGACATGCCCGCGCCAGCATTTGGAAAGATATTCGAGCCCAAGCCCGGACTTCTCCGGACAGACCGCGCCGCGTGGAATTGCATTGAGCGGTGCTGCGCGAAGCTCGGCTTGCAGGAGGTCCCCGCCCCCATCCCCGTCGAACTATGGATCGAGTCGGCCCTAGACATCCGCTTCGGCGTCGCGGATTTGACATACATCGGCGAGGACGTGCTCGGGGCGGCCTTTGTCCGCGACCGCGAGATCCTCGTGTCCGACCGGATCACGCACGAGGGTTGCTTTCGCTTTACCTGCGCCCATGAACTGGGTCACCTGCTTCTACATCGCCAGCACGCCGAGGTCTTTCACGAAACCCTGGAACTTCCCTACCTCGAAGCGACTCGCCTGGAGCGGCAGGCGGATTGCTTCGCCGCGGCCTTCCTGATGTCCATTCCCACCCTGGAGCGAGAATTGATCGGGATCTGCCAGGCGGAGGAACTTGATACCGACTATTGCCTGACCGAGCTGATGATGCCCACGGTCCGGTCCGAGTGGCTTTGGCGGACGATTTTTCTCCCAGCGATGATGAAGCGCTTCGGGGTGTCCAAGACGGCAGCCATCATTCGCTGCCGTGATTTGCGTCTCCTCTCGCACCCGACGCGCGAGTTCATGCCCATCCGTTTCGGTGGCGTCCTGCGCGAACGTGCTACCGCCCCGGAGCTTCAGTGGATGCGTATCGAGGATGGACGTCCGGTTGTCGTGCGTACAAGTTCTGGTGCGGACTTATACAGACACAGGTGAGCCATTTTTTTGAACGAGTTGTTAGCAAGTGTGCTAACGAGTGGACAGCCGATCCTATGGATGCCGCGCAACATGCCGCACTCGCCACCAGTCAGCGTCTCGCGATTACGGCGGACGAAGTGGCGGAACTCCTCGGTATCAGCCGCGCCCACCTGTGGAAGCTCCACAGCAGCGGCAGATTGCCCCGCCCTATCCGGCTGGGTCGCGCTGTCCGCTGGAGTGTGAGCGAAATCCAGGCGTGGCTCGCGGCTGGCGCCCCGCCGCGTGAGCGCTGGGAAACCGTGCGATCCACTTCGCGATAGCGGATCGCTATGATCGGGAAAGGAGGTTGTGAGCATGCGTCTCTTCAGAACGACCTACCGGGACCGGGAAGCCCGTGTTCGGCAAGCCTCCAAGTGGTACGTGGAATTCCGAGACCATCGAGATGTCACACGCCGACTCCCCGGCTTCGCCAGCCGAAAGGCTACGGAGGAACTTGCGCGGAACCTCGAACGGCTCATCGCATTCAGGAGTGCCACCGGTGGCCAGCTCGATCCAGCCCTACGCAAATGGCTCACTGACCTGCCCCGCTCCACGGCGACAAGGCTTGTGGAAATAGGCCTGGTAGATGCCGGCGACGTTGCGGTGAGCGTTGCGCTCACAGAGCATCGAAGGGACTTCGTGGAAGCACTTCGAGTCAAGGGCGTAACCGCGAAACATGTCTGCCTCATCTCGACCCGCCTCGATCGCATCCTCGATGGCTGCGGCTTTCGCTACTGGTCAGATATCAGTGGAAGCCGCGTCATGCGCTTCTTGAGTGACTTACGATCCGACCGCAAGACCGATGACGGAGAAACTGTGAAGGGCATCAGTCCGCAGACGTTCAATTTTTACCTCCAAGCGGTAAAACAGTTTTGCAGTTGGGCCGCGAGGGAGCGAAGGATCGATCAATCGCCAGTTGCGGTCCTGAGACCCCTCAATGTGAAGATCGACCGGCGCCATGATCGGCGTGCCCTTGAGCCGAAGGAACTCCGAACCCTCATAGACACAACAAACTCGGGGCCGAAGCGGTTCGGTATGACAGGGGCTGAGCGAGCGCTACTTTACCGCTTTGCTTCCGAGACCGGGCTGCGCGCCGGCGAGATTCGGAGTCTTCGCAAGCGGTCGTTCGACCTGCAAGGAAATCCGCCCACAGTGACCGTTGAGGCGGCCTACAGCAAACGACGCCGGGCAGACACGCTGCCGCTTCGGATTGATACGGCCGAGATGCTGAGGAATGAGATCTCAAGTCGCACCGATGATGCTCCAGCCTTTCGCCTTCCTTCCGAACACAACATGGCTGACATGCTCCGGGCCGATCTTGTTGACGGCGGGATCGAATGCAAAGACGATGCCGGCCGGGTCGTGGACTTCCACGCCCTTCGGCACACCTTCATCACCAACCTTGCTCGCGGAGGCGTTCACCCCAAGCTCGCCCAGGACCTCGCACGGCACAGCGACATCAATCTCACGCTATCCCGATACTCCCACACGGTCATCGGAGAACAGGCGACCGCCCTCAAGGCATTGCCGGATCTCTCGCGTGCCGAGAGCACATCACGACGCAAGACCGGCACCGACGACTCGTCCATCTCGACGCTGCCAACCCCAGCAAGAACGCCCGACCTTGTCTTGGCGTTTTGCTTGGCGCTTTTCGGCGGGCGCGGGCAGAATTCGGTAGACTCCGGTGGACTGAAAGACGCAATTGGCGTCCCGATCGCAACGCCTTTAGAATTAGGAAGAAGCGTTGAAAACACCTGTGTTTGCAAGGCTGTTTTCACGCATAGCGCCCGTAGCTCAGCTGGACAGAGCAACGGTTTCCTAAACCGTAGGTCGTAGGTTCAAATCCTATCGGGCGCGGTTCAAGATCGTCCACGCGGAGGAAGGGAAATGACCATGCACGAATCCGTCAGGGACATTGTCGGCATCTACGACGCCTCGGCTTCGCTGGCGCGAGCCTACACGATTCCCGCGCCGTGGTATGTCGATCCGCGCATCGACGCGCAGGAGCGCGCCGCCGTGTTCGGGCGCACGTGGCAATATGTTGGTCGCGTGGATCAGCTCGCCGCACCGGGGAGCTTTATCACCGCCGATGTCGCCGGGGAGCCGATTGTCATTGTTCGCGGGGCCGACAACACCTTGCGGGCTTTTTTCAACGTCTGTCGCCACCACGCTGCGCTGGTGGCCTGCGAACCGGCGGGGGCATGCAGCGTTTTGCAGTGTCCCTATCACGGCTGGACGTATGGCTTGGATGGGGCGCTCAAGGGGATGCCGGAGTTTGAGGGCGTCGAGAACTTCGCGAAGAGTGACAACGGACTTGTGCCGGTTCGCGTGGAAACATGGGAGAACTTCGTTTTTGTGAATCTCTCTGATAAGGGCGGGCGAAAAGGGCCGCACGACGGGGGGTCGCTGACGGAGTATCTCGGCGACGCGGTGGATCGAATCGCGCCGCTGGGCCTGTCCAAGCTGCACTTTTTCGAGCGGCGGAGCTATGCGCTGAACTGCAACTGGAAGGTGTACGTCGACAACTACCTCGACGGCGGCTACCACGTGCCGCACCTGCACAAAAGCCTGAGCACGGTGCTGGAATATAAGGATTATTTGATCGAAAACGGCCCGCGGTATTGCCTCCAATGGAGTCCGATGAAGACGGGCAAGGACGCCGCGACGGCCGCCGTTCGCAAGGGTGACATGGCGTACTACTACTGGTTCTATCCGAACTTCATGCTGAATTGGTACGAGGGAGTCATGGATACGAACCTCGTCCTGCCGCTCGGCATCGACAAGTGCCTGGTCGTCTTCGATTTCTACTTCGACCAGGTGGCCGGCGACGCCGAGACGCGCAACCGCCAGAGCATCGCCGTCGCCGAGCGCGTCCAGCAGGAGGACGTGGATATCTGCGAATCCGTGCAGCGCGGCCTGACGAGCCGGGCGTACGTCGCCGGGCGGCTCAGCGTCCGCCGCGAGGCGGGGGAGCATCTGTTCCACCGCTTATTACATGCGGACCTTTCCGCGGCTGATCGCGGTTGAAGCGGGGCTTGCGTTCGCGAAAAAAAAGAAGGCCGCCATGCAACGTGACATGGCGGCCCCATTTTTCAAATAGGGGAGTGGCAGAGCGCGACCTACTTCTGTCCGCCGCACTGCTTCTCGCCGCCGCATTTCTTTTCCCCGCCGCATTTCTTCTCGCCACCGCACTTCTTTTCGCAGCAGGCGCCCTGCTGCTTCTCGGCGCAGCCGCTGGCGGTCGCGGCGACCAGCGCGCTGCCGCCGACCAAGGCGGCTACGGCCGTAGCTTTGATTCCGTTAAACGCGAGCTTCTTGAGGGTCATTCGTTCGTCCTTTCAATGTGGGGCGTTTGTCGCCCGGGGTTTTGGGCTGATGCCCATTCAGGTCCCATTCCGGTAGGAACCATTTATTTTCGTGATCCGGACCCGGTGGGGATTATTCCAATAGCTTCGGGAGTGTCAACCACGAGGGGGAGGACCCAATTATCGGCGCTTTTGCCTTGACTAACCCGGGTCCCTTTCCAATACTTAGTCCAATGGGGGAAGCTGATTTCACCCTACGTGCCGGCCGATTCGGCCGATGAATCTCAAAACTCGCCTCGCCACGAGAACGCATGAATATTCGTCATCGTCCATTCCGTGCGGCAATCCTCAGTTGCCTGGGTGCAATCTGGGCCGTCAGCCTGCCCGGGGGTTGTCCGGCCATGCCCGGCGACGGGATGCCGCCCCCCGGTCCGATCGGGGGAGATTTCGCGTCGGCGACACTGCTCAAACTGGACGCCGAAGGGAAGGTCAAGCTCGCGTCGGCACTGGCCGGCGAAAAGGTCGACGTGTACGACCTGGGGCCGGTGAGCGCCGGGGACCGCGTCATGGTGTCGATCGTTCCCGCTGCGGGCAGCGTGATGGACCCGATCGCGGCATTGTTTGACGCCAACGAAGAACTTTTTGCCGTCAATGACGATGTCAATTATCCGGCCCAGCTTGATTCGGCGATCGACGACGTGGTTGCGGCGGACAGCCCCCGGTTCTTCCTGGGGGTCGCCAAATACCAGGACGAAGGCGCGTATGAAGGGACCGTACAGATTCTCCGCGGGCAGGGCGTTCCCGTGCCGCTCGCACAATATGTGTTGCTGAACTTCGACGGCGGGACCGTCAACATCCCCAGCGAGGGAGGGCCCATCACGGTCGAAGCCTTCAATTCCGCGGATGTCGACCCTGCCTATGCGGGCGATACGAACGCGATCAAAGTGAAGATCGCTCAGACGGTCCGGCAGAACTTCCAGCCGTTCAACATTGAGATTGTGACGAGCGACGAGCCGGCGCCGCCGGGCGATTGCCTCAGCACGATTTTCTTCGGCGGGTCGAACACCCTGAAGTTCGGCGTGGCGGAATCCGTCGATCAGGGCAACCGCGATCGCTGCGACGATGGCATCGTCTTTACGAACGACTTCGACGATCCGTTTTTTCCGCAACCCACGACCGAGGGCATCGGCATCGCCATCGGCAATGTAGCGGCTCACGAGGCGGGCCATCTCCTCGGCCTCAATCATGTCGCCGACGTTGCGGATGTGATGGACTCGACCGGAACGGCCAGCACGCTGTTGGCGGATCAGGAATTCAAGACCTCGGTACTCGTCGGCCAGATCTTCCCGATTGGCAAGCAGAATGGCCCGGCCATTCTGCGCCGCGTCCTGCCGCCGTAGTACGGTTTTCAAGATTCAGAACCAAAAGAAAAGCCCCGACCGACCGGCCGGGGCTTTTTTGATGTTGATGATCCGTTGACGCTCTTATTTCGTCGTGCACGGGGCGCTTCCTGCACAGCACTTGGAGCAGCTCGCGCAGCCCTTCACGCGGCAGAGTTTTTGCGTCTTGTCCTTGTGCGTCAGGTCGAGGCAGTCGCCGGAAACCTTCGCTCCGTATTCGCGCATCTCATCCTTCATGCACAGCGTCAGCTTGTCGCCGACCATCTTATAACAGCCGGAGATGGCGTGGGATTTGCCGCTGCCATAGTCGGCGTTGGCCGTGAAGGTGCCGTCATGGCAGAAGGTGACCGCGGCGATGGGGTTGTCGGGGCTCGCCGCGCCGCTGCCGCACCAGGTGCCGCAGACCGGACTCGCGCAGCCGGCGGAAATGAGGGCGAACAGGGCCAAGGACAGTAAGGTTGCACACACACGCATGTTGAATCTCCATGTCGACAATGAATTGCGACCCGAAAGGGGTTCGCTCGGCACGCGATTCTGCGACAAACCGACAAGGGTTGTCAAGGACCGCGGACGTTTGTGATCACGGCGCTATCCGCCGTGGGCTCGGGGACAGGGCTTTGCCCGGCGAGAATACGCACATTTGCCGCGGCGATCCCGGCGCGCCGGGACTGGTCGAAGAGCAGCCCGGGCCGCCAGAACGCCGCCAGAATAAAGGTGGCGCACACCACCATCGCAAGGCGGAGGGCGGGACACGCCGAGGGCTGCAGCGGAGCGTGCTCGGCGGCGGGCTTTCGCACATAGCATGCGCCGACGATTCGAAGGTAATAGGCGGCTGCCACGGCCGAGTTGAGCACACCCACCAGTACCAGAAGGATCATCGCGGCCTGTCGCTCGGTCCCGGCGGACGCCGACAGGGCGGCGCTGAAGACGTAGAGTTTGCCGAAAAACCCGCCGGTCGGAGGCAGACCCATGAGGCTGAGCACACAGATGGCCAGGGCCAGGCAGGCCCAGGGATGTCGCGCGGCCGTCCCGGCGAGATCGTCCAGCGAATCGGCGGAGTCTTCTTCATCGTCCGCGCCAGGCTTGCGGAAATACGACAGGCAGGCGAATGCGCCGAGGTTCATTACACCGTAGACCGTCATGTAGAAAATGAGTGCGCCGATGCCGCTGGAAAGGGGGGATGACGCGGTGCCGTCCGTCCCACCGGGTCCCGCCAGCAGCCCCACCAGCATGTAGCCCGAGTGCGCGATGCTGGAGTAGGCCAGCATCCGTTTGACGCTGTGTTGCATGAGGGCGAGCGTGTTTCCGACGGTCATCGTCGCGGCGGCCATTGCCCAGAGCAGCCAGAACATCGCATCGTTGAATTCCCAACCGCGCAGCGACATCAGGCGAATCAGGGCGAGCAGGCCGGCGAACTTGGGGACGAAGCCGAGCAGACCGGTGACGGGCGAGGCGGCGCCCTGATAAACGTCCGCGACGTAGAAGTGCAGCGGAACCGCGGCGATTTTGAACGCCAGACCGGCGATGGCCAGCAGGACGCCCAGCGTGACGAGCCGGTCGGCGGCATTGGAGGGCAGGGCGAGGTGCGCGGCGATCGACGTTGGGGCGGAGGCGGTTGAGAAAAGCTGCGTCGTGCCCGACGTGCCGTACAGGAATGAGAAGCCGTAAAGCGTCAGGGCGGCGGCGAGGGCGCCGAGGAAGAAGTACTTGCCGGTCGCTTCCTGCGCGCGAATGTCGCGGCGGGAGAGGCCGACGAGGATGTACGTCGGTACGCTGACGAGTTCCAGCGCGAGGAAGAGAAGGATGAGATCGTTCGCGGCGGTCACCAGCATGACGCCCGCGAGCGAAAAGAGAATGAGCGCATGGAATTCGCCACGTTCGGCGGCTTCGGGGACATGGCGTGCGGCCAACAGGATGACGAGGCCGACGGAGAGCGTCGCCATGCGGGCATACGACGCCAGTGCGTCGATGTTGAGCGAAGCGACCGGACCGGTGTCAGCAGGCCTCCAAGTGGCCCAGAAGGCGACGATAAGCGTGAGGATCGCCAGGTGCGAGGAGCCGTTGGAGGCCGATCGCTGACCGCCGAGTCCGAGGAGCAGCACCAGCGATGCGCCGATGACGAGGATCAGTTCCGGCAGGAGGGCGGCGATCAGGGGGTGGAGGGAGTCGGAGGTCATGGTGCAGCTTCCGCTATAGGGTGGGCTTCGCCCGCCGAGCCGTCTGCGGTTGGATCCAAGTCGGCGTGTAAAGCACGCCCTACGGGACGCCTATGGCCTTCTGCCAACATTTTGCCGGTTGGAATCGACTCAACGTGGGCCAGCACGTTCTTTTGCAACGAAGGCTCCATGATGTCGATCGTCGATTTGGGATAGACGCCGAGCAATAGACAGCCGAGCGCGAGAGGCGCCAGGATCGCGACTTCGCGGCGGTTGAGGTCTTGCGACAGTCCCGTCGATGCATCAAAGCCGTGGCCGGGTTCCTTCACGGGACCGAAGAGGACGCGACCCGCCATGTGCAGCATGTAAATCGCGCCGAGGAGGATGCCCGTAGCGGCAGGTACGGCGAACCAGATACCCAACGGTCCGGCACCACCATTTGCAGATGCTTGTCCCGAGGTGAACGTGCCGAGCAGGACGAGGAACTCGCTGACAAAGCCGTTGAGCCCCGGCAGGCCGATGCTGGACATGGTGAAGACGATCAGGAAGAAGGCCATGATCGGCATCTGCCGGGCAAGCCCGCCAATTTTGGCCATTTCGCGAGTGTGGTAACGCTCATAGATCATGCCGACGATGAGGAAGAGCGCGCCCGTCGAGAGCCCGTGATTGATCATGTACAGCAGCGAACCGGTCAGGCCGGCCATCTTGAGGCTGAACATGCCGAGGAGGCAGAAGCCCAAGTGTGAGACGGAGGAGTAGGCGACGAGCTTCTTCACGTCGGTTTGCACCCAGGCGGCGACGGCGCCGTAGATGATGCCGAGTACGGCGAGCGTGCCGACGACCGGTGCGAGTTCGATCGAGGCGGCCGGAAGCATGGGCAGGCTCAGCCGCAGAAAGCCGTAGGTTCCGAGTTTGAGAAGGATGGCGGCGAGGATGACGGAGCCGGCGGTAGGGGCCTCGGTATGGGCCAAGGGCAGCCAGGTGTGCATCGGGAAGAGCGGGACCTTGATAGCGAACCCGGCGAAGAAGGCGAGGAAGAGCCACCATTGCGTGGAACCCGGGAGATGGCCATCGGCCGCGAGTTGATAGAGTCGATCGAGTTCGAAGGAGAATTCGTGAGTACCCGCCGCGCCGAGCGCCACACTGGAAGCCTTCCATCCCAGGTAGAGAACGGCGGCGAAGGTCAACATGCTGCCGGACAATGTGTAAATGAAGAACATGTCGGCGGCCTTCTGGCGTTGTGGACCGCCCCAGATGCCGATCAGGAAGTACAGCGGGATCAGCGTGAACTCGAAGAATACGTAGAAAAGGAGGAGGTCGCGGGCGCAGAAGACGCCGAGCATCGCCCCGTGGAGCAGGAGCATCAGTGCGTAATACTCGCGATGCCGATCCTTAATTCCGCTGAAGCTGCCCCAGATTGCCAGAGGCGTGAGCAGGGCGGTCAGGAGCATGAGCGGGAGACTGATTCCATCAACACCGACGTAGTATTGCACGCGGACCGGCGTGGATTCATTTCCTCCCATGACCCAATCGGCGCGCTCAACGAACCGGTAGCCACCGGGTTCGGTGGACGACGATGGGAAAAGGTACATCCACTTGGCGCAGGCCGCGAATACGAGCGTCGCCAGGGCGATGCCGAGCGCAAAGCGACGGATCGTCGCGGGGCTCCATGCCGTGCGCGTGAATAGCAACGCCGCCCCGGCGATGGGCAGAAAGATGATGATCGAAAGTATGCGATCCGTTATCACGTCGCCACCAGCATCCACCACAGGATGATCAAGACGCCCGCCGTCATTCCCAGCGCATAACCCTGCAACGCTCCCTGCTGCCAGCGCTTGAGTCCATAGCCGATCGCCCGCGGGACCGCGGAGATGAACCACAGAATTCCGTTGATGAAGAAGCGATCCAGGCCGTAGCAGAACTCGCCGAACCAGCGAAGCGGCCGAACAAGGACCGTGTCGTACAGCTCATCCACGTAATACTTGTTGTAAAGCAGCCGGTAGGCCGGCTCGAAGGCCAGCGCGATGGCCATCGGGATCGTCGGGCGGCGGCGATAAAAGAACCACGCCGTAAAAATGCCCCAGACAGCAATGCCGGCGGAGGCATACATCAGCCAATGGCTCTCGTGACCGGCAGCGGGCGTTTCAGCGTGCGGTTGGGGCAGCACGGATGAGAGAAATTGATGGAAACGGCCGTGCGGTTCAAAGACGCCGAGAAACCCGCCGCCCTGGATCGTTACGCCGGCGTAACCCGCGAAGACCGCGCCGATCGCGAGCAGCAGGAGCGGTGCGGTCATCCACGGGCCGGATTCATGGGCGTGCTCGACGCCGTGCGGAAGGCGCTCTTTGCCGTGAAAGGCGAGGAAGATCATGCGGAAGGTGTAGAACGCCGTGAGCCACGCGGTGACGATGGCGACGCCGCCGAGCCAGGGCATGGTACTGCCCAGCGCCGCGTGGACGATTTCATCCTTGCTCCAGAAGCCGGCGAGAAGCGGGAATCCAGAAAGTGCAAGCCCGCCAATCCAGAATGTGGTAGCGGTGATGGGCAATGCCCGGGCCAGTCCGCCGAAGCGGCGGATGTCGATCGTGCCTGCCATGGCGTGCATGACGCTGCCCGCGCCGAGGAAGAGGAGGGCTTTGAAAAAGGCGTGCGTGTAGAGGTGGAAGATGGCAGAGTCAAACGCGCCGACGCCCAGGCCGAGAAACATGTAGCCCAATTGGCTGAGCGTCGAGTACGCGAGGATCCGCTTCATGTCGAATTGCGTGAGGGCGATCGTCGCGGCGAAGATCGCGGTGACCGCCCCGATCGTGGCGACGATCCACATGGCGTATGCGCTGGCGGCGAAAATCACGTTGCAGCGGGCGACCATGTACACGCCGGCAGTGACCATCGTGGCGGCGTGGATCAGGGCGCTGACGGGCGTGGGGCCTTCCATCGCGTCGGGGAGCCACACATGCAGCGGGAGTTGGGCGCTCTTGCCGACCGCGCCGCAAAAGAGCAGCAGGGCGATCGTCGTAATCCGCGAGGGGTCAAGTTCCGCGCCGCCCGCGGCTTTCATCTGACGGACCATGTTGAACACGGTCTCGTAGTCGAGGGACCTGAAGGTGTAATAGATCAGGAAGATGCCCAAACCGAAGCCGAAATCGCCGATGCGGTTGACTAGAAAGGCCTTCTTGGCCGCGGCGGCGGCGGACGGGCGCTGATAGTAGAAGCCGATGAGCAAATAGCTCGACAGACCGACCAGTTCCCACCCCAGGTATAGAAGGAGGAAATTACCCGCCAACACCAGCATGCACATGGAAAAGACGAAAATCGCCAGGAAGGCGAAAAACCGCTCGTAGCCGCGCTCGGGGTGGCCGTGGTGATCGCGCATGTAACCGACCGAGTACATCACGACGAGGAGCGAGACCGCGAGGACCACGATCAGCATCGTGCAGGTCAGCGGGTCGACGCGGAAAGAGACGTCCAGCCAATTCCCCGCGCCCGCGCTCATCCAGTGATAGAGGCTGAAAGACTTGGTCAAGACGGACGCGCCCGGTGCACAAACGCGTTCGCCCAGCAGCCAGGTGTTCCCGGTCAGCCGCGCGGCGGCCACGAGTGCGGCGGCGACGGGGAGGATGACCAGCCAATGCGAACGACCGCGCAGC
The DNA here is from genome assembly GCA_035275405.1 of Phycisphaerae bacterium. NCBI lineage: Bacteria > Pseudomonadati > Planctomycetota > Phycisphaerae > Phycisphaerae bacterium. Next base: position 965,677 of record DATEMU010000003.1, read on the forward strand.
CCGCGCAGGCCAACAAGCCCAACGAGGATCGCCCCGGCGAGAGGAAGGAGGGGGATGAGTACAGCCAGCGTCTTAGCGTCCAAAGGAGTCTTCCACTTTAGCCGTTGCGGATCACCCGCGCATGATCCGCCAACTCTCGGCGTCGAGCGTTCCGCGCCGCCGATAGAGCATTACCACGATCGCCAAACCCAGCCCCGCCTCGACGGCGGCGATGACCAGAACGAAGAGACCGAAGGCCTGGCCCTGGAGATTGCCATGCGCCAGGCCCATGCCAACGAGGTTCATCAGGACGCCCTGAAACATCACTTCCGTGCAGAGGAACATGATGATCAAGTTTCGGCGCGTGAGGAAACCGACGAGCCCCAGCCCGAAGAGGGCAGCGCCGAGAACCATGAGTGCGGTCGTTTGAGCCATCCGTGCCAGTTTCCTAATACGGCGTTACGTGCCGGCCGATCTCGCCGGGCGGCAGCATCTCTTCTTCGTGTTCGCCGCGGGGCAGCTTCTTCCGGGCAATGGCGATCGCGCCGATCATGGCGACCATCAGCAGGACGCCGGCCAGTTCGACGCTGACGGCAAAATCCGTGAGCAACACCCGGCCGAGCGCGAGCGTGTTGCCATTGGCGGACTCGCCGACGGAAACGCCCGCGATGGGTTCCCACTTGCGGCTAACGATGACGCCGGCCAGGGTGCCAACGAGGACAAACCCCGCCAGGACCGCGGCAAGCGGCTCGCGGGCGTCTTTGTCGTAGTCCAGCGCGGCGGCGAACTGTCCGCCGGTCGTCGGAGACGATTGCTGGGCGAGCATGATGACGAAGACGTAGGTGACCAGAATCGCTCCGGCATAAACGATGACCAGCGCGGCGGCGAGGAATTCCGCGCCGACCAGGACCATAAGACCGGCGGTGCTGAGCACGACGAGGACGAAAAACAGGGCCGAATAGACGGGCCGGGGGTGAGTGACGACGCGGACCGCGCCGCCAAGAGCGAGGAGGGCCAGCAAGCAAAAATAGACATTACGGCCGAATTCGCCGAACAGATTGTTAAGCATGAGGATAAAGCCGCCCATCGCTAAGGCTAATACAGTTGTCGCGAGACCTTTGCGGGATCGCTGGCCCTCTCTGGGCAGCGTCACAAAAATCGCGACGGCTCCGAGGGCGGCGACAGCGTACGCGAGATAGACGAGGGCTTGTTCCACGAAACTCTGCTACTCCGTTCAATACCCCGTAATCGCCGGGTTCTTCCGCGGCTTATCGTCCTTGGTGCGATCGAAGACCATCAGGAGCTTTTCCTTGTCGAAGATCATCTCCTCGCGGGAGCTGCCAACGAGGCTGTATTCCGGCGTCAGCTCGATCGCATCGACCGGGCAGGCCTCTTCGCACATGCCGCAGTAGATGCACCGCAATTCGTCGATGTCGAAGCGGATCGGGTATTTCTCACGATCCGGCCAGGGGCTGTCGGCGCCTTCGATGTGGATGCAGTGTGCCGGACAGGCCGTCTCACACATAAAGCAGGCGACACACGCCACGCGGCCCTGTTCATCGCGATTGAGCCGATGGACGCCGCGATAGTTCTCCTTGCGGAGGATTCGCTTCTGCTCCGGGTATTGCACCACGGTTTGCTCGCGGAGCTTCTGCTTAAACATATGCCGAAGCGTCGTTTTGAGACCCCCGAAGATCTGCGGCAGGTAGAGCCGCTCGTGCATCGTCAATTCCGGCTGATCGACGTAAACGATATCGGTGTCCCGCCAACTTGCGCTAGCCATGTTGCACCCCCCAACGGGCCCGCGCCGGAAGGCTGAGCTGCCGGCCGGTGATCTGCTTTCCGCTCGCCGCACCGACGAAGGCCCCGATGAATAGAATCATCACATTTGCTGGGAGGGCGAACCACTGCGGCCAGCCGGCGTAGAGGATTATTCCCTGCACGGCCACGATCCCCATCGTCATGGGAACCAGACCTTTCCACGCGAGGCGCATGAGCTGATCGAAGCGAAAGCGCGGCAGGGTCCAGCGGACGATCATGTAGACGCAGATGACAAGGAAGACTTTGAACGCGGTCACACCCATCCGGCAGCACATGGCCAGGAACGAGCCGTCATTGTTGAGCCAGTCCCAACCGGGAACGAGATAGCCGCCAAAAAAGATGGCGACCATAAGGGCGCTGGACGTAATCATGTGTGCGTATTCGGCGAGGAAAAACAAGGCCAGCTTCATCGCGCTGTACTCGGTGTGGTAGCCGCCGACGAGTTCCTGCTCGGATTCGGCGAGGTCGAAGGGCATGCGATTGGCCTCGGCGAGGGCGGTGGTGAAGAGGATGAACGCGGCGACCGGATGGTATACGACCGTCCAAACATGGTTGGCCTGGTAGGTGACCATGTCTTCCAGACGGAGGCAGCCGGTCGTGAGGATGGCAGCGAGGATGGCCATACCCATGGGGATTTCGTAGGAGAGCATCTGCGCTGCGGCGCGCATGCCGCCGTAGAAAGAATACTTGTTGTTGCTCGCCCAGCCGCCGAGCACGACCCCATACACGCCGAGCGAGGCGACGGCGACGATGTAGAGCAGGCCGATGTCGATGCTGGCGACCTGGGCCGTCAGGGCCGGGGCGTCAGCCGGCATCCACGACCACCGGAAATTGCCGCCCCAGGGGATGACCGCGAAGCCGATGGTGGCGACGACGAAGATCATCCACGGCGCAAAGAGAAAGAGCGCCCGGTCAACGCTCGCCGGGATGATGTCTTCTTTGAGGAGGAACTTGAGCCCGTCGGCGATGGGCTGAAGCAGGCCGCCGGGGCCGACGCGATTGGGGCCGTAGCGATCCTGAATCCAGGCGGAGATCTTGCGCTCCAACAGAATCGAATACGCCACGGCGCCCATGATGAGCCCGAAGACAACGAGCATCAGGATAATGCTGAAGTTGAATTGGTCGCTCAAGAGATTCTTCATATTCCTATCACGGACGCGTTAATGCGCGTGCTCGGGTAGCGGAGGCGGAACGTGCAGCGTCGCAAACTCCGGCATCGTTAGGGACATCATCTCGCGAATCTTGGCGGCATTGTAAATACCCGTCAGCCCGGCCAGCGTGGCGAGGTATTGACCATCGCGCTGGCAGCCCTCCCGCGGGGCTATCGCCGCCTCAAACGGCTGGATCTTTCCATCCACATTCATGAACGAACCCGACCGCTCGGCCCAGGAGACGCTGGGCACGACGACCGTGGCGGCTTCCGTGACGGGGTTGGGGAAGATGTCCTGGGCGAAGATCAGCGGAATCTTCGCGAGGGCCTTGCCCAAGTCCGGCGTGACCCAATCGGTCGGGTCTCCGCCAGTGATCCACGCGGCCGCGAAGGCGCCCTCCGCGGCCTTTTTGACGAATTCGTCGAAGCCGCACGTAGCACCGCCCGCCGCCGCAAGGATTTTCTCTATGCCGCGGCGGTTGGGGCATTTTTCGGCGCGGATAGTAAAACGTACCGGGCGGCCATTCCCCTTGGGGAACTTTTCGTCTTCGCCATGCACGGGAACCGGCCCCATTGCAAGCGTTGCCTGTGGCGCGACGTCGCGGATGAACTTCGCCAGCAGCCACGCCTCTTCGCAACTCATCCAGGGCGAGAGCAGCGCGCCCACCTTCGCCGCGCCGTCGGTCTTGACGGTCTCGGCGAATCGATAACGCGCAATCTCCGGGAGTTGGCTCCAATCGGGCGACTCAGTCTCGGCGCCGCGGCGGACGGTTAATCGATTCAGGCGTTTCGGGTCATGGACGTACTTCCAGCCGAATCGGCCCTCGTCGCACATCCACCAGTCGTTGACGCCGGGGTTGTATCGGGGTTTCAGCCGCCACACGGTGTTTTCATTTTGATGGATTTCGATCGCGCAGCCTGCGGAGCAGTTTGGACAGATGCTCGGCGTCTCCTTGAGGAACCAGACCCGCTGCTTCATCAGGAAATCTTTGTCGAGCAACGACCCCACGGGGCAGACGTCAACGACATTTCCTTGCAGGGCATTCTCTAACGGGATTCCCGGGAAAACATCGATCTCCGCCCGGCTGCCGCGGTTGACGATGCAGAGTTCGTTTGTGCCGGAAACTTCATCGCAAAACCGCACGCATCGGGAGCACATGACGCATCGATCCTGATAAAGCAGGGTCTTGCTGCCGACGTCCTTTTTGGGGTTCTTGTTCTTGGCTTCGACCATCCGGCTCGCCGCATCGCCGAACTCCAGGCTGTAATCTTGTAGGTAGCATTCGCCGGCCTGATCGCAGACGGGACAGTCGAGCGGGTGATTGATCAGGAAATACTCCATACAGGATCGCTGATTCGCGCGCACGGAGTCCGAATCAAAGCGGACCTCCAGTCCATCCTTAACCGGCGTCTGGCAGCTCGGGAAAAGACGAGGTGCCCAGTCCATTTCCTTGGTTTTGGGGTTCGGCATCTTCATTTCCATCAGGCAGAGGCGGCAGGACGCCACCACGGTCAGGCCGGGATGGAAACAATAAAAAGGAACGTCCCACCCGGCCTCGATGGCGGCCTGCAAGACGGGGATTTTGTCCCTGCAGTCGATGGGTTTACCGTCGATGGTGATCTTGGGCATAGGGCCTTTGACAATACCTCGCCGCTCGCGACGGAACGCCGCAGCGACCGAGATTGTGAAGGTTATCACGAACCTGCCAGAGGTGCAAAACGTGCAGACAAGATTATGCCCCATTGAAATTTAAGAGGTCTGCGGCGATAAACAAGCTTATGATTTTACGAAGACTTACAGCAGTTGGAATCACGCTGTTGGCATGTTGGGCCGAGCTGGGATGCAGGCCCGGCACTCCTGAACCCGAGCGAACGACTACCGCCCCCGCTCCTGTTCGGGAACCAGTGCCGTCGTCATTTCCGGCGGATGCTGAAGTGGTGCCGCTAGACCATCCGACCCCCCAGGTCACTCCGCGCAACCCCGTCCCTGGAAAAGCACAATCTCCTCCAACGCCTGTCTCCCCAGCGCGAGAGTCCCTTCCTAATCGAGGGCCGTCTCCTTCTTCGGCGACCCTCGCCGACATGCCCTTTGAAATACCGCAACTCGAACTGGTCGGCTTGCAGCCCGTTGTGAAGGAATCCATTGACGAGGCCATGATAGCCCTGCGCGGCAGCCCCGCGGACGCCTCCAAGGCCGGCGATCTCGGAATGGTCTTCTTTAACGCCGGTTGCCCCCAGGCGGCGGCCAGCTGTTTCGAATACGCCGCGGGTTTGGAACCGACGGCGATGCGCTGGCGCTATTACCTGGGCCTCTCGCACGTTGCGGTTTACAACTCGTCGGCCGCCGCGGAGGCGTTCGAGCGCGCGCGGGAACTGGATGCGCAATATGCCCCGATCCTGGTGGAATTAGGGGGGCTGCGGCTCAAGTCGGATGTACCGGCGGCTCGCCAACTTTTCCAACAAGCGACAGAGCGAAACCCCCGGGAGCCTCGGGGGCATTTTGGCCTGGGTGAGTGCGCGCGGTTGCGCGGTGATTTTGCGGCCGCGATTCCCCATTATCAAAAGGCCCTCGAACTCTCGCCCACCTATGCGGATGCGCATCAAGCGCTGGCGCAATGTCTGGAGTCGACCGGCAAAAAGACAGAAGCCAGGCGGCATCGCGCCTTTCGGGCCGTCGGCGGCTCGCAGCCATCGGCCGAGGATCCGCTGCTCGTGGAGTTGCTCAGCCGGGCGACGGCGGGATCGCAATTGATCGACTTGGCGAGGGCCCTCACGGAAGCCGGAAAGGTCGCACAAGCCATCGAGACCTTGGAAACCGTCGTGGCCAAGGACGGTTCCGACATGATCGCCCGTGGGGCCCTGGGGCTCCTGCTGGACTTGACCGGCCAGCAACGCGAGGCCGTTCAACAGTTTCGCGCCATCTTGGAGAAACAACCGAACGACTTTCCGTCGGTGTTGAACCTGGCCAAGGCGCTGACCGAAGCAGGAGAATACGAGGAAGGGGAACGCTATTACCTGGAGGTGTTGAACAGCGAGCCGCGAAACAGCCGGGCGCTTTCGCTTTTTGGATGGCATCTCATGGGCTGCGGTCGGATGGAGGAAGCCGCGAAGTACTTCGAGCGTTGGGTGCAACTCAAGCCGGACGAGCCCGAAAGCCACCTCGCATTGGCGCTCGCGCTGACCTGCTTGACGCGTTACGAGGCGGCGGCCGATCAATACCGGCGGGCGAATATGCTCAAGATTGGAAAGGAGGACACGTTTGCGCGGTTCTTGTGGAATCTTGCGGAAGCGCTGATGAGGCAGCAAAGATACATGGCGTCAGGCCGCGAGATCGCATTGACGAGTGTCCGCTCGGTCAGCGCCCTGGCCGACGTTTTGGATACCAAGCAAATGTCCTCGGAAGCGGCGGCCGCCCGCGCCTTCGATGCCGTCCTGTTGAGAAGGGCCGTCGCTTCGGCGCAAGCCGGTCATTTTGCGAACGGCCTCGATTACGTGCGCCTGGGTCTCGCTGATGAGGAAAACAAGACAAAGGCCGGGATCATCGAGGAAATAAAGAAGAACGTCGCCGCCAAACCGGAGGACATCAACGTTCGGCATCTCCTGGCGATTGTGCTCGTGGATATCGGCGAGCGGTCCGCCGCCAAGGAACACTGGCAGCAGATCATCAAGGTCCAACCCAGATTCGTATTGGCGTACATTGCTTTGGCCGTCGAATCGATGTACGAAAATGACTTTGCGCAAGCCCGGGGCAACTTGGAAGCGGGGCTTCAACACGAGCCGGATTCTCCCTGGCTGTCCAACGCCCTCGCATGGGTCCTGGCGACGTGTCCCGAAGACGAACATCGGGACGCGGCAGCGGCGCTGCGCTGGGCCCAAAAAGCCTGCCAGGCGACCGGCAATAAGAACCCCGTATTCCTTGATACGCTGGCGGCGGCTCACGCGGCGACGGGCAACTTTTCCGAGGCGGTCCGCGTGGAGGGAGAAGCGATCCGGTTCTCCACCGAGATCGGCCAGACCATCTCCATTCCCGTGTACCGCGAGCGCCTGGAGCTTTACGAGAACAAAAAGCCTTACGTTCAACGGGGCAAGCGGGAGCTGAACCTGGAAAAATAGGGATCAGGCGCTCGAAAGCCGGCCCGCCTGTTTTCGGGTCGGCTGGAGAATGGGCAATTCATAGGCCGCCGGATTGAGGCGCTTCAGCACGCTGTTGACGCGGCCGGGTTCCTGCCTGCGAATGTGCGTTTCAAACTCGTCGCGGTATTTCTCAACGATGGTCCGGACCGGAAAGGCCGCGCCGTCCGGTAGACCGCAGATGGACAGGCCGCCCATCATGCCCATGTTCTTCGAGATCTCGAGGAGCAGGTCGAGGTCCCCGAGGCGGCCGGCGCCCAGTGCGATCCGCAGGGCGATTTTGTACATCCAGTTCGTGCCTTCGCGGCATTGCGTGCACTGACCGCAGCTTTCGTGGGAGTAGAATCGCGTCACATTCGCGAGAACCTGCCGGATGTCAGCGTCGTGAGGGATGACGATCGCGCCGGCCGTCCCGAGGCCCAGAAGACCGTATTTTCGCACGTCGTCGAAGTCGAGCTTACAGTCAAGCTCGGCCTCGGTGAGAATCCCCATCGAAAGGCCGCCCGGAATACACCCCTTGATCTTCTTGCCGTCCACCATCCCTTGGCCGAAATCGTCGCCGAAGATGAGGTCGCGACAGGAGAGTCCGAGGGGGGCTTCAAAGCACCCGGGACGCTTGACCGGTCCGCTCAGCGTGTAGAGCTTCGGACCGGCCGAGCCTTCCGTTCCGATGGACTTAAACCACTCCGCTCCGCGATTCACGATGTGGGGGACGCAGCACAGCGTCTCGACATTGTTCACAACGGTGGGCTTGCGGAAAAGCCCTTCTATCGCGGGAAAGGGCGGCTTGATCCGCGGCCAGCCCCGCTTGCCTTCGAGGCTTTCGATCAGACCGGTCTCCTCGCCGCAGACATACGCCCCCGCACCGCGGTGGATGTAGCACTCTACGCTGTAAGCGCTGCCGAAGACCTTTTTTCCGAAGAGTCCCGCGGCATAAGCCTCGTCGAGCGCCTTTTGTAGAATATGAAATTGTTCGTGAAACTCGCCGCGCATGTAGATATACGCCACAGTGGTCTTGGTGGCATAGGAGGCAATCAGTGTTCCCTCGAGGAGTTGGTGCGGGTCCTCCTCCATCAGCACGCGGTTGCTGAACGTACCCGGCTCGGATTCATCCGCGTTGACGCACAGATAAGTCACCTTTCGATCCGGGGGAAGGAACGACCACTTCATGCCCGCGGGAAAGCCGGCCCCGCCGCGGCCCCGCAGGTTCGCTGCTTTGACGCATTCGATCGTCTGTTCCGGCGTCCACTCCTGGATGACCTTTTGCGCCGCCGCGTAGCCGCCGCGCGAGCGATAGGTCTCGAGCGTGCGGCTATTGGGCACGCCGACATTCTTCATAAGGATGGGTTCGTACTTGGGCATATTGAGATAGAGCCTATCTTTCCATTAGGACCTATTCTCTCTCCTCACGCATCCGGAACGATCGCCTGGAAGTAAAGCAGGGCCCACGCCGTGCAGCCGAGTGTAAACCACGTTCGCCAGCCGCCGCGTGTCTGACCGGCGATAACCGCCAACCAGATCGGGATGAAGTCCAGCGCAAAGCGGTTGTAGCCGTGCTGGAGGTATCCCGTCGAGTGGTAGCATAAGAGACCCAGCATGACCGGCAAAGTCGCCAGTATGAGCAGCCGCCGCGGGCCGTCGCGGAACCAGGAGGGGGCCGCCAGAAAGACGAATAGCAACAAGGGCGACGTGATCCAGAGACTGGTGCCCATCTGGTTAGTCTCCGTGATCTTCAGCGAGGTCAACGTGGGCTCGATGTCCAGTTGCGGCGGTTCGATGTGCATGTAATACGCATTTTCAGGAATGAAGTGGGCTGAAAAAAGGCCGTGCGCCTGGAACCGCTCTTCGATGCCATCACCCTCGCGGCCGACGTAAATATATTGATACCCGGAGTCCCAGGGCTTCCCAAACTTGAGGTAATTCAGCGTCAGCAGCGGCGCGACCATCACCGCCAGACCTGCCAGGCAAAGCATCAGCCGCTTTTTTTGCCACGCCACTGCTATCAGCGGCAGGGCGTAGAGAATCGTCATCTGCCGCGTCCAGACCGCGATCGTCAGGCCGATCAAGGACGGCCAGATCCGCCGCCGGCCGAGCATGTCCGCGGCGAAGATGAGCAGCCCGACTTGCGAGAGCACATGATTCGTCTGGCCGAGATTCCCCGACCCCGCGAAATACAGGTTGGGCAGCAGGGCGGTTCCGCCCATATAGGCGAGGGTCAGGAGTCCCGCCCACGCGCTGTCGCCGGTCTGTCGTCGGAAAACGATGAAGGAAATAATCGGAACGGGCCAGAAAACCAGGAGAACGTACGGCAAGGCCAGCCACATATCCGTGCGGTCGATGAGGTAGCGATGCAGCGGGGCCAGGGCGACCGTCAGAAATCCCATGAGCGGTGGAAAAACGTTGTATACTTTTTCGTTTACGAGCGCCGTGTCGTGCATGCGCTCGCGCAGGAGATCGGGACGCTCCTGGGGAATATCAAGCCGGCCATTCAACCAGGATTCCCCTTCTGCCACGCCGGAATTCGCGGACGCCTGGACTTTCCATTGGGACAGGCGGATCTTCGGTCCAAGGGCCAGTTGCAGTCCGGCGAGCGTGAGGAGAAAGCACGCCCACGCGTACCAGCGAGGTTCACGGGAAATCGCGGATGGGGGAGGGGGACTCTCGGATTGATCCATTGCGTCGACGAGTTGCGGCAAGGTTTGGGAGTCCAACGTCATGCTTCTTTCATCTCGCGGACGTCGGAAGTCTTGCCGATCGAGTGGGTCTCCGCACTCCCCTTGACCTCACCCGCCGCGGAGGCGGTGTTGGTGTCTGGTCGATCAAACAGGGTTGAGCGGGGGACGGCGATTTCGGCGTTTTTTGAGTCCTTGAGCAGCTTGGGCACGGCGTCGACCTTGACGCACTTGTGCAGCTTCTCGTTGACTAAGAGGCACGGGGCATGATCGCACGCCGCCAGACACTCCTCCGTGATTAGGCTGTACTGACCGTCGGTCGTGGTGCCGTGTTCGTCGATCTGGAGTTCGCTTTTCAAGGCGTCGAGGACGGCGTCGGCGCCCATCACCTGGCAGGAGAGGCTGCGACATAGGACGATGACCTTCTTGCCCTTGGGGTGGTCCCAGAAATGGGTGTAGAAGCTCAGCGTGTCGATCACCTGGCTCGGCGGCAGCTCCAGCACCTCGGCGACCTCTATCATCGCCTGATAGCTGACGTGGCCCAGCGCATCCTGCACAACGTGCAGCGCCGGCAGCAGCGCCGCCCGCTTCGTCTCGTACCGCGGAAAGAACGACCGGATCTTCTCCCGCACCGCCTCGGAGAGAACGGCGGGGGCATGGTCGTCGACAACGGGGGTTCGGCGATCGATTGCCTGCCAAGCCATGGCAGAGAGTGTAACTTACCCGCGCGTGGCTGGGTAGGTTCGCCTCCCCTCGGACCACACCGGAGTTCTCGGCGATGCCGGAGGCTTAGCGTTCACCTGCCATTTTTTCGACTTCCTGTATCAGCCGCCGCGCGATCACCCGCTTGTCCGCCACGGGCCAGGCCTGCCATTTCTCCCCGCGCACCAGAAACTCCATGCGGGCATGATCGGCGCCGATCGATGAAGGGCGGTTCAGGACGATGGCATCGCAGGCCTTCCGGCGAAGCTTCTCCTCGGCATGGCGTCGGGCGGCGTGGTCTTCCAACGCGAAGGCGACGGTGATTCGGCGGCCTTTTCGGCGGCCCAGCGTCGCCGCAATATCGATCGTGGGGACAAGGGTCAGAGACATCCCCACCTGGCGCTTCGGCATTTTGAGACGCGATCGCTTTTGCGGCCGATAGTCGCAGACCGCAGCCGTAAAGACCGCGACATCGGACTTCGCAAAGGCCTTTTTCGCGGCGGCCGCCATCTCCCCGGTGGTTTCGACGTGAACGGTGCGAATGCCGGCCGGGGCCGCGATGGCGACCGGGCCGCTCACCAGCGTCACTTCGTGTCCCGCCGCGCGGGCTGCGGTAGCAAGGGCATAGCCCATTTTGCCGGAGGAGGGGTTCGAAATGAACCGAACGGAATCGAGGTACTCGCGCGTCGGCCCCGCGGTGATCAGGATGCGCAGGCGTTTAGCGGTTCGGCGCGGCATTTTTGGGGGGGCTGGCTTTCAACAACTCGATCGTGCGGGCAAGAATCTCATCCGGCTCGGCCATGCGACCGGACCCGATGGTTCGACAGGCGAGCCAGCCTTCGCCGGGAGGGACGATCCGATAGCCCCGGGCCGCCAGGGATTTCACATTGTCCTGTACGATCGCGTTTTCCCACATCCGCGTGTTCATCGCCGGCGCCAGCAGTACCGGACAGGCCGCCGACATGACCATCGTCGAAACGAGGTCGTCCGCCAGGCCGTGAGCGATCTTGCCGATGATGTTGGCCGTGGCCGGGGCGATGACCATTACGTCGGCCCCCTCGGTCAGGCGGATGTGCTGTGGGTCGAAGTAAGCGGTCGATTCCCAGGGGCTGGTAAAGACCTGCCGCGCGGTCAGGGCCTCGAACGTCAGCGGGCCGACGAAGTGCTTCGCCGCGGCGGTCATCGCGACCGTCACGCCCGCGCCGCGCTGCACAAGCGCGGAGACCAGGGCCGCCGTCTTGTACGCGGCAATGCCCCCGCAGACTCCGACGACGACCTCGCAGCCGGTCAGTTCATCGGTTCGCGGGGAACTCGCGGAGGTGTCAGGATTTCTTGGCCCGCTCACTGTCGGCCTTCTCATCGCCCACGGCGATCTTGCCTTCCATGATCTCGCGGACGACGATTTCCATGGGCGTCATTTTGCCGGTCGCGATCATCGGCCGGGCGCCGAACATCAGCTCCTTCCAGCGCTTCTGGATGAGCGCGGTGAGCTTGAACCGCCCGCCGACTTTGTTGATCAGGTCCTCATTCTTCAGGTCGTGAATCATCGTTTTCAAATCTCCGTCACACGTTCTTGACCAGCTTTGCGTATATCTTATCCACAGTTTCGTTTAAGTCATCATTGATGATGAAATCGTCATAACAGCCGGATTCCATGGCATAGCGGATCTCGCCGTCGGCCTGGGACAGCCGCTCACGGATCGCCGTCGCATCGTCGGTCCGCCGGCCCTCAATCCGGCGGCGCTGTTCGTCCGACGTCGGCGGCAGGAGAAAAAAGGTCCTGGCATCGGGCATCTTTCGCCGCACCTGGATGCAGCCTTTTATGTCGATCTCCAGGACAATCACGCGGCCTTGGGCAATCGCGGTCTCGACCTCCGCCAACGGCGTGCCGTACCAATGACCATAGACCTCCGCCGATTCCAACAGGCCGCCGCTGTCTTTGAGCTTCGCGAACTCCTCCGGGCTGATGTAATGATAGTCGCGGGCATGTTCTTCGTTGATCCGCCGCTTTCGCGTCGTGACCGACACGCTGAACTCCGCGGGCACTTTTTCGCAGAGCCGCCGGCAGACCGTGGACTTGCCCACCCCGCTGGGTCCGCTGACCACCACCACTTGTCCGCGCTTTTTCGATGTCTCCACAGGCGTCCTTGCTATTACCAATGCTACTCGACGTTTTGCACTTGTTCCTTGATGCGGTCGATGGCCGCCTTGATCTCCACCACGTGCCGCGCCAATTGGGCGTCGTTGGCCTTGCTGCCGATCGTATTGGCCTCGCGAAGCATCTCCTGCGTCAGAAAATCCAGCTTGCGTCCCGCTTCCTCGGATGAGCCGCATAGCTCTCCGAATTGGTCCAGATGGCTGGCCAGCCGGGAGACTTCCTCGTTGACGTCGCACCGGTCGGCGAAGATGGCCACTTCGCGCGCCAGGGCGTCCTGGTCCAATTCGACGCTGGCCGCGGCGACCAGTTGTTGAACGCGGGTCTTGAGTCGCCTGTGATATTCCTCTACGACCTGCGGCGCTCGCCGGGCCACTTCCTCAAGCCCCGACCGGATCGCCGCGCACTGCTGTTCCAGGTCCTTTTGCAGGGCGGCGCCCTCCGCACGGCGCATGACGATCACACGTTCCACCGCCTCGCGGGTCATTTTTTCAACGATGCGATACTGCGCGTCGAGCACCGCCGGATCGATATCCGCCGGCTCACAGACGCCGGGCACCTCCAGCAGGCCCGCCACGTCGATCTGGATCCCGCTCTGCCCCGCCGTGATCTCGCGCAATTTGTCCACGTAATGCCTGACCGCCGCCGTGTTGATCTGATAGGCCGACGGCGCGTTCTCGTCCTTGACGCGCAAATTGTACGTCACGCTGCCGCGGCCCAGCATCGAGCGAAGCAGCCGGTCGATGTCTCCTTCGAAGCGTTGAAAAGTCTCGGGCAGCTTGATCGTCGCCTTGAAGTAACGGTTGTTGAGACTCCGCACCTCGGCGCGGAAGGCCACCCCGTCGGCTCGCGCCTCCGCCGCTCCAAAACCCGTCATGCTCAAGATCATTCAGACGGCTCCGCCCAGTGCTACTTTCCCGCGGGAGCGCTCGTCGGAGTCGTGGAGTCATCCGACGGGATCAATACCGGCTTCACGATGGTGGTGGAGCTGTTTTCGGTCTTCTCCGCCGGCGCTGGAGCCACCGGAGTGGCGGTCGCAGGACCGACCGGTCCCGGCGCGCCGGGAGGCGGCGGACTCGAAGGGCCGGGGGGCGCCGTGGCGACCGGGGGCGAGGCGCCGGACTTGGCCGGCTCAAACACATAGTTTCCCATGATGGAGAGCAGCAGGAACAACGCCGTCAGGCTGACGGTCACCCAGGTAAGGAAGTCGCCGGTTTTGGTACCGAAGGCCGTATGTCCGCCGACGCCGCCAAAGGCCCCGCTGAGACCGGCCCCGCGATTCTTTTGAAGCAGAACCAGTCCGATGAGCAACAGCGACACCGCCACGAAGGCGATGGTCAACAGGATTCTTCCGAAGGAAGCAACCACAAGAATCGTCATGAGAATCTACCCAGTCCTTTTGCCCTGATGCAGGCGTCAATGATGGCGGCGAAATCGGTCGCCTTGAGGCTGGCGCCCCCAACGAGGGCCCCATCCACATTGGGGCACTTCATTAACGCCGCCGCGTTATCCGGTTTGACACTCCCCCCGTATTGTATACGAATTTCCTCGGCCACGCCCCTGCCGAATCGCTCGGCCAGAAGTGTACGGATGTGCAAGTGCGCTTGCTCCGCCTGGTCGGTCGTGGCGTTTCGGCCGGTCCCGATCGCCCAGACGGGCTCGTAGGCGACGACGAAATTCGCTGAGGCGTCGATGCCGGCGAGGCTCCCGGTGATTTGCCGCGTCAGGACGGACTCGGTTTGGCCGGAGTCCCGCTCCTCCAGCGTCTCACCGACGCAGACGATCGGCGTTAATCCGGCCGCCAGAACGGCGCGGCACTTGGCGGCGATCATTTCATCGGTCTCGCCGTGGATGCGACCGTTCGAATCACGCGGGCCGATCGTATGCCGCCGCTCGCTATGGCCCAGGATGACATAGGTGCAGCCGGTCTCCTTCACCATCTTTGCGGAGACTTCGCCGGTAAAGGCCCCTTCGGTCTGCGACCAACAGTTCTGCGCGCCCAATCGGATGGCGGAATCGGCAATGGCCTTGGCCATCGGAAAAAGATAGATGGATGGCGGACAAACGGCGACATCGATCGGCGGCGCGGCGCCGAGGCGCGTGCGCAATTCGCTGACCAATGATCGACCCGCTGCCAGATCGAGGTTCATCTTCCAGTTGCCGGCTACAAAAGGGCGTCGCATCTCATCTGCCTTCCACCAAAAGCGGCCGTCATGCCGCCAGAACTTCCGTCGCCTTGGGATACGACCCCAATACCCGCAGCGTCTGACAATGTCGCCGGGCTTCGTCGAGCGCGATTTTCACGGGCGGATCGGCCTCATGGCCGTCCAGGTCTACGAAAAAGTTGTAGTTCAGCTCCGCCGTGGCGCTGGGCCGCGACGTAATCATGGTCATATTGATCCCGGCCTTCTGAAAAACAAGCAACACGTCCACCAGTGCGCCCGCCTGGTGGGCCGTGGTAAACATCAGGCTCGTCCGGTCGCGTCCCGTGGGATTCGGCGGCTGCCCGCCGAGGACAAAAAAACGCGTTGCGTTATCGGGATGATCCTCAATGTGTTCCGCCAGGATCGCCAGTCCGTGAAAGCGCGCCGCTAGCTTGCTGCCGACCGCCGCCGCGCGGGGCTGTGAGGCCGCGAGTTCGGCGGCCTTGCTGGTGCTGGGCGCCCCGGCGGTTCGCCCCGACAGCCCGGTCTCGGTCAGCCATCGCTGGCACTGCGCCAGTGCTTCGGGGCGGGAGTAAACCACTTCGATCTCGTCCTGACGGCACTTGGCCAAGAGGTTGTGATGGATCGCCCGCTGAATCTCGGAACATATCCGTACATCGTGCGTGCAAAAGGAATCGAGCGTGTCGAGGACCGCGCCGGCGGTGGAATTCTCCACCGGCACCACGCCGTAATCGACGTGCGCGCGGGTGATCTCGTCGAAGACCGCCCCGATATCGCTCAGCGGCTCGTATTCGACGGACGCGCCGAACTTGCCCATCGCGGCCTCGTGGCAATACGAGCCCTCGGGACCGAGGTAACCGACGCGAGGCGCCCGCTCCAGGGCGAACGACGCCGACATTAATTCGCGATAAATCGACAAGAGCGAGTCCCGGGACAGAGGGCCCCCGGACAAGGCGGTGACCCGATCCAGCACTTCGCGCTCCCGATCGGCGGAAAAAACAGCCGCGCCGGACGCCGTCTTAAGCCGCCCGATCTCGACGGCCGCCCGGGCCCGCGCGTTGAGGAGCCCGACAATCTCGTCGTCGAGGCGATCGATGCTCTGCCGAAGTTCCTGTAACGTCGCCATCCGGTGCCGTGTCCGCTGGGGTTGGGGGAATCTGCCGAAACACGCCATTAGAAGGCATAGCTTCTGTCCTGTCAACGAGTTGTCGTGGCCGCAGGGGTTCAAACCCAGGTCCCGCCGCCACTCGGAAGGGGACAACGTCACCACCCCAATTTCGGACCATGGCCGGGCAAATTTGATTCGATATCCCATTCTCTCGGACCCACCTTTGGGGATAGAATAGACGGGCGTAGAGAAGGGGATTTCGCACAACAATCCTCCAGGGGATGCGCCCGCAAAGGTATGAGTTCCCGGCGAATCCGCACTTCGCCGGAAGTGACCCTTACTAGAGGTTGAGGAGAGGAATACGCCATGATGGTCTTCCCGGAGCGCATCCGCAGATCCCCGGTGGTCTTCTGCGCGGCACTCATCACGGTCGTGTTCGCTCGATCGGTGCGCGCAGATGATCCGCCAATGGGCGAGATCATTAGCGCGGGCGCAGCGCCATTCACCGAAACACTTGACGACATGATCGCCCGCGATGCGGCGAACGCGGAGGCACCGCCCGGCGAATCCGCCGGTGATCAGTTCTCAGACCAGTTGATCATCCCCCGGTATCAAGGCAATCCACCCCCAGACTCGGAAACTCCCCCTGGATCGCCCGTTGATTCGCCCCCGCAATCGGATCCGGCCCAACTGATTCCACCCCTGCGATTAGCCCCTCCAGCGATTGGCGCGAGTTTCACCGGCCTTACGTTGCAGGACCAAATTGATAGCTTCGGTTCGGGCATCAGCCCGCCGGAGACGATGGGCGCGATCGGCCCCAATCACTTCGTGGAAATACTCAGCGGCTCGGTGGCGATCTACACGCGGACGGGCACGCGCCTGTCGCACGTTTCCTCCAACTCGTTCTTCGCCGTGTCCTCGGGCGGAATCAACTATCCGCGCAATGGGAGTCGTTCTCCACGCATCCTCTTTGATCGCCGAAGCAATCGCTGGTTTGCGTGCATACTCGAAGTCGGCGTGCAAGCTTCCAACAATCAACTCTTGTTCGCCGTCAGTCGAACCTCGGACCCCACCGGCACATGGGACAAGTACGTCATCCTGATCGGAGAGCCCATCGACGGGCCCATCAGCCATTTCACCTTCTATCCGACCATGGGCGTCGACGACAACGGCGTTTATTTCGGCGTAACGATCCTTGAAATCCCGGTGGCTACCTTTTTCTCAAAGATCGCGGCCACGCCCAAGGCGCCGCTGATCGCCATGTCGCCCAGCCTGGGAACCGTCACGCAGTTTTCGGACATCATCGACGTTTATTTGACGCCCCAACCCGCGCACAATCATGACATCGTCCCCGCCAATGGGCTGGCCTGGTTCGTCGCCGCATCCGACTCCGCGCTGGCGAATATCCACTATCGTACGTTGATGTGGGTCGCGGGAGCGCCGGTATTAAGCGGCAACTCCATTCTTAGTACGGCCGCCTATGGCGACCCTGCATTGATGGACGCGCCGGCAAACGGCAGCGCCGTTCCCATCGAAACCGGTGATGACCGCATGCAGACCGCTGTGATCCGAAACAATCGGCTGTGGACGTGCCGAACGGTCGGACTCAATGGAAGCGGCGGCGCTTCGCCGGTGACTCGAACCGGCGCCGAGTGGTACGAATTGAATGTCAGTTCGGCGGCGGCGTCGCTCGTACAGCAGGGTCGCGTTTTTGACAACGCCGCCAACGACCCGCGCTTCTACTATTGCCCGTCGATCATGGTCAGCGGGCAGGGTCACGCAAGCATGGGTTTCTCCGGCTCAAAGTCAACGGAATTCGTCGGTGCGTATGCCTGCGGGCGACTCGCAACGGATGCCGCGGGGACCATGAGCCCCGTGACGACCATCAAGAACGGCCTTGCGGCCTACCAGATCCTCGATGGCCTGAACCGTAATCGGTGGGGCGACTACAGCTACACCAGCCTCGACCCCAACGACGACATGAGCATCTGGACGATCCAGGAATTCGCCGCCGCGACGAACATCTGGGGAACCTGGGTCGCACAGCTTCGTGCTCCGCCGCCGGCGACGCCGGTCAGCACCAACCCACCAGCCCTGGGCGACGTCGCGATGACGACCGACATCATCCTGAATGCTTCGTCGAGCGCCGGGTCGGGCTTTTTTGATCCCGGTCCCGGCTTTCCCAATCGAATCGCCGTCAGTATCGACGGCTCGGATTTGGTGATTAACAGCGTGACAGTCAACAGCCCGACCCAGTTGACGCTCAACGTGACCGTTCCCGACAATCCGCTGTTTGGTATTTTTCCCATCACCGTGACCAATCCGGACGGACAGTCCGCGACGTCGGCGTCGGGAATACTGGCTGTCCAGTGCGAAGCGGTCTCGCTGGCGATCACGCAGCAACCGGCCGATCATCTGTCCTGCGGCGGCGATACGATCACGTTTTCAGTGACGGCCGTTTCCTCCACCCCCCGAACCTATCAATGGCGCAAGAACGGCGAGCCCATCAATAGCGCCACGCAGCCGAGTTACTCCATTGAAGACTCGGGTATTGACGACGCCGGCCAGTACGACGTGGTCATCACCAGTGATTGCTCGCAAGTAACGTCGCGGAAGGCCTCACTCGTGGTCATTCATCCCTTTATCGCGGGCAGCCCGGGTGAACTGACGGTAAAAACCTGCACGTTGATTACGTTTAGCGTGGTCCTGGAGGGTTCCCAAATGCTCTCCTACCAATGGCGAAAAAACGGTGAGCCGCTGGTCAACAGTGACCGCTTGGAAGGCGCCCAGGAAATTACCCTCTCCATTGGTCCGGTTTCCCGGGATGACGCGGGAGTCTACGACGTCGTCGTGGAAACGGATTGCGGGGCCATGGTAAGTAATCAGGCCATCCTGGTCGTTCAGGGAAACACGAATCCCGAGGACTGTCCGCAAACGTCGGCGCAGGGAGTGGAGGAAATCTGCGCGCTGTGCGGGACCAATATGAGCCTTACCCTGACGTTATCGATCGCAGGATGGTGCGCCTGGCGTCGCCGCCACCCACGGGGTTCGTCGAAAGCCCCACGCCGCGATCGAGAACCGTAAACTCCCTTGCGAGCCCGAATCAGGTAATATTCGGGCGTGGGATCGCAATGGGGATTGCTAATTCAGTCGGATTTGCTAGAATACGGACCCGTGCGGAAGGAGTCCCGCGCGACAATCTCTCGGGCGATCCAGGTGAGCCGATCGATTCCCCGGGTGATGGGGTTCAAGGGCCGCTTTATGCGTCCTCACGCCGCGCCGCTATTCGCCAATTAACAACGGTAGAGGAGCCGTCATGGAAAGCCGCTGGAGTTCGTGTGCCTTTGTTGGCATCGCTGTTTTGCTGGCCGCGGTCATTCGATTGCCCGCCGCCGAGCCGGCGCCGGTTGAGCGGTTCGGCAGAGCGGGATCCGTAAAGGTGAGGATTCCCAGATCCGCCTGGTCCCCGGACCGTCTCAGCGACGATGTTCGCCTCGTCGCGCAATACGACGGCTTCGTCGTGGTCGAAGCTCTGGTCGGAGCCGTGCCGGCCATCGAGGGCGCACAGATTCTGCACCGCGAGAACCTCGTACTGCTCAACGCCGGCCCGATCGACACGTCACGAAGCGAGGCCCGGCAACTGCAACAGCCGCGGGGCGAGTTCGCCGGCCGGCGTCTCCACCTGGTCCAATTCGCCGCGCCCGTTCAGCCGGATTGGTATGCCGAGTTGGAGCAATCCGGCGCGAGGATCGTCACCTATATTCCGAGTAATACGTATCTGGTACTGGGCAATTCCCAGGAACTCGCGCGGATTCAAGCCTATGCGGACGGCGCCGCCCAAGTCCAATGGAATGCGGCCTACCTCGATGATTACAAGATTCATCCCGCGGCCCATCCGCAGACCGTCGCCCTCGACACGCCCCCTGGCGTCAACCGAATGTATGCACTTCAACTCGTCACGGATCCTGTCGCGAACGCCGATACGTTGGCCGTCGTGGATCGACTCAAGACCGCGCCCATTCGCCAACAGTATGAATTTCTCGACTATCGAAACATCGTCGTCGAACTTTCCCCCGACGCGGTCCTCGACCTCGCCCGGCAGCCGGACATCGTTTCCATCTATCGTTACGAACCTCCCCGTAAGAACTGCGAGCGACAAAACCAGATTATTGCCGGGAACCTTACCGGCGCGGCGCCCTCGGGCCCCGGCTATCTCCCCTGGGTGCTATCCAGGGGATTCACACAGGCCCAATTCGACGTCTCCAATTTCTCGGTGGACGTGACGGACAGCGGCATCGACAACGCCACCACGTCGCCGAACCACTTCGGTCTGTACGTCACCGGGACACCCTCGAACGCCAGCCGCGTTACGTATGCGCGGCTCGTCGGCTCGCCAAACCTGGACAGCACGCTCCAGGGCTGCGACGGTCACGGCAACATCAACGCCCACATCATTGCCGGATACAGCAACGTCAACGGCTTTCCGTTTCAGGACTCCTTGGGATATCACTACGGCCTGGGCGTGTGCCCGTTTGTGCGGGTCGGTTCGTCGGTTATTTTTGATCCGAACCTTTTTACATCTCCGAATTACACCACCCTTCAATCGCAGGCCTACGCCAGCGGCGCTCGAATCAGCTCGAACAGCTGGGGATATCAGGTCAATCTGGGGGCGTACAATTCCGACGCGCAGACCTATGACGCCCTGGTCCGTGACGCGCAACCGGCCGGGTCCGCCGTGCCGGCGGCCGGCAACCAGGAAATGGTTATTGTCTTCGCGAACGGCAACCAGGGTTCGGGGGCCCAGACGGTCGGTTCGCCGGCCACCGGCAAGAATGTCATCAGCGTCGGCGCCGCCGAAAACGTGCAGCCGATGGGGGCGTCGGATACATGCGGCTGGCCCGACTCGGCGGCGAACAACGCCAATGAGATCATCTTTTTTTCCAGCCGCGGGCCCTGCGCGGACGGCCGGAAGAAGCCGGACATTGTCGCGCCGGGGACCAAGGTCTCCGGCGGAGTCGCCCAGGCGCCCAACCCCGGCCCGAATGGCACCGCGAATGCGTGCTTCGACGGCGGAGGCGTGTGCGGCGGCGTCGGCAGCCTCTTTTTTCCAAGTGGACAACAGTTCTACACAACGTCGACAGGCACCAGCCATTCCTGTCCCGCCGTCGCCGGCGGATGCGCGCTCATCCGTCAGTTCTTCATCAATCAGGGCATGCCGGTGCCCAGCCCGGCCATGACCAAGGCCCTGCTCATCAACTCCGCCCGCTACCTGAACGGCACTGGAGCCGGTGGGAATCTCTGGTCCAACAGCCAGGGCATGGGAGAAATGCATCTCGGAGAGGCCTTCAATCGGGGAACCGCCACACAGACCATGTTCTATGAGCAGGACACGGTGAATCGGCTGTTTACCGCGTCCGGCCAGTCACACCTGTATGCCGGCGATGTCGCCGACGTAACCAAGCCGCTTCGTGTGACGCTGGCCTGGACCGACGCGCCCGGTAGTACCACCGGCGCGGCCCACCGAAACGACCTTGACTTGACGGTCACTGTTGGAGGAAACACTTATCTCGGCAACGTATTCACCCTGGCCAACTCCACGACCGGCGGCAGCGCCGATACGCAAAACAATGTGGAGAGCGTATTCCTCCCGGCGGGAGTCAGCGGCACGTTGAACGTGACCGTCATCGCCACCAACATTAACTCGAACGGCGTCCCGAATCTGGGAACGGCAACCGATCAGGACTATGCGCTCATCCTCGCCAATGTCATGAATTGCGCGCAAATTGCCATCGGCCCGACGGATTTGCCCGACGGCGTTACGGCGACCGCCTACAACCAGACGTTGACGGCCCAGGGCGGGACGCCACCCGTGACGTGGTCGGTGGTTTCAGGCGCGTTGCCGACCGGCCTGACCCTCTCCAGCGGCGGTGTCATTTCCGGCGCGCCGGCATCCGCCGGCGACTTCGACTTCACCATCAGGGCGACCGATGACACGGGATGCACTCAAACGCGGAATTACTCGATCTTCGTTAATTGCCGTATCGCGGGAGTGCCCGCCATCACGGCTCAGCCCGCGGACCAGGCGGCGTGCCAGAACGGCGCCGCCGCGTTTTCGGTTGCGGCCCAAAGCCCGACGCCGATGACTTTTCAATGGCGGAAGAATGGCGTGGCGATCGGCGGCGCAACGCAATCCACCCTCCAGATCAGCTCGACGAGCGAGGACGATATCGGTGCGTACGACGTCGTCATCCGCAATGAATGTTCGCAGGTCGTTTCGCAATCGGCGTCGCTGAGCATTGTGCAACCCGTTATCGCCGGCAACCCCGGCGAGTTGACCGTCCAGATGTGTAAGACCATTACCTACAGCATCCTCCCGAGCGGTCAACCTCCGTACACCTATCAGTGGCGAAAGGACGGGACGCCGCTGGTGGACGATGATCGCTACCATGGAGCGCAGTCCGAAACGCTCTCCATCGGCCCGGTCATCCGCACGGACTCCGGCGCGTATGACGTCTTGGTCACCACGGCCTGTGGAGAATTGCTGAGCGATGTGGCGGTGTTGGTCGTGCAGGGCACCACAAACCTCAACGATTGTCCGCAACAAGCGTCCCCCGCCAATTCGGGTGGCGTTCCCTGCGCGCAGGGCGTTTTGGGAATGGGCCTCATGCTCACCGCCTCGATCGTCGGCTGGAGCGCCTGGCGGCGCCGACGTCGATACCGCGAATGGGTCCAGCGGTAAGCGAGAATAGGTTCAAGACCTGTTAACTCCATCTCTCACGCGAGATTCATGAGGGGGAGGGAACGGGATTCTGCCTTGTCCCCCTTCCCGCAGCGTGGCAAATAAGTTAGAATGGCTAATCGTGTGGCGGGGTTCCGCACGGCTGACTCTCGGGCGAACGACCGCTTCTGAATGGGTTTTCCCGGGCAAGTTCGTCGCCCATCCCCGGCCGCAAATATGAGTCGAGCGGGAGGGCCATCGCATGTTCTCGAAGGGGACCTGTCTTGTTGTGTCGACTTCCGCGTTCTTGGTGATCGCGTGCAGCCTGGGGGGCGTCGCTTCGGAAGCCGTTGCGACAACGCCGGTACTCAGTGAACCTTGCGTGCCTTCGGGCGGCTCGCAGTGCGGATTCGTTCCGGCTGGCGCGATCTCGCCGCCGATTTCGGATTCTTCCGGCGATAGTCAGACTCGAGAAGATCCCGATCTTCGTGCCCCTCCTCTGACCAACAGCTTTGAGGGAATCAACTTCGAAGAAGATGGCGCCAATACCGATTTTCTGCACATACCACCCGATCCGTGCGGGGCTGCCGGTCCAAACCACGTTGTGTCAGTCGTTAATTGCTCCATTGAGTGGTACACCAAAGATGGCAGCCTTGAGAATAGCCAACGGCTCGGCAGGAATTCGAGTACGGCGGCGGGCAGCTTTTTCGCTCCGGTCGCGCCGGTCAACAACACTTTTGATCCCAAAGTGATCTACGATCAGTACGACGGCCGCTTTGTGGTGGTTTCACTGGAACGACAGGACTTCGGGGCGGGCAATCCCTCCAACACGTCGCGCATCCTGGTGGCCGTTTCCGATGACAGCGATCCCAATGGTACATGGCGCGTGTCTGCTATTAATTCAAAAATCAACATAAGTGGTTCGGATTGCTGGGCCGATTATCCCGGTTTCGCCGTGGATGACAATGCGGTCTATATCACGAATAACATGTTCAGCTTTGGCAACAACGCATTTGGCGGAGCCCGGCTTTGGATCATTAACAAGACGCCTTTCTACTCCGGGGGGGCGATCGCCTTTACGGTTCACGATCCTCCCGGCGCCAGCGGACAGCAGGCCACGACGATGCAGCCGGCGCACATGTTCGGCGCCGCACCGGCGGGCGTCGGTACCTTCCTTGTTCGTTATTCGGGATTCACTGAGGCCTCGATCGAGTCCTTGAGCATCATCCGCGTGGATAATCCGCTCGGCGCCGTTTCATTCAACCACGAGTTCGTAGAGGCGGGTGATATCGACAACACTTCCTCCAGTTTTCCCGGCGTCCCCCAATCCGGAACGAGCACGACCATCGACGGCGGCGACCGGCGGGCGCTCCACGCCGTGTGGCGGAACAACGCCCTTTGGATGACGGCCTGCGTGCTCCCGCCTTCAGGGGCCGATGCGGGCCAGGTCACTGCTCATTGGTTCAAGGTCGACACGACGACGTTGTCGTCCCTGTCGATCGCCGATCAAGGGAATATCAGCGGCAACGATGTGGCGGCCAATGCCCACACTTTTTATCCGTCGATTGCAGTGAACGGCAATGGCAATATGGCCGTCGGATTCGCTCTATCGGCGGCAACCATATTCCCGGGCGCGTATTACACGGCGCGCGCGGCGGGCGATGCCGCGGGATCGGTACAGCCGACCGGCACCCTGGCCACAGGATTGGATTTTTATGTACGGACTTTCGGCGGCGGCCGGAACCGCTGGGGCGACTACAGTGGAATCTCACTGGATCCCGCGGACGAATTGTCTTTCTGGATTTTCAACGAATACGCCCGGACACGATCCCTCTTTCTCGGCGAGGACGGCCGATGGGGCACGCGGTGGGGCCAGGCCCCATTCCCCGAAAGCCGCCCGACCTGCACGATCGGCGCCCCTTCGCCCAGCGCGGTCTGTTCGGGCGGGACCATCGATTATCCAGTGACCTACGCCAGCGCCAATGGGCTGACCGTTAACTTGTTGGCCAGCAACGTAATCGTGAACAACATCTCTGGCTCAATCGGCGCCCTCGTTATGGTCCTGAACGGAACGACTGCCACGCCGACGGTAAGAATCACCGCCGCCGGCTCGGGGTCATTTTCCATTTCGATTGAGCCAGGTCGGGCCATGGACTCGGAGGGCCATACCGACACGGGTGCGACGGCGGGAACCGCCGTGACCGTCGCCGGCCCGCCGACGACCGCGAGCGTGGGAACCCCTCAAAACATCTGCACCAATGGCACGTCCGCCGGCTTGGGCGGCAACACGCCCACCACGGGGACCGGCACGTGGTCGATCGTGACCAGCGGCTTCACAGGCACCTTTAGCCCGTCGGCCACGACTCCCAATGCGACATTTACGCAGACCGGCGGTGGAACCGGTGACTTCGTGCTCCGCTGGACCATTTCCAGCGCACCTTGTCCGCCGTCCATGGCCGATTTGTCAATGACGGCGGTTCCTTCGCCGGTGGCGTCCGTCGGTGGCCCGCAAACGATTTGCATGGGGGGAACTACCGCCGGTTTGGGCGGCAACACACCCGTTAGTGGATCGGGTAGCTGGTCTGTAGTAAGCGGTGGAACCGGCATGTTCAGTAACAGCGCGAATCCTAACGCGACGTTTACCCATACGGGCGGCGTCGGGCCAGTTATCGCCCGCTGGACGGTTAGCGACCCCCCATGCAGTACCGGGGCCAATGTCGTCCTGACCATTGCCCAGCCACCAACGACAGCCAGCGTCGGGGGACCTCAGACGCTCTGCATTAATGGCACGACCGCCCCCTTGGGAGGCAATCAGCCGACAATTGGAACCGGCATGTGGTCCGTGGTGAGCGGCGGTTCGGGAACATTCAGCCCCAACAACACGACCGGAAATGCCACATTCACCCAAATCGGGGGCGTAGGGTCCGGACTTATTGTCCTTCGCTGGACCATCTCGAACGCCCCCTGCACGGCTTCCGCTGCCGAACTGATCGTGACCGTGAACACCCCGGACCCGCCGACGATCACCCTTGAGCCCGAGGATCAAGTCGTGTGCGCGAATGCCCCGGTGACCTTTCAAGTCAGCGCTGCCAGTCCAACACCCGTCACTTACCAATGGCGGAAGAACGGAGTCGCCATCGCCGGAGCCACCCAAAGTGCGCTGTCGATCAGCGCGGTGAATGAGGATGACGCCGGCTCATACGACGCGATCGTGAGGAATCAATGCTCGCAAACTACTTCAGCGTCGGCATCGCTGGGTGTCTTCGGCGCCAAGATCGCCGGCAATCCCGGCGAGTTGACCGTGGAGAAGTGTAAGACCGTAACCTACAGTGTCTTGCCGGAGGGTTTGCCGCCGTACACGTATCAGTGGCGAAGGGATGGCGCGCCGCTGTTGGACGACGATCGCTACCATGGATCTCAAACCGAAACACTCTCCATCAGCACGGTCATACGAACCGACTCCGGCGCATACGACGTCGTCGTGACGACCGGATGTGGCGAGTTATTAAGCGATGCAGCCGTGCTGATCGTTCCAGGAAATACCGACCTCAGCGAGTGCTCGCCCACTGCGACGGGAGGCGAGGCCGGCGGAGCTCCCTGTGCCCAGGGCGTGCTGGGGATGAGCTTGAGCACGACGTTCTCGATCGTCGGCTGGGGCGCTTGGCGTCGTCGCAAGCGCTCGCTTGATAGTCTATGCTAAAGACTGCGATCGTCTCAGGGTCGTGGCCGTTTCTCCCGCTATTGCCCGTTGCGCACCTTTGTCGTAGGTTCATTATGCGCGGTGCAGGTTGAGGATGCGGCAGGATGCGAATCGGTTATTTCGATTGTTTCAGCGGCGCGGCGGGCGACATGATCCTCGCGGCGCTGGTTTCCGCCGGCCTCGACGAAGCCGCCCTGCGCGCCGAACTCGCCGGGCTCAACCTGGCCGGCTACGAATTGGAGATCGCAGCCGTGAAGAAGCAGGGTTTCGCGGCGACGCATGTTCGCGTGCGGCTGACCGACCAGCCGGGCCATCGTCATTTGCACCACATCACGAAAATCATCGACGATTCAGCTCTATTGGGGGCGATTAAGGACCGCGCCAAGCGCGTCTTCACGCGCCTCGCCGAGGCGGAAGCCAAGGTCCATGGAACGAGCATCGAGAAGGTCCATTTTCACGAAGTCGGCGCGGTCGATGCCATCGTCGACGTCGTCGGGGCGGCCATTGGCGTCGAACGGCTGGGACTGACCCGGATCATCTGCTCCCCGATCCCGACCGGCAGCGGCGTGGTACAGTGCGAACATGGAACCATGCCGATCCCCGCGCCAGCCACGGCCGAACTCTTGCGCGGCGTTCCTCTCGCGGCTTGCGACGAGCCGGGCGAGTTGATAACGCCGACGGGCGCGGCGATTCTTACCACGCTGGCGGACAGCTATGGACCCCTGCCCGCTATGCGGATCGCACAGATCGGCTATGGCGCGGGAACGCGTGACGGCAAGACCCGGCCCAACATCCTGCGCCTTCTCGTGGGGGAATCCGAGGGTTCGAGCGACGAGTGCGACGAAGTCGTCCTGTTGGAAACGAATCTCGACGACGCCACGGGAGAGCAGATCGCGCACGCATTCGAGGTCCTCTTCGCCGCCGGGGCGCTCGATGTCTTCACGATCCCCATTTTCATGAAAAAGGGCCGTCCGGGCGTGCTGCTTTCCGTACTGGCGCCGCTGGAGCGGGCTCCTGCCTGCGAGGAGGCCTTGTTCCTGCACACCACGACTTTCGGAATCCGGCGGCAGACTTGCTCCCGTACCAAGCTCGCCCGGCAGGTCGAGACCGTCACCACGCGCTTTGGGCCGATTCGGGTCAAGATAGGTCGCCGCGGCGGACGAATCTTAATAGTGGCCCCGGAGTACGAGGACTGCGCCGCGGCCGCCCGGTCGCACCACGCGGCCCTGCGCGAAGTTATGTTTGAGGCCGAAACGGCGTGGCGGCGGCAAGCGTAGCGGCCGGCCCCCGTGCCGGCCGTGGAACGCTGGATTCCCACCCATGTCGCCGAAATTGCTTCTCGCCGCCGACGCCTTCACCCCCAGCACGCGGCAAGTGGCGATCATGGCGCTGCTCGCGGCCACGATTCTCTACGCGTATTGGTATTCCCGGCGAAGAATGGCCCGCGCAAAATGGCCGGAGATTCGGAGGACGGAATTGGATTCCGGGGCGTCCAATGCCGCGGCCCGCAACGAACTCGCCACCCTCGTAAAACAGCTCGACGACCTCTCGCGCCAGGTGGAAGGCCGCCTGGAAGCCAGGGTCGCTGCTTTGGAGCAATCGATCCACAACGCCGACCAGCGGATCGCCGTCCTGCGCACGCTCCTCGTTGCCGCCCAATCCGCCGGTGTCCAAATCGAATCGGGACGTGTCGAAAAGAACCCCGCGTCCTCAAGCCTCAAACCTCAAGTCGAAGACTCGACGCGGCGAGCCTCAAGCCTCCTGGACCCCCGCACCCGCCGCATCTACGAACTGGCCGACGCGGGCCGCACGGCCCCGCAGATTGCCCAGGAGCTTCAGCAGCGAATCGGCGAAGTCGAACTGATCCTCAATCTGCGCGAGACAGCGCAGCATGCCAACGACCGCGCGGCGTAAGCACCGGTGCCGGATCACTCTCGAAAATGAAGCCTAATTCGACAGCCCGCTCTTGTCGGCGCTGGCGGCGGCCTCCTGCCGATGCGCGAGCGTCACGTCGAACGTGCTCAGGCGGCAGAGCGGGTCTTCCAGGAAATGCACCTGCAGCGCGTGGTTGCCGGGACTTATGCGGCGGAGATTGAGTACCAGAGGGATAGAAATCTCCTTCTCCGGTTCCAACAACAGCGGCAATTTGGGACAAGCCTTGGGATCCGGGTTGATCTGGCTTCCGTTAATACGGATGACCGGCCAGCAGGAGAGGCGCGATCCGGATTTGTTCCTCAGCTTGAGTCTGGCACCGGCATTGCTTTCAAAGTAACTGAGGCCGAAGTCGGTCGTCGCGGCGGCGAAGGCCCATTCGCGCGGGCCCTCCAACGCGATTTCGATCGGTAGCGGTGGCGGGATCGCCTGCGGATCGACGGAGGCGACGATCCGCACTGCCCCCTTGTCCGGCAGATCGTACGCCACGTCGCAGGCCCAGTGTTTTCCGCAGTCTATTGCCTGCACCAGCCGCCCCGGGGCGACGTCCGGCTTGCGGCCATTGGGGGCCTTCGCAATGCGCAGCCAGACGTGCGCGTTCTCGAAGCTCTGATTCAGGGCATTCTGTATCGTCACGGCGAGCGTCGAGAGCGTGCCGTCGTTGGGACCGTCGAAGTAGGCCCGCAGCCGGCCGGTGGGGATCGAATGCTGCAAATTCTCCGGCGCGCTGTCGTTGGGATAGGCGAAGGCGAGTTGGTCATCGTCCACCTCGATGACGCGATAGTGCGAAAAGCCCGTCGCCCGGTCGCGCAGGGACGTGCTGGACTCGTGCGTGCGAACGAAGGAGAGGCCGTCGATTCCTTGCAGCTTCTCGGCGAACTCCTTGAAGTCCCAGTCCGTCGCGCCACCGGTCAGGATTAGCTTGATCTTGTGATCGCGGATGAAGTCCTGGACATTGCCGCCCTCGCGCCAGATATCCAGCAGCCCCAGTTCGTCGCTGTTGGAGGCGATGAAATTGAAGCGCTTGTTGCGATTGCGCTTCAGATCCGCTTCCACCCATTGTACCTGACTGAAGTCCTGATCGATCGGGTTGCCGGGGTGATCGAGCAGCAGCAGTCCGTGATAGTTGCCGTAGTCGATCGTGCCGATGGGTTTGCTGGCGACGAAGCGCGTGAAGCTCGCCTCGTGATCGTGCGATCCGCAGAGCATGAAAACCGGCGCGTTGAAGCGCTCGAAGAACTTGAGCACCTTCGGCCAGCTCGACGCGTCGTCCCGCGCCCGCGCCCATTCCGTATAGTCGCCCGTGGCGATAATGAATTCGGGGGCCAGAAGATTGATCTCGGCGGGGAGCATTTCATCGAAATTCGGCGCGGTCAGGTCGCCGATGTTCATGTTCGATAAGTGGACAAAGCGAAACTTGTCCTTAAAGGTGTCCACGATCTTGACGCTGCGCGGCGCGGAATAGACCGCGCCATCCGCCTTCACCTGGATGTCGTAGAGTCCCGGCGCGATGGTGGCCGGCACTTGCAGGATGAGACTGCAATATTCGTTGTTCACATAGGACGGCGGCGTCGTCGGCTTCAGAGGTACGCGGATCGACGTTTCGATCGAGTGCAGAAGTGCGAAGCTGACATCGCCCTTCACCTCCGGCGTCAATCGCATGACAAAGTAAAACGTTTCGCCGGGCGTCACGAAGATCGGTCGGCCCTGTGAAGGCTCGCGGATGACCGCGGAAGGCCCGTCATCAACGGCGGGGGTCTTCATGATCGAGGCTTGAGCCTCAATGGTCCGCCGGGTCGGTCGTTCGGAAGGAGTCTCACCAGGCTGGGATGGCGCGGGCCGATCTTCTGAAGGCCCCGATTTCGTCTGTTCGCCTGAGTCGCGCGTCGCCGAAGGCGGCCCGCTTTCGTCATTGGCAGGCGATTTTTCGGCCGATCGAGGTTCTTCACCTGCGGATTGAGCGGTCGCGATATCCGCGGCGCGCATCAAGAACAGGACGCATAGCCCGACGACCATTCCACTCGGCAGCCTTGCCATAATCGCTCCCTCGAATTTCGGTTCCTATGGTCTCTTTTTTCACGATTTTTGTTGTGATCCCAATGAAGGGCGTTATTATACCGTGTGACAGGTCACAAGGCTATGTTTTCATTCTGTCGGCCAAGTGACCCAATGACGGAACGTATCACGCGGGTTGTGGCACAGCGACCCTAAACCTCATTCCCGGTTTGGCGTTGCGCCATCGATCGGTTGCAGTGGGCCCCGCGGGATGTGAATTCCTGCCCACATGTCTCTCTTTGAGGTGCAAGACATGAGGGGAGACAAGTCCTACAAGATCGTTGTGGCGGAGCCCTTTTCGCCCGAGGCGATCTCTCGTCTCGAACAGATTGGTCAAGTCACCGTACTCCAGGATGCCGCTCCCGAGACGATGATGGCGGCGCTCCCGAACGCGGATGCGCTCCTGGTTCGTTCCAAGGCGCACGTTACCGCCCGGATTATTGACGCCGCGCCGAATCTGAAAGTCATCGGCCGGGCCAGTGCGACGGCGGACCATATCGATCTTCGCGCCGCCCGGCGCCGAAACATCAGCGTCGTTTACGCTCCCCAGGTCGCGGTATCTTCGACGGCCGAATTCACACTCGCGATGATCATGGCGCTCCATCGCCGGCTGCATTTCTTCGATCGGCAGATTCGCGAGGGACAGTTTGACGTACTGCGGACACCCGCCGGACGGGAAATGAGCCGTGAAACGCTCGGGCTATGGGGCCTCGACCCGATTGCGGAACGTCTGGGCGTCCTTTGCACTGCCGCGTTCGGATTGCGCATCCTTTACCACGACCCCGCCGGGCGCGATCCCGTCGATTTCAAGGGCGAGGCCGTCGATCTCGATCGGCTGCTGGCCGAGTCGGATTTCCTCTCGCTGCATCTGCCGCACTCGGCTGAGAACAAGGCCATTCTCAACGCCCAGCGTTTGGCGAAGCTCAAACCGACCGCCATCGTGGTCAATACCTCCCGGGGCAGCTTGATCGACACTATCGCCCTGGCGCAGGCTCTCAAAAAAGGCGATATCGCCGGCGCCGGCCTCGACGTATTCGAGATCGAGCCCCTTCCCGCCGACCACCCGATCCGCCGCGCCCCGCGTTGCATCCTTACACCGCACGTCGCCGGGGCCACGCTCGACGCCTCCAGCGAGCGCTTCAACGTCGCCGACGACGTAGTACGCGTCCTGACCGGCGAGCCGCCGCAGTTCCCCGTCCCGCTGCCCGACCAACCATAGCGGCAGATTCTGCTTAATTTCCGGAACCCGCCTGCATCCACCGGCGTCAAACAACCGTAGCCACGCGGCTACGTTTTGAGGTGCCGCCATGGATTTGAGTCGTCCATCGACACTGTTTTGCCTGGTCCTCTCGCTGGTCACGGCAGTAGGTATCGGGCACTACCGCAAGTCCCGCAAAATTCATGAATTTCATGGCACGTTGCGTCACGGCTTCGCGTGCATCCCGGAAGATCCATGTGGGGAGGCGTTGCTCGTGACGCCCGCCGGGAGCTATGAGTTGAGTTTTGCCCGATGCCCGGAGTGGCGGGCGCAGTTGCCGGCCTTAAGAGGTCAGGAAATCATCGTTCGCGGCACGTTGCACATCTGGCCTCGTGGTTCTCGATTTCAACGCGACCGCCTTCGGTACTGGCGGGATCGGTTCCGGCTCTGGCTGGGTCGGCCAGTAGCGGTCCATCGCCGAATTCGCGTCCACGAACTGTGCCTGGTCGGACCGGCAAAGACCGCCGTTTCATTGGAGCGTCAGGGCCTTCGAATCACCCATTGCTTGACGCGGCCGAACCATTTTCCTACCTTCTCGTACATTCCCCAAGGGGGGAATCGCAACAACGACTACGGAGACCCACACCATGGCGGTCAAGATCGGCATCAACGGCTTCGGGCGAATCGGCAGAATGGTCGCGCGGGCGATGGCCCTGCGGCAGAACGAGTTTGAAATTGTGGGCATCAACGACGTCGGCCCGCCGCCGAAGATTCATGCTCACCTGTTCAAATACGACACCGTCCACGGCACCTGGCAGGGCGAGGTCGGCCACACAGAGAATGCACTAATCGTCAACGGACGCAAGATACGCGTGACCGGCGAAAAAGACCCGACGAAGCTGCCGTGGAAGGAACTCGGCGCTACGGTCGTCATCGAATCGACCGGCGTCTATACCGCCAAGCGTGACGCCGCCAAAGGCAAGCCCGGCTACGATGACCACATCACCGCCGGCGCTCGAAAGGTCATCCTCTCCGCCCCCGCGAAGGACACCATCGACGCGACGGTCGTCCTCGGCGTCAACGACGAATCGCTCAAGCGCGAACACACCTTTGTCAGCAACGGTAGCTGCACGACGAACTGCCTCGCCCCGATCGTCAAGGTCCTGGCCGACAACCCCCAGATGTTCGGCGAGAACATCACCGGCATGATGACGACAGTCCATGCCTACACCAACGATCAGAAGATTCTCGACCAGGTGCATGGCGACGATTTGCTGCGGGCCCGGGCGGCGGCGATGAACATCATCCCCTCGAGCACCGGCGCGGCGAAGGCGATCGGCCTTGTCGTCCCGAAGAAGTCCATTCAACTCGACGGTTTCGCCCTCCGCGTGCCGGTCATGGACGGCAGCGTCGTCGATCTCACAGTGGCCCTGGAAAAAGAAGTCGAAGTCGAGGCGGTTAACGCCCTCTTCAAAAAGGCCGCCGCGGAGCCGCGTTTCAAGGGCATCCTGCAATACTGCGAAGACCCCCTTGTCTCCAGCGACGTGATCAACAACCCCTACAGCTCGATCTTCGACGCGACGCGTACGATGACGGTGCCCAAAGGCAAGGGCAAGGTTCTAAAGCTGTTGAGTTGGTACGACAATGAGTGGGGTTTTTCCAACCGCGTCTGCGATTTGGCGATCCGCCTGGCGGCATTTTGACGATCGTCCGGTGCCAGATCTGCACTTACTACGGGAAATCGAACTGGTTTAGAACCGGATCGAAAGGCCCCAGTTCACGAAGAAATCCGGGGCTTCCTCGTTCAGGCCCAAGCCAATGGCAAGATCAAGCTGGATGTTGTCGGTGATGAGATAGACCGGCCCGCCGTTAAGGTTGTGCTGGCAGTCCGTATGGTGCGTGCTCGGATAAATCCCGAAGTACTCAATGAAGAAGCTGAGTTGGTCACTAACGCTGTAGGAGCCCGCCAAAGACGCGGCGGTTTGCGAGAAGCGCGATCCTTCCGGGTCGGTGACTGACGCGATCGAGCCGACGCCATAAACAAGAAACTTGCCGGTTACCGGATAATTCCAGGCAAGCAGCAACGAGGGATCGACATCGTCGCTGGTCTTCGTGCGGCCTCCCGTGGGAAGGGACAACGCGGGTACGACCGAGAGGTTCGGCAGGTAATTCGTATCGTCGTGCTTTAATAGGGGAGCCTTGAAGCCGACGCTCATGTCCGTCGCCCCATCGTCATGCTGGTGGTTGGTAAAAGTGCGACCTCCGGGGGTCACATCCCGGAACTTTGACTCCGTCAGAGACATCCCGCTCCAGCCGACTCGAAATTCCAAGTCATCGAGCAAGCCGACGCGCAGGGACGTGCCCGGCACGAGGTGATTTTGGGTTTCGGTGTGCTTCTCCTGGTCATAGGAGTAAATATGCCCGATCTCCAGGTGCGCGTGACCGCGCGGCACGAGAAAGGCCGTATTCGAGAACCCCGGCCGGTCTGTGGCCAGCGGACCCTCCAATTTGGCCGGCTCGGGCCAGATGAAAAACGCCGGGCCCGACTCCGGTTCAGACGATGGTTGACTGGTTGGCGCCTCCGGTTGCGATTGAGCAAGGCAAAGCGACGCCGCCATCATGAATACGAGCCCCGAGATACACCGTTGCAACTTCATTCACATGGCTCCTCCGCACATCTGCGGTTCGACAGCATGATCCTCGCGACTTCCTGTCATTGCCTCACACGTACGGGCAGAATCACCATCGTCTTGTCGTGCCACTGTAACCGCCGCTGAATCGTGAACGCCGTCTGGTTGTGCAATAGTCGCTGATACCAGCGATCCCGCTGGAAAATAAGTTGGCCGGAAAAAAAGACGCATCGCGAAAATTCCCTGCCGATCGCCAGACAGAGTTCCTCAGCCTCACTGACGACTTCCGTGCCGACGGAACACCGGAAATCCGCCGCGAAACCCAGGCGCTGCGCCAGTTCGACATATTTCTTGAGCGCGGCTTCGGTACCGGACCTCAGGGCATCAATCTCCTCTCCTCCCTTGAACGCGCCGGAATCGATAACTCCCACCGATACAAAGATAAAGTTCTTGAACTGATGCGGAAAGGAGCGAATCACGTGGAGCACCGTATGCACGCCGATGCCGCCATACGAGCCCACCAGAATAACGGCCGTAGGGTTCGCGGGGTCCGGTTGACGGTCGATCACCCCTGCCGGCGCCGGTATTTTTTCGATCGGCCCCAGGTCGCTATCCAGCCGTGTCAAGTGCGATTGCACGCTGGCATAGTGTCGACGGATCATGAAACACGTCGCGATGAATGCGCCGGTGACAAGCAACGTAATCCATCCTCCTTCGAGAAACTTCTCGTAAATCGTCACCATGAGAATCGTCAGGCACATCGTCAGCCCAATGATGTGAATGGAAATCTTCCGCTTCCAAAGCCGGTTTTTTCGGCGTTCCCCAAAGTAAAGGTGGCACATGGAGGTCTCAGTCATCGAAAAAGTGATGAACACATTGATACTGTACATGACAACGATCTGGCGAACGTCACCGTGTGTGTAAAAGAGCGCAGCGAGAGCGGTGAGCCCCATCAACAGAATTCCGTTTTGCGTGGTGAGTCGGTCCGACAACGCCGCAAAACGACGGGGTACCCACGAGTCGTTGGCCATGTTCGCCAGAACCCGTGGGCCGTCCACGAATCCGGCCTGCGCCGCGACGACGAGGATCGCGCCCTCGGCGAGCATCGTCAGGATGACAAACGTCGACCCCAGCGGCACGACGCCGACGAATTTCTCGGCGAGCACCGCATTCATGGTCTTTCCCTCGACCGCCGTAACCCCCCAAAGCAAATAACAAAGCAAGAGACCCGACGCCGTAAATGCCAGCGACGCGGCCATGTAAAACATGGTTCGCTTGCCGGTCTGCACCTTTGGATCGCGCATGATGGCCAGGCCGTTGGAGACGGCCTCGATGCCCGTATAGGTGCCCCCGCCCAGGGAATATGCGTGCAGGAATAGCAGCAGCATCCCCCCCATACCCAGGGTGGTCCATCCGCCGGCAAATCCGCTCCCGGCCGCATGAAAAGTTTCCGGCAGTTGTGGCGCATGCGCGATCACGCCGCCTGCGATCAGGACAACATGAGTTACCACAAAGAGCATAAAAATGGGACTGAGTATCAACACGGATTCCTTCACACCGCGAAAATTCAGCACGATGAGCCAGACGATAAGGACGACTTCGGAGGGCAGCTTCCAAACGTGCCAGTGCGTGGGCAAAAAGCTGAACAGCGCATCGCCCGCAGCGGCGATGGAAATCGTGATCGTCAGCACATAGTCCACGATCAAAGCGCTGCCGGAAACGAGACCGGCCCGTTGGCCAAGGAGCTTGGAGGCGACGACGTATCCGCCGCCTCCATGAGGAAAATGCTCGATGACGCGGCTGTAGGCAATGGCGATGATGATGACGGTGGAGGCCATCACAACGGCCAGACCAAGGGCGAGATAGGTGTGTCCGCCCAATGTCTTGAACGCCTCTTCCGGCCCGTAACACGAGGACGACAGTCCGTCCGCGCCGAGGCCGACCCACGCCAGGAATGGAATCAGCGAGAGTCGGTGAAAGAGGGAACGATCCGCGAGATCGCGCGGTCGCCCGATAAGGCGACGGCCCATGCGCGCAAGGATCCCCGGCGAATCGGTTTTATAAGAATTTATTGAAGGACGACCGCCCGACGAACTGTTACCGTCCACCGTCGAAAACCTCCGAAATCCGCCATGAGAGGTAGATCTCTGGCGCGAATTCGCGAGATTCTCCTCTTCGACGCCTACGAGGTTAGCTGACGGACTCGGGCAGAAGATTTGCCCTACGGTCGCTACGGCGACCGATTCGCCCCAGGGAAATCGGGTCCCCCGTTCTCGCAATTACGAGATTCGGCGAGCAATGGCTATATAGCTGCAACTGTAGGCCGGAGAACCAAAAAGTCAATTGTTGGCAGAATGGCCCGGAAAAACGTCGAATTTCGGGAATGCGTGGCCGGCGTCGCTAGCGGTTGTTGTTCGACGAGCTGCCCGAATTGCCGAAGCGGCTGCCGCTTTGGCGAGATCCAAATCGGCTTCCGCCGGACCGGCTGCTACCCGAGCCAAAGCTGCTGTTGGAACCGCCGAAGCTGCCTCCGGATCCAAAACTGTTGGACCCGCCGGACCGGTTGTTGTTACCGAATCCTCCCCGGTTCCCGAATCCCCCGCCGCCGAAGCCCGAATCATTGAATCCGCCGGTGCCGCCGAATTGGCCGGAGTCGTTGTCATTGCGACCGCTGCGCGACCGCGAACGATTCGACGACCCTCGCATACTATTCGACCGCGACGAACGCATCGAACTATCGCCGCTCGACGACAACCCCCCGCCGGATGAGGAGCCGCCGCCCTTGCTACTGCCACTATATGGTCCGCCCACAACCTTGGGCCGTTTCGCTCGGGCCTCTGCGAAGATCTTTTCCTGACGCGCCTGGGCCAGTGCCGGATACTGCTCCAGATGGGCCTCGAGATAGGTCGCCCGATCAGGCATCGACGGCCCCGAAATGGCCGCCGTCTCCTGGTAACGCCGTTCAAAGACAGCGTGCTCCTTCAGAAAGGTCACCAACTCGGTCGGGGGGAGAAGCAGGTCGTGCGGAAGCACCTGGCGATGCTGCGCATACCAGTAATCAACGGCGCCGCGAAACCCGTCGGGGTTCCGCTCGCGCTCCCATTGGTCCACGACCTGCGCCGCCAGCTCGGGATACTGATCCGCATTCGCCAGGACGTACGCCGCCTGTTCACCGGTCGGGAAGTGAAGACCGGGTGTGCCCACGGGCTCTTTCGCCTCGATCGCACTGCTTGGCACAGTCTGGATGACCGCGCGGAGCTGCGTCCCCGCCGCTTGGTCGCTTGCCAACCGCTCGTGCCAGGCCTTGGCGGAGGCCGCCGACTGCTCTGCCCGTTTCAGGCCGACTTGATCGGCCATTTGCCGGACCGTGTCGCGCTCTTTCGCATACATCTGGCCCAGCAGGCCGGCGGCGACGATCCGGTCTCCCACCTTCTTCAACAGCGGCGGGTTCGCCAGCAGCAGGCGCGCCGCCTCCGCCGCCGTCGGGGGATACTCTGACAGGAGCTTTTCCGCGGCGCCCGGGGTTGAAATGTCCAGGTACTTGAGCCGTACCAATAGCTCTGGATGCTGTGCTGCCTCCAGCACCGCGTTGCGAATCTCCGCCGGCTGGGCCAATAGCTCATCGAGTAGCTCTCGGGCCGATCCACTCGCGGCGCTGGCCTGCGAATCGAGGCTGGACTTGAGATAGAACAACTCCTGCGCCTCGACCGTGCCCACGAAAAGCCCAGCCAAGACTATCACAACAAGGTTCGCAGATGGTCGGTTTTTCATGACAGTCGCCTCCGGGGCCGGCCTCAAGCGATGAACGAAAAAAGGCCGATCCTTGCATAGACCGGGCGCGCGAACCGGCACCGATATTATATACACATCGGCCGCCCGCCGGTCGCAGAACCATAAGGATCAATCGCCCGCGACTGCTTGCCACCCTGTACGTTTTGAAACCCAGCCGCGCGGGCCCAACAGGAAACCTCACTCATGAGCCAAGGCCTCCTCTGTGACGGCATTAACCTGCTGCTTGACGTGTACCAGTCGATCGTCGATGTCTTCTTTTTCTGGCTGAGCTTCGTTGGCGTCAGCGCCCCCGACATCACCGCCGGGATCGGCTCTTATCTCGGTTGCAATCTTTAACCCTGTCCATCCTTCCGTCCGGCGGTCTCACTGCGTCGGTGCCGGTGGCGCCGCCTCCAACCGCCCGCGCCATTCGGCCGCTTTCTCAGCCTTGCCGGTGTTCGGTTCGGCGGCATCCCAGGCTTCATAGAGTCGAATGAGGCGAGGCAGCGCGTCCATGAGGCGCACTTTGGGCGTTTGCGGATTCTTCTCCAACGCGACATAGCTTTCGGTCAATAGCGGCTCGGCCTCCGTGTAGTTCTGCTGCGCGGCCAGGGCCTCGCCGAGCATGCTCCGCGCGTAAGCAATGAGCCAGTCGTCGGGCTTAAGCAACTCCTCCCGAAGCCCCAGGCAGGAGCGGATGATGGGTTCGGCCTCGGTGTACTTCTTCTGGCGGAGAAGGCACAGGCCGATGCGGCCCTGGGCCTTGGCGACATCCGGGTGCCGGTCTCCATGCAACTTCCTGGCGACCTCGAGCATTTCGCGGAGGATCGCCTCGGCGCTTTCCTGGTCGCCCTTCGCCTCGAAGAGTTCCGCGAGGTTTCCCAAGCCCTGTGCAATGTAGGGGTGAACGTCGCCGAAGTTGCGACGAAGAAGAGTCAAGGCCTCTCGATAGAGCGGCTCGGCGGCATCATAATCCTTCTTGTGCGTGAGCGCTTTGGCGGTGTTGTTCAAGCTGGCGGCCACGTCCGCGTGATCTGGGCCGAGCAGCTTGCGGCGCAGGGCCAGCGCCTGTCGGTGAAGCTCGATGGCCTCGTCGTGACTCCCGCGAGCGTCGAGAAAGACGCCGAGGTTGTTGATGGAGGTGGCGGTGTCCGGGTGTTCGTCGCCGAGGACCCGCACGCGCAACGCCATGGTCTCGCGAAAGAACGGCTCCGCCTTTTCGTGGTCGCCCCGCTGCAAATAAAGACTGGCAAGGCTGTTCAGGCTGAATGCGACGGCCGGGTGGTCCGGCCCCAATACCCTGCGGCGAGTTTCAAGCACGCGGAGGTTGATCGCCTCCGCCTCGTCCAGCTCTCCCTTTTCGGCAAGGACCACGGCGATGTTGTTCAAAGCCGCGAAGTACTCCTCGCTCTCCTCTCCGGTGTCCTGGCGTGCGACGTCGGCCGCTTCTCGATAGAGAGATTCGGCCTCCTCGCGGTCGCCGCGGATCTTGCGGAGGATGGCCAGTTCATTCAGGCTGAGGCCGAGGCCGTTGTCGGGTTCTCGGGGCAGACGTCGAAACATAGCGACGGAATCACGGAGAGCGGCCTCTGCTTCCTCGTAGGCGCCTTTCCCTCGCAGGGCCTCGCCGATGCCGTAAAGGATTTGCGCGGTCGGCGTGCTATCACCGGGTGATTGCCGCTGGGCGAGTTCAAGGGCTGGGCGATTCGTCGCCTCGCAGTCGGCGTAAAGCCCAAGGTCGAAATACGTCTTCCCGATGGTTTGGCGAAGCGCGATCTCCACGTCCGGTTGCGCGGCAAACGACCCTTCGTCGATCTTACGCCTCGCTGCGTCCAGAGCCTGCTTCACGGTCATGTCCGGACTTCGGGCGACGGCCGGGTCGGCCGAGGCCAGCATCTCCGTCAAGAAATTGTTGATCGCCTGGGCCTTGGCGGCCTCAGCGGTCTCGCGCTGTCCGGCGGCGACGGCTTCATCACGCTGAAATGCCGCCCGTCGCCAAAGCCAGAGAGAGAGTACGGTCGCCACGGCGAGCAGCAATAAAAAGGCGGTTGCCGCGGCAACAGTCGTCCGGTGGCGATGTAATGTCTTGCGAATCACATAGACCGTCGAATCGCGCCTTGCCTCGATCGGCTCCTGGCCCAGATAGTGCCTTACGTCACGGGCCAACTCGCCGACGGATTGGTAGCGGCGCGGGGGGTCCTTAGCGAGACACCTGAGAACAATGGTCTCCAGATCGTCGTCGACTTCCGGCGCGATGCTGCGCGGGCGGACCGGCTCGGCGCCGCGTATCGCCGCCAGCGCCTGCTCCAGGCCGCCCACCGTCGAATAAGGCAGGCGATCGGTCAGCAGTTGGTAGAGGATGACGCCCAAAGAATACACGTCGCTGCGAATATCCACTTCACCATGCAGCCCCCGGGCCTGTTCCGGCGAGGCCCAGGGGAGCGAGCCGATGAACTGGCCAGTCTGCGTGGCGCCGTGAACGGAGTCCATGTCGATTTCGGACAGCTTGGCCAGACCGAAATCGAGAATCCGCGGCTCGCCCGCCGCATCCACGAGGATGTTCCCCGGCTTCAAGTCCCGGTGAATCACGCCGCGCAAGTGGGCGGCCGTGACGGCATCGCACACCTCCGCGAACAAAAGCAGCCGCGCTTTCAGGTCAAGACCGTGCTCGCGCGCGTAGCGGTCCAGCGGGCGGCCCTCAATGAAGTCCATGACGAGATAGTGGCTGCCGGACGCGCTGCCTCGATCGAGAATCCCGATGATGTTGCGATGCTGAAGTTGGGCGAGGATGCTCACTTCCCGCTCGAAGCGGAGCCGATCGGTCTCGCCGGCAAAGGGCCCTTCCCGCAGGACCTTTACCGCGACCGTTCGCCGCGTGGATTCCTGCACGGCCTCATAGACGACGCCCTGCCCGCCGCGATGGACCTCACGAAGTATTTCGTATCCCGGCAGCGCCGGCCGAGATCCTTGCCTGGACACGCGGCCCAATGGCTCGGCGTTCGACGACCCGCCGGTAGGAATACCCTGGTGGACGGCCTGCTCGAATTGCCGGCGCGCCGCGGCGATCAAGTCCTGATGTCGGCGGTCCGCACCGATGGTGTCGAACAAGTCAGACCTCCTGCGATGGCGCGGCTTCTTCCGCGCTCTATTTGAGATGCGACAAACGGGGCGATTCCTTCACGCGCTGGATCCGAACCAGGCCGAGGCGGTTCCCAACAACTCGCCCAGTCGCTCGTGGGCCCGGGCCCGAAGCATGTGCACCGCCCCAGTTGAACGGCTCATCGTCGCTGAAACTTCCGCGATGGTCTTGCCTTCCAGGTCGTAGAGCCTCACCGTAGCGGCATAATCGGGCGGCAATCGGTCAATCGCCGCTTGTAGCAGTTGCTGGATGTCATTTCGGGCCGCCAAGCGGCTGGGCGTGGTGGTCGTCGCCGCAATCTGCTCGTAAAGCCCGACGAAGGAATCGGACGAATCCCGCTGCTGAATGCGCTTCGACGGCGGCATCTGCTTCTGTCGTTCGAGGCCCCGAATGGCATCCCGCAGATTATTTTCCGCGATCCGCCGGAGCCACGCTTCAAAGGAACCGGCCTGTTCGGGTCGAAAGGTGGAGATCTGGAGAAAGGCCTCCAGATAGGTGATCTGCATCACGTCGCCCGGTTCAATCATGGACCGCCACGATCGCCCGATCTTCAGATTCGCCTCGACGCGGGGGCCGTAGATCGCCAGAAGCTCGCTCAGACCGTCGGCGTCACCCTTAACGGCGCGGTCGACCAGCGCGGCAACGCAGACTTCATCTGGCGGTTGGGATATCATCGCTCCGGCACACTCCAACGGCCATTCTAACCCCTTTTCCGGAAATAACCCGAATCCGCGTGTATCCCGCCGTGCCCGCATCGCATGGAACGGAAGGGAGGGGTTCCGCGGTCGCTGCCGCAGAAAACACCTTCTCACGGTAAATCGGACCGGAAGTTCAGAAAAACAGGGAGAACGTCATGAAACGAATGAACTGGATAGCGCTGTTTATTACCGGCGTCATCGGGCCCACAGGCCTGCTTTTCGGACAGGGCACTGTTTTCACCTACCAGGGGCAGCTCAAGGACGTCGGCTCGCCTGCCAACGGCCCTTACGACATGATCTTTCGCGTTTTTGACGCCGACATGGCCGGGACACAATCCGGGGTCGATTACCCCCTCGCCGCCGTGCCGGTCGCGGATGGCCTGTTTACCGTCAATCTCGATTTCGGCCCCGCCATCTTCACCGGCGCCCCGCTGTGGCTGGAAATCGAGGTGAATACCGTCGTGCTCGCGCCGCGACAGGCGATCACAGGGACGCCGTACGCCCAAAAGGCCGCCTCCGCACAAGCCTGCAATGTCGCGGACTACGCATCCGCCCCGTGGGTGACTTCCGGCGCTGATCTCTATTACAACGACGGCAACGTCGGAATCGGTACCGCCACACCCACGGCCAAGCTGGAGGTCGTGGGCACCCCCGGTGTCGACGGGATCAAGTTCCCGGATGGCACGCTCCAAACGTCGGCGACCACCGGCGCTGCCGGTTTTTGGTCGGCGAGTGCTGCGAACATTTTCAGCAACAACGCCGGAACCGTAGGCGTTGGGACCGGCACGCCTGATGCGAAGCTCCACGTCGCCGGCGGCCCAGTATGGACATCCAACGGATGGACGAAGTCTCTGGCGGTCAACAATGCGGCCGCGATCGAGCTGGGCTACGGCAGCGCGACCCGATTCGGCATCGGCTCGTCGTCAAACGGCCTGTATTTCTTTCGTACCGCAACGGAAGCCGTGGCCGACGCGGCACATTACTTCATGTCCGCCGATTCCGCCGGGCGCATCGCCATGGGTGACATCGTGGGTTCGTTAACCGCAAAGCTGGAGATTTTTGCTACAGGGGACGGAGCTGAACTGCTTCGACTAAATACCGAGCGCCCGTGGGTGTTCAAACAAGCATACACCGGTTCGGGCGCTGCGCTTCGACTGCAAAACGTCGGCGGCGGGTCGAAAAACTTCGAAATTACCTCCATAGGCGGCACAAACGTGGCCACATTTTGGACCAACGACACCGACCCCCGGGTGGGCATTGGGACCACCGCGCCCCAAGCGATGTTGGATGTCAACGGCACGACACGCATCAAGGTACTCCAAATCACCGGCGCGGACCTGGCCGAAAAGTTTCCCACCACCGGCGAGAAGGTTGCCCCCGGGACGGTCATGGAAATTGATCCCGAGCATTCCGGCCTGCTCCGCACGGCACGCGGCGCCTACAACCAGCGCGTCGCCGGCGTCGTCAGCGGCGCGAACGACTTTCCCGCCGGAGCCATCCTCGGCCATCTGCCCGGCAACGACGACGCCCCGCCGATCGCGCTCTCCGGTCGCGTCTGGACCTACTGCGACGCCAGCGGCGCCCCCATCGCTCCCGGCGACTTGCTGACGACCTCCGCCACACCGGGTCATGCCATGAAAGCCCTCGATCGCGAGCGCTCGCACGGCGCGGTCATCGGCAAGGCGATGTCGGGGCTCGCGCGCGGCGAGCGCGGTCTGGTGCTCGTACTGGTCAACCTTCAATAGGCGGATCGTCAACAGGAGATACGGAGCGACATCATGAAAATCACTGAATATACACTTGCAACTGCCCTCGTGTTGCTAACCGCCCAGATGGCCTTCGGGCAGGCGTTGCCGAACTCGGCCGCGAAGGAGCAATGGGCCGCGCCCCTTTCGAAGACTTCAACGGTCACAGACCCGCTTCCCATCGAGTTGTTTGCCGAGCTGCGGCCGGCTGCAAAGGACTTGTTGAAAGTGGCGGACCTGGAGTTGCTTCAGATCGCGCCCCGCGATGGAAACGGTGAGAAGTTGGTGGACGTGGCCCTCGACGGGCAGATGCACGCCATACGTCTGACGCCGTACACCATGCGCTCGGAAGATTTCCAGGTTCTGGTCCCGGACGCCAGCGGCGCCCTCGTTCCAACAGAAATCCCCGATGCCCTTACGTATCGCGGATACTTGACCGCCGAACCACAGAGCCAGGTCGCCGCCTCGATTATCGATGGGAAGTCCCACATGACGATCCTTCGCGCTGACGGCGAAATTTGGAACGTCCAGCCAATCCAGACCG
Organism: Phycisphaerae bacterium; assembly: GCA_035275405.1. Lineage (NCBI taxonomy): Bacteria > Pseudomonadati > Planctomycetota > Phycisphaerae > Phycisphaerae bacterium. Next base: position 1,009,690 of record DATEMU010000003.1, read on the forward strand.
GCGCTCTTCGAGCGGGACTGCCGGACGACCTCCACGCCGTCTATAAGGCCCGCGACGTAATCGGCGGAGAAGGGGACTGCGGCGTTGCCGGGCTGCCGGTTCAGATCCCATCGCCGAACGGCGGGGGCGAGCCGGCCGTAATTCCCGAGGGCGGCGGTCCTAGAATCGCAAATCGGCGCTGTAGGATCGTGTTTGACACCGATGTCGAATTCTACCAGGCGAACGGATCATCGATCAGCGCCACGGTCACTGACATCGAGATGATCATGAACCAGGTCGGCCTGATCTACCAGAACCAGGTCGCCATTTCGTATTACGAGACGGCCGTCATTGTGCGAACGGCCATACCGCAGCCGTATTCGTCCTTTAATGCCGACACGCTTCTCTGCCAGTTCGGAGAAAATTGGAACAACAACCTCCCGAGTTTTCCGCGCAACGTGGGTCATCTTTTCACTGGCAAAGACCTGAATGGTACGACCGTGGGGCTGGGCTGGATCGGCGCAATCTGTGCCGGGAATTTCAATAACTGTAATCCCAGTGGCAGCAGCCTGGCCTACTCCCTGGTGCAATCGCAATTCAGCACGACCCTGGCCTCACGGGTGCAGGACTCAGCCCACGAACTCGGGCATAACTGGAACGCGTGCCACTGCAACACCGGCGGCAACTGCGGCGGCGGCACGTCCAACCCCAACAACTGCGGGATCATGACGTCAAACATTTCCGGCCAATCTACGTTCGACGCGGCCGCCATGACTGCCATTACGTCATGGCGAGACAGCGCGAGCTGCCTCGACGCGTGGCAAAACCCCACCTATGTCAATTGGTCCTACGTCGGCACATCGACGGGGAGTGTGTTTCAGCCGTGGACAACCGTTGGCTCGGGCGTCTATTCCGCGCTGGTCGGAGGCGAGATCGTTGTGCAAGCCGGGAACTACGTTGAGAACCTGACCATCCACAAGCCGCTCACGATTAACGCCATCAATGGAACGGTAAGGATCGGTAACTGATTACCGGGAGGTTATGGACGATGTTTCGCATGCGAAGCTCAATCATCACGATCGCCGCGGCTACGGCTTGTCTATTCACAGCGCGGCTAGCGTTCGGACAATTCGAGATTGACTGGCACAGCATCGACGCCGGCGGGACTACGGCCCCAAACGCCAGCACCGGCGGTTCGTTTGCAGTGGCCGGCACGATCGGCCAGCCCGACGCCGGTCCCGCGACCGGCCCCATGATCGGCGGGACCTTCGAAGTGCGCGGAGGCTTCTGGCTCGTCCCGCTCGCCTGCCATTGCCCCGGCGACATGAACGGCGACAACACCAAGGATGGTCTCGACGTACAGAAACTCGTCGCCTGCCTGACGGCGAGTGGCGGCTGTACTTGCGCCGACGTGGATGCCGTCAGCGGCGTGACCCTCGACGACGTGACGGTCTTCGTCGACGACCTATTGACGGGCGGCGTGTGCCCCAAGTAAAGCGTACGCCGGCTAGCGGCCATGTCGCTTGACGAACGCCGCATAGTCCTCCGGCGTGTCGATCCCTATGGTGGCCTGATTGACTAAACCGACAGCAAGCGGATAGCCGTTTTCCAGCACACGAAGCTGTTCGAGCTTTTCGTCTAGTTCGAGCGGCGTAGGCGGCAACGTCGCGAGCTTGAGAAGAAACTCGCGGCGGTAGGCGTAGATCCCCAAGTGCAGCAGCCATCGGTGCGGCTCCGTCGGGCGACCTCCCGTGTCGCGGGGAAAGGGAATCAGGGCGCGGGAAAAATACAACGCCCGGCCACGAGCATCGCATACAACTTTCACCGCGTTTGGATCGCTCGGGTCGGTGTCCTTCGGAAAAGGGCACGCCAGGGTGCCGATAGGAATGTCCTTGTCGGCGGCCATCAAGTCCACGAGTTGGTCGATGTACGCGGGGTCAATTTCTGGTTCGTCGCCCTGCACATTGACAATCACGTCGGCAGTCAGCCCGGCCGCCACTTCGGCCACGCGATCCGACCCGCTGGGGTGATCGGCCCGCGTCATCACGGCTTTCCCGCCGAATGACCGCACCGCATCCGCAATCCGCGGGTCATCGGCGGCGACGATCACATCGCCGAGTCGCGCCGCCCGGCGGGCCTGTTCATAAACATGCTGGATCAGGTACTTCCCCGTCTCCTTGGCGAGCAGTTTTCCGGGGAACCGGCTGGAGGCATAGCGGGCAGGAATGATCGCAACCGCCTTCACGGTAGGCAACGTATCCTCGCCATTATGCGATGTCAAAGCGGGCGGTCGAGCCAGGAGGGGCGGCGCAGACGTTTTCGGCGCTCCCGCTATAATGGCGGGCGGCGGGTCATCGAGCGTGCCGAGCCTGGGAAACATCGGAGGCGAATTATGTCCGCAAGATCGTTGTTCAAAATGCCCGTCGCGAGTTTTTGCGCTATCGCGGCCGTCATGCTGGTATCCGAGGTCACCTGGAGCTACCCGCCCAGCGGTCACATGAGGAAAAAGCCCAAGGCCAAGCCGGCGAAGAAAGGAAGCCTTCACGACATGCCCGCATTGAGCTTCAAAATGAAGGACATTGACGGCAAGGAGCAAGACCTCCGGCAATACTACGGCAAGGTCGTGTTGATGGTGAACACGGCTTCGAAATGCGGCTACACGCCGCAATACAAGGGGCTGGAAGAAATCTACGAGAAGTACAAGGATGAGGGTTTGGTCGTTCTCGCCTTTCCGGCCAACGAATTCGGCAAACAGGAGCCCGGCAGCGATTCGCAGATCAAGGACTTTTGCACCACGAAGTACGACGTGACGTTTCCGATCTTCAGCAAAGTGAAGGTCAAAGGTGACGGTCTATGCGCTCTTTACAAGTATCTCACGGCCACCGACGCCGGCCACAAGTTCGGCGGCGAGATTACCTGGAACTTCAACAAGTTCCTCGTCAACCGCAAGGGCGAATTGATCGGCCGGTTCGACACGAAAAAGGCTCCTGAAAAAGGCGAGGTCCTGGCCGCCATTGAAAAAGCCCTGGCCGAACCCGCGCCGGAAGATGCCGCCGGTGCGGAGAAGAAGCCGGCCAAGCCGAAGAAGAAGTAAGCTGCCCTGACGCATGAGAATCCGCGAACTGCTTTCCACCGGCCGACCCTGCTTTTCCTTCGAGTTCTTTCCCCCCAAGACCGACGGGGGATTGGAACAGCTCCGCGCCTCCGTTCGCGCCCTTCGCGATCTGAAACCGACGTTTGTTTCGGTCACCTATGGGGCAGGGGGGAGCACCCGCGATCGCACGATCGACCTCGTCGCCGAGATTCAGCGGCACTATGGGATTGAGGCGATGGCGCACCTGACCTGCGTCGGGGCGTCGCGCGACGAGATCGCGGCCGTGCTCGATCGCCTGCGGGCCGCGCATGTGGACAACGTCCTGGCGCTTCGCGGGGACCCACCCAAGGGGCAGGAGAAATTCGAGCAGGCCCCCGGCGGATTTCGCTACGGCAGCGAACTGGCGGCGTTCATCAGGTCCGCGCATCCGTTTTGCCTGGGCGGCGCCTGTTACCCCGAGGGGCACGTCGAATGTCTCGCGCCCAATGGCTCGCGCGATCTGGGCCGCGATCTGGAGAATCTGCAACGGAAAGTCGACGCCGGCGTCGAGTTCCTGATTACCCAGCTCTTTTTCGACAATCAGGCCTACTTCGATTTCGTCGCCCGGGCCCGCGCCGCGGGCATCGGCGTGCCGATCATCCCCGGAATCATGCCGATCACCAACGTTGAACAAGTGCGGCGGTTTACGCAAATGTGCGGCGCCTCCATTCCGCCGACGCTGCTGGCCGAACTCGATCGCCTCAAGGACAACGACGACGCGGTATTGTCGCAGGGTGTGGCCTATGCCACCGCGCAGTGTCTCGACCTCTTGCAGCGCGGCGCGCCGGGCATTCACTTCTATACGCTCAACAAGTCCTCGGCGACCCGGACGATCCTGACCGCCTTGCGCACCATCTGGCCCCCGGCCGCACGGCCGGCGTGAGAAGTAGTCCGTGTGTTCGCGTGCGGTTCCATGACGGACGCTTTTAACCAGCAACCGCGACCACATCAATCATCACAAGCGGACCTCCAGCAGCGCGCGGCGACTGTGCCCACGGCGAGGAAGCGCGCGAACCTCGTCTATTGCGCAGTGCTGGTTGGGGTCGCGTTCGCCGTGTCCTACAACGGCGATATCGACGGGCCGCTGGACCTGTACCACGAGGGAGACCGCGTCGCGCACTACGACACCGTCAAGGCCGGGGGATTACCTTTTCGTGATTACTTCGTACAGCACGGGCTCGGGGAAGACGTCCTCAAGCCGCTGACGGCCTTCAAGCTATGGGGAGAGTCGATCGCATCGCTACGCCGACTGGGACAGAACACTTTCGTGTATCGAGGATATCTGCCGGCGCTCGGCGCGGCGGGGGTCGTGTTCGCAGGTTGCGTCCTGTTGGGCGGTGGTTGGCCGGCAGCCGTGCCGTTCGCATTGGTTGTCGCGGGCCTGTACGAGGTGAGTGAGCGGCCGATGCTGGGGTTCATGGCCGTCGCAGCGCTGGGAGCCTATCTCGGCAGTGGCCGACGGTTCTGGCTCTTTCTTGCTGGATGTGCGACCGGGCTTGCGGCGCTCTACAGCCTCGAAGTAGGTCTGTCGACTGGCGCGGCAGCCACGCTTTGGTTGTTGACGGATCGGTATGTGGGCTCCGGTCGCTGGAAGCCGCGAATCATCGCCCTGGCCATATTTCTTGCGGGACTCGGCGTCATCCTCGCGCCGATGCTCATCTGGTGCCAAGGAAAGGGCATCATCCCCGACCTCCTGGGCAACCTCTCACTGCAGTTGTTCAGGCGAGGCGAATTGTGGGACGCGGAGTATCCGCTGCCTGCGTGGCGCGCGAGCGAATCCTTCATCGACAATCTGCACGTTTCGATCGGCGTCATTTCGCTTTTCTATTTGATTCCGTTGACCTATGGTCTGGGCATCGTCCTGGGGCTGGTCGCGCGCGGCCGGACGTCCTCAAAGATAAAGTCCGCGACGTTGTTGTGCGCCCTTTTCGGCGCCTGCCTCTGGGCCAGCGTGATCGGGCGGCCGGACTTGTGGCACCTCGCCTATGCGATCGGCCCCTTTTTCCTTTTGGTGCCCCGCCTCGTGGGAATGGTCCGCGAGCGAGGGGCGGATCTGAAACGGTCACGCGTCCTGGTGTATTTTCTGCTTGCGCTCCCCTGCGTCTTCGTTTTCGAGTTTGGCGAAGGCGGAAGTCTTGGACGACGGTTCGCGGGCCACGAAAGCATGATCCTGCCGTCGCATCTGCGGAAGGATGATCGCGAACTCGTGGAATCGACCCTCCCACGGCTAAACGGGCTGCGCATTCCCGCCGATCAGGCGGCGACGCTCGAGGCGCTGGTGCATTACATTCAAGCTCACTCCAGCGCGGAGGACCCGATACTCGACTTGAGCGATCAGGGAATGATCTACTTTCTCTCCGAGCGCCGCTGCCCGTCGCGGTTTCACTTTCTGTCCCATTGCAGCAGTCCGTCCCTGAAGCAGGAAATGCTCGACGAGGTCCGCGCCGCCGATCGACTTCCTCGGCTCGTTATCCTCCCCGGTCCGAACCCGCCGCAGGAAGACGTCATCGGCGACTTCCTGCGCGCCAACTACGTACGAGCGATACAAATCGGCCCGTACCAGGTCCTCCGGCTCGCGGTCCCTTGAGGCGGCACTGGCCGCGCGGGTAGGATCGGCGCCGCGATACAGATATCAGCGCAGTGCGCGTAGAGGAATGGACTGTGCAGGAACCCAGAAAGCGGGTCATCATCACCGGGGCCGGCGGGCTGCTGGGCACACGCGTGAATGGCGCGTTTCGTGCGAATGGCGATTGGGATGTTCACGCGCTAAGCCATGCGGACCTCGATATCACTCAGGAGGATCAGGTCGCCCGGGTATTCGCAGAGGTACGCCCGGATCTCGTCGTCCACTGCGCCGCCTATACGCGGGTCGATGATTGCGAATCGCATCGCGCATTGGCCGACGCTGTCAACGGCGAGGGCGCAGGGATTGTCGCCCGCAAGGCCGCCCTGTCAGGCGCGAGATTGATCCATTTTTCCACGGACTATGTCTTCGAAGGCGATGCTCGCCGACCCTACCGGGAGGAGGATCCACCGGGCGATCCCGAAAAACTCTCTGCCTACGGCCGCTCAAAATTGCTCGGCGAAGAGCGCGTCCGGGCCGCTTGTCCCGACGCTCTGATCGTGCGGACTGCATGGGTCTATGGGCCGGACGGCGCTTGTTTTCCAAGGACCATTTTGAAAGCGGCTCGCGAAAAACCCGAACTCCGCGTGGTGAACGATCAGACCGGAACGCCGACCTATGCGATGGATCTGGCTCAGGCCATCCTCCGGCTGGCGGAGACTGACGCGCGGGGAATCGTCCACGTAACGAACACGGGGCAATGTACGTGGTATGAATTTGCGTGCGAGCTCGTGCGGTTGGCGGGACTCAACGTCCGCGTGATTCCTGTGACGACGGAAGAGTTCCCGCGGCCGGCCCGGAGGCCGAAATACTCGGTCCTCGATAATTCGCGTCATGTGCAACTGACCGGCGCGCCGATGCGATCGTGGCGCGAGGCAGCGGCCGATTACGTCCGCGACTTCGAGCGCTAATCGTCGTCCGGCCTCCCGGGAATGATGACGATGTCGGGATTCAACAACGTGAAATTGAACACGAACACCGGGTGGTCAAAGGCGGCGCGCATAATCTCGCCCATGATGATGAACGGCGTGCAAAACGCGATGATCATCACCTTCGTAGCCGCCACCACCAGGTCAACGTAAAAGTGAATCATGGCCTCCATGATTCGGCCCATCAGCTTAACCATGAAGAACCCGACGCTGGCAAAGCCGTATTGAAACGAAAAGACGAACAGCGAAAGGGCCACCGGCGAATTCGCGCCGTACTTATCCAACGCCCCCGAGTCCAAAGCGCTCTGAATCAGCTTGCCCGTCTCCGGGTCATCGGGTAACGGGTTCGTTGAAATCTGAATGCCGGTCAGTTCCTCGATCTTCCGGGCGAGTTCAGCCAGTGCCTCCAGAAGGTCGACGTCGAACGCGATCGTATGCGTGTCCTCGAGCCCGGCGAAGTGCATATGGATTTGCCCGGCCAGCCGCGTGTCGGTCACGGTGTCGTAAGAAATGTCCACGCGCGAGCCGTCAAAGCTCGTTGCGGACTTGAGCAGCGTCTTTCCCGAGAATTGACCGAAAACCGCGGACGCTTCCTTCCCCTCCGCGTCGCGCAACACTGCGGCATCGAGCGTCTCGATGGTGCCGTCGTCCTTGAAGGTGCCATAGGCGAAGGCGGATTTGCCGTCGACCAGTCGCAGGCCGCCAAGGACCTTCGCGGCGGCGTCCGTGTTGATCAAAAAGCCAGTGGGGTTGGAGAGGTCGACCGAATCCTGCCCGTCGCCCCCGAATTGCACGCTTTGGCAACCCGGCCCGCCGAGGATCATGATTCCTCCGAGCATCGCCGTGATGAACTGTCCGCCGATGGAGTAGGGGAGTTTCGCAATCCGCATGGGCGACCTCCTGTCAATGCGAGACGGCGGGAATTGTGCGCGGCCGTGACTCGTCGGTCAAGATAGTGTTTCGGCAGAAAGCAACCGTGGGCGGTTATTTCAACTCATCGCTACATGTCGAGTCGAGATATAGGGAGTCTTCGGTGTCGCCTTCGTGTCACCAATCCACGTCGATACGAACGGATCCGCGCCGCCACCAGGGCCGACACTCATAATACGGGCGATAACGGACGAAGGGGCGATAGATCACCACGGGAGGCGGCGGCCGATAGACCACGACCGGCGGCACGGGGGGCGGCGGGGGCGGACCCTCGAAGACGGGCTCCTCGTAAGCCACTACTTCCTCGACGAACTGCGGCGGCAGTCGACCGACCTTCACGCACGTGGAGTCATCATCCAGAACTTTGCCGGACGTCCGGCAGATCACTTCCCCGCAGACGCGCAAGTCAAAGGGATCTTCGATGAGTGTTTCCCCGAGACGGACGGTTATTTCATCCTCCAGCTCGGCCTCATCATCATCGCAGCGCGACCGAAATTCGAGCGGTGCGGAGACTCGGACGACTTGTTCGGACGCATCCACCAATTCACGACCGCGGTAAAGCGGCGTCAGCACCAGCTCAAACGCGTCCCGGGGATGAACGTCTTCCAGTTCGATCTCATATCGGATTGACAGACACCAGTCGGTTCCCGTCCAGTCGAGTCGCGCGCACAACGAATCCAAATCAGCCTCGGCACAGGACGAGCGGCAATCATCATCGGCCCCGGCCCGTGGAGTCGCCGCAAAAAGCACGAACCCGAATGCCCCTACAGTTGCCAACCTGACGACGTTAGACATGGGAATGCACTCCTTCCGTGCGCCGACCGATTATAGGCCCCGAGAAACGAGACCTGAGTTTAGTACCTATCTGGCAAGACCCATGGGGACACGGAGAAGTTAGGTCGGACCCTCCGTGTAGGCGACAATTCGACTCTGATTGTGCGACTTAGGGGAGCCGCGTGGAACTCTGCCTTTGACCTGAATAATTCGAAAGGTCGGTCTGGCTAGTATTCTGACATGCCGCGGGGCGGACTGGAGATGTCATGAAACGCATAGCAACAGCCCTGGCATTTGGGATTCTGACCACGTCGCTCCTGGCCTCAACCGGGTGCGCCTTCTTCACGACGAAGCGCGTTGCCACAACAGTCGGCAAGCACGTCGTGAAGAAGGGCTATGAAAAGTTCAAGGAAGACCGGGAAGAGAAGAAACGGCAAGAGCAGGAGCAGCGCGTCGAGCAGACGTCTTACGAGGAACCGGAATCACCGGACTCGGCTCGCTGATCCCTACGACCTGCCGCGCATCCGCGCCAGATCCGCCTCCGCCGCGATGTGCCCGAACGCCGGCCAGTACCAGAGGGCCGCGACTCTTTCAAACGTCTCGACGGCCTTGGCCCGGTCGCCGTTGTAAAGATACCAGTTGCCCACGCCGTAGCCCATCGTGACGAGGTCGACGTCACTCGCGTGCGCGACATTCAGCAGGTCCTCGGGCGTCGCCAGCCCCTTGTACATGAGCAGCCGCTTGTGGTAGGCCTGGTTCTCGATGATGTCCATGTCCGGCGTGATCGGCTCCAGCACCTTCGCGGCCTCCTCGTCCCGGTCCATCCGCCGCAGCGTCATGTAGAGCCAATCACTCGCGGCGACGAGGTTGTCGTCGTACTGGCCGCAGTGCTTGAGCGTCTCCTCAAACGCCGCGCGGGCCCCATCGAAATCGCCCTTGAGATATTTGGCGAGTCCGAGGTGGTACCACACGTTGAAGGCCGTCGTCGTCAGGGGGATGTTTCGCGCGTTGGGCATGCCGTCCGGCTCGATCTCATCGGGCTGGCCCGTGATGAGCCGCGAGGCGGTCGTCAGGTCGGCGATGGCCTTGTCGAACTGCCGGATGGTGAGATACCGATGACCGCGATGGCGATAGAGCGGGGCGTACGAGTGGTGGGATTCTATGCCTTTGGAAAAGACCTCAATGGCCTCCGTCATCCGCCACAGGTATGCCAATCTCCTCCCGACCCACACGATCTCCTCGGGATCATTGGGGTGGAGGGCGAGGCGACTGCGCGCGGCCTCCAACTCGGCTTCGAGCCTGGGCCGATCTTCCGCGGGAGGCGTGGCGTACAAAGGCCTGCCGAGGAGGGACAGCGCCTCCGCCGGGCGATAGTCGCTGGGAAAGCGCTTGCTGTCCGTCTGTGGCGGAGGATTCGCTTCGATGCACCCTACGAGCGCCGAAACCAGAATGAGGATGCGATACCTTTTGGGCCGTCTCAATCGCCAGTTCGGGTGGCACGGTCTCGCAGCAGCGAGGCCGTGGTGCGCATTTCCAACACGGCCTGCCCGCTTCGCGGCCAGACCCTGCCACCCCTGAACCCGCACGTTTAATTGAGACATCGCACTACAATCCCGCATGGTTGTTCCAAATCCGCCGATCAATTGACGGCCGCGGCCTCAACTCACAGCGACCGTCAGAGCGCAGCCCGGGGGCGGAGCCCCCATCAATGGTATCGGAATTCAGGGCGCGGGAAGGTGAAAGTCGCGAAAGAACCGCGGCCGGAAGTGGGCTTGATTTTCAGGATGAAACGGCGGATATTGCATGGCTCGCGTTGCGGTCGGCGACCGGCCGATCCCACGCGGTAACAGCCCGTCACGGCGGTCTGTAAATAAGGGGCGTGTGTCCGAGTGGCCAAAGGAGACGGGCTGTAAACCCGTTGGCTTATGCCTTCGCTGGTTCGAATCCAGCCGCGCCCAGTTGTTTCGGTTGATCCGTAGGTCGGACCTGGACTTGCATCGGGTGTCGCGGGCGGCGGCCCCTCACGTCCCTTTGTCAACGCGTTCCCCAAGAGTGAGACGGTCCCGATGCGGATGAACCTCCCCAACCAGATCACCGTCGGCCGGTTCTTCCTCTCGATCATCTGTCTCTTGCTGCTAGCCGCCTATGACGATACTCGCCGCGGTGAGCACCTGTGGATGCTGGACACGGCGTTCTACCTCTTCATCATCGCCGCCGTCTCCGACATCCTCGACGGCTACTTGGCCCGCCGTCAGAACCAGGTCACCGCCTTCGGCCGCATTCTCGACCCCTTCGTCGACAAGATCCTGGTGTGCGGCGGATTCATCCTGCTCCTGAGTTCGGGTTTCGATGATTCTAACGGCACGAGCGTCACCGGCGTGGCGGCCTGGATGGTCGTTGTCATCGTCGCCCGCGAGCTACTCGTCAGCGGCCTGCGCGGCTTTTCCGAGTCCGCCGGCAGGCCCTACGCCGCCAACTATTGGGGCAAGGTCAAGATGGTTGTACAGTGCGCGACCGTGCCGTTGATCATCCAGACCGTCGGGCGCTGGCGGGACATTGAGTGGATCATGATCTGGCGGACCGTCATGATCTGGCTCACGGTCGTCGTGACCGTCGCCTCCGTCGTCTCCTATCTCGCCGCCTCGCGCGACGCCCTCGCGGAGCAGTCCCGTGGGTGATTCCCTCCGTGCCGTTATCCTGGGCATCATCGAGGGCCTGACCGAGTTCCTGCCGGTCTCCAGCACCGGCCACATGATCCTGGCCATGTCCGCGATGGGGATCGACGGCGAGAAGGACCCGTGGTCGAGCTTCCTTTACGTCATCCAGATCGGCGCGATCCTCGCGGTAGTCGTGTACTTTTTTCAGCCGCTGCGGCAACAGCTCCTGCACCGGCCGGATCGCGGCTGGTCGAATCACATGCTGACGAAGCTCGCCGTCGGGACGCTCCCCGCCGTCGTCATCGGCCTGCCGCTGAACGACATCGCCGAGAAGTACCTGGAAAAGCCCATGCCGGTCACGCTCGCGCAGATCGGCGGCGCGATCGTCATGGTCCTGATCGAGCGCCGCCATCGCGGCGACACCGGCCCCGGTGTGGAGGCAATAACGCTTCGCCAGGCCCTTTGGGTCGGCCTGGGGCAATGCGTCGCGATCATCCCCGGCACTAGCCGCTCCATGGCGACGATCATGGGCGGTCTCCTGGTCGGCATGTCCCGCCGTGCGGCCGCCGAGTTCTCCTTCTACCTGGCCATCCCGACGCTCCTCGGCGCAGGCCTGCTCCGGGCCTTCAAACATCGCCACGCCCTGATGGGAGCCAACGCCCTGACGCTGGCCATCGGTTTCGGAGTAGCGTTCATCGTCGCCTGGATCGTCGTAGCCGCCTTCATGGCCTACATCCGCACCCGACCCCTCTGGCCCTTTGCGATCTATCGCGTTCTGCTGGGACTGTTCCTAATCGGCTGGTTCGTCTTGAGCTAGTGTGGCGCCGGCTCTCAGCCGGCGTTGTTCCGAATTACGCATTGGTCTTGGGGGGCTAAGGGGGAAATTCTACTTTATTGACATCTCCACCGCCCGCTGATAGCCTCGTTCCGCACAGGCATATCCCAATTCCAGGACTTTCCGTGGCGATTTGGTGGTCTTCATGACCGACTATCGACAGGAATGCCACAAAAACTGTAGACTGGGTTTTTCTGCGGAGCATTGCTGTCCCTATTTTCCTACAAGAAAGTGAAAGTGGATTACATGCCATCGAAACTGATCACCACATTCGTCGCCAGTGTGATGCTCTTAATCGACGCCGGCTGCTCCAAAGAGCCTAATGGCGTCAAGACCGGGGCTATTTCCAACAATCCACGCGGTCCGACGATTACCGAATTGACAGCCTTACCGCCCCACGCCAAACCGGGCGAGTGCTGGGCCAAGGTGTATGTGCCACCTACCTACACGACTGTCAAGGAACGCGTCCAGGTTCGAGCGGCGTCCGAAAGGCTCGAAGTGGTGCCCGCCGAGTACGAATGGGTCGAAGAGCGGATCATGGTTAAGGAGGCCTCCTCGGAACTGGTGATCGTGCCCGCCGAATTCGCCGTCCGCGAGCGGACGATTGAAACCGCTCCGAGCCACACTGACTGGGAGGTTAAGGAGTCCGCCGATTGTGATGTACCCAGCAGCCAGCCGGCGAGGGATGTCTTCTGCCTAGTCGCGCATCCGCCGGAGCAAAGGACCGTTCGCGAAGAGTACCTAGTCAAGCCGCCAAGCGTTGAGGAACGAACCATTCCTGCCGAGTATCAAACCGTTCGCAAGCAGCGTCTGGTCCGGGCCGCCACCATCAAAAAGGTAGCGATTCCCGCCGAATTCGCCGAAGTCGAGCGCACCGTCAAGGCCAGCGAGGCAAGGATCGCCTGGAAGCGGGTCGCCTGCGAAGGCCACCTATTAGAGACAGATAACTTAAACAGCCAAATACCGAGCTTTGAGTGGCCGCCACCGGCTTATTCTGCGATCGCTCGCCTGCCACGATCTCTCATCTTGCGGGATTGCCATCAATTGCCAGTAGACCGCATAACTCTTAGTAATGTTGGTGACTGTATTGTGGACGCACTGACCAACGCAGGGTATCCAAGATATAGCTATTATCAGTTGACCTCCGGACCCGGCGAAATTCCTTTTGGATTTGCGATCGCCGCTCAATTAGAGCGAATCAAAGATGATGGCAGTCCGGAGGAAGGAGATAGACGTTTTGAGTTGTCCATTCGGTCTCCTAGTAAGTTCAGCGAATACATTCACTCGCTCTTTCGCGCCACGAGTGGCCGATACAGGGTCATTGTGTTCATGGTCACGTCAAGTCCAATACCAGGTTCGACTGTCCAGGCATCTGAATCTGTTGCAGGGAAGTGGCCAATTACCGGTGCGAGCGATCTGCCGGATCTCATCAAGCAGATCGAATTTGAGGAACGGTTCCAGTGTTCTGCCCTAATCTACGAGTTCGTAAGGCCCACGGCGGATGACGAGAATGCTGAGCCTGTGCCGGCAAGCAAAATCCCGGGCATCGACCATCTTCGGAAGGCCAAGATTCCACTTGGAGGACTCTAATGTTGCTTGAGATGAAGAAGTGCAAGCAATGGCTAGCGATAGTGTGGTTCATTGGGGCCGCAATCATCTCTAGCGTCGTGATCGTTCAGAGCATTCTTGGGCGATACGGCAATAAGGAAAGTGAGGCCATTGGTTGGCTCTTGCCGACTGTTATGCCCACCCTCTCATTGATGATTGCAGTATTTGCAGCAGAGGCGCTAAAGCCTGGGAGAAAAGGTGAACGCGTTGATTCTTTCATGTTTTGGCTAAATGTTGCAATTTCTGTTTTCTATTTGTCGGTGGTTGCAGCGACGATTTTTCTGTCCCCCTTCGCTACAATAGGCCCGCTTGCACTGATGAAGATGTCAAACCTATGGCTTGGTCCATGCCAAGGATTGGCGGCTGCGGGGTTAGGAGTGTTCTTTGTTAATTCTCAAGTGGCTGGCTCGGTGGGCGGCGGGTTTCCGGTTCAGTCTTATTCGAAATCTCCTTCGGAAATACGAGTAGAAGATTCACGGGAAGCAAATAACGAGGAAAGGTAAGGTGTCAGGATGAATTACCTACGTAGAAAACCAAAGGCGGATAATTCGGGCCAGCGGGGCTGAAGAAAAAAGTCTGTACTATTCTTGGCGGATGAGAACCCTCGCCGTGCAGGTTGTCGCGCCGAGCGTGCAGCCCCGCCCGATTTTGGTCCCTCAACTTTTTACTTGACTTCCGCCGAATCGATGTTAGGATAATGTTCGGAAGGATGGTGACGTCGGGGACCGGCGCTATTCCCTTGGTGTGCCTCGCCGCGATGTCGGAATTTCCGCGCCCATGATCGCAAGCCCTCCCATCGAAACGAAGTTTCGCCCCTCCGGCCCTGTGTGCCTCAGTGCCTACGTGCCTTTGTGCCTTTCGCCAGCGATCTTCAGACGATCCTGTCCGAAGTCTTCCGCTTTCTTCCGGTATCTTCCGGCCAAAAAACATCTGCGCCGAGGAGTTCACCCGCCGAGGCGGACGCCATCTGCGGTTTCTTCCTCAGGTCTCAAGCCTACTCGTTCCGTTCGTTTCCGCTCGATTTCGGCCCCCCGGGGGGGCGGGGAGGGGTACCCCCGCATCGAACTAGACAAGTCAGGTCGAGATAAACGCGCTTTCAGCAATCGTATGCTATCCTTTTATACGGACCCCCTAACCGAAGGCTCTAAGGGGTGTCTATAGCGATGTACGCCCGCTCGCGTGAGCGGTCTGACAACGACTGGGCCTGTCCTGCGGGGGAGACGAGGCAGGCCGGTCGCGTGATCATCGGTGATAAGGAGATCTGTCATGTCGGCTCATCGGATCAGAATGTTCGGAATCGGCGCGGCCGCCGCGTTGGCACTGGGCTTGTGGCAGACGGACACCGCAAAGGCCGGCGGCTGGTGCGGCGGTGGCCGCGGCTTCAGCATTGGTTTTGGCTACGGGGGAGGCTACTACGGCGGGGGCTATTACGGCGGGTGCGCTCCCGCGTATTATTCTGCGCCCTGTTACCCTGCCTATTACGCAACGAGCTATTACTATCCCCGACCCTACTACCGACCGGCATATAGCTTTGGATTCAGCTATGGCCACGGCGGCGGCTATTACGGCCACCACCGAGGCTGGGGCCATCGGGGCTACGGCGGCCATCGCGGCTACGGTCACCATGGCCACGGCCGGCGCGGTCGCTGGTAAGTCGCGCGCTGCGGTCCGAACGGTCTTTGGAGTATCATTAAAAAGCCCAGGGAGGTCCCTGGGCTTCTTGCTGCGCCAAGTAAATGAAAGACGCCGCCGCCCAGCCTTGGGTGAGGGGACCGCTCGCACAACTCGTCGAGTAGTTTGGGAGATTGGCGATCGAGCCGCGGTCTGAGCGATCCTTGGTCCTCACCGTGTCGGGATTGGAGAGGTGCAGGGCCGGGGCGAACGGCGTCTTTCCAGAGGGAAGGTTCCGCCAACGTCAGGACATGCCGATCGCGTTATGCGAAGGGCGAAGTTGTCCCGAACAAACGGGTGAGGATCTCCTGAACGAAACCCCACAGGGTTTCAAACAGGGGTGAGATGCCGGCGAACAATCCGCCGAGATCAAAGTCCATAACAATACTCCTTGGTGAGCCCGAACGGGTGTGTGCCCGGCCCCCAGACCGAGCGTATGAGGATTGTCTTGAGCAAAGTCCGTGCCACAATGCGGAGGACATCCCAAGGTGCTCTTATTTGGCCAGAAACGCGGGATTTGGATCGCCCCGCTGGGAAATTTTCCCCAGCCCTATGCGCCGATGTCGGGAATCAGGGAGCCATTATCCGGACCGCCGGGCACATGCGTTCTGCTAGTTTTTTTAGACGCGCGGCGCTCAGCACGGAATCTCTTCGATGACCCGGGGGGCCTCGATTTCGACTGCCAATGATCCGGGAGCGAAATGAGCGCCCACCAGGTTGGCGTCGTCCAGCCAATCTCGGCTTAGACGAAGCAGGCCCAATTCAATCAGCTTCACTTCCGCGCGTTGGATCTGCCACGGCGGGTGTTCCACGCGCTGTTCCCGGATGAGCCCGCCGTCGTGAATGAAGGCCGTATCGCGTTC
Source organism: Phycisphaerae bacterium (assembly GCA_035275405.1). Taxonomy (NCBI): domain Bacteria; kingdom Pseudomonadati; phylum Planctomycetota; class Phycisphaerae; species Phycisphaerae bacterium. The sequence continues at coordinate 1,025,692 of DATEMU010000003.1, forward strand.
CATCAGAAACTCATCCAGCGATCCCGCTTCGGCCGGGCGGGGCGGTGGCGAGTTGGCCACGCTCGCCTCATAAGAAAAAGCCATGCCCGTCTGAGCGTCGACCACGCGTCCGTGAAGTTGTCCGAGACAATCATGTTCCTGTTCTATGTGACCGTTGTAAAACGGCAGGCCCGCCGTCATTCGGGCCAGGCTCGCGCCGATCTCGCTCGGCATCCATTCGCCGAGAAAAAAAATGCCCGGCCGGGTCTTGTGTCGCACATAGGTGCGAATATTCAAGGTGGGTTCGGGGATAACGGCTCTGACCAACATCTCACCGAGAGACCCCGTCCCGGTCGGCCGCGTGTGGCACATGCGGAGGACAAAGACGCTGACGTACGCCGCCCCGCAGAAAAAATCAGGTTCAAAGGGGGAAACATCCAGCGTGGCTTGTGGAACTCGAAAGTGAATGGCGAGGACATCCTTCCACTCGGATTGCAACACGGTGGTTGCGCCATCGGGATCTGGTTTCCGGTTTCCCATTGGGAATACCCCGTCGACCCGGGCTCCTTCGATCGCCGGAACTCCTTTCATTGTGAGCATACAGCGATGCACATAACGCACGGATGAAAAAGCGGTGTCGAAGTCGTGAGAAGCCCGGCCGTCCAGCGACGGATCGCGTCGTCGGAAGACACCTATGATCATTCATCCGTTTGGGGGCCGCGCGAGTACACATCGAACCCCTCGACGTGGCCCATCGGCAACCAATGATTCGGCCCGGTGGGCGCCTCTGCGGACTCGGAATGGACGAATAAGAATTCGACCTCGGGAACCAGCGCGTCACCGGTTGGATCGGCGAGATCGCGCGGCGTTTGAATGACGCGTCGTCGGGCGAGGTAGCTGCCGCCAAGCAGCGTCGTTTTGGCGTCGTTGCGCGGCCGAATGTAACCGGCAAGCGATGCGCCGGGCGGAAGATTCGCATCCTGCCAATCCGCGATCCGCTGCATGGCCGCGACACGGAATTCCGCCTTTTCACGCTGTCGGGCGAGGGCAGGCACAGCCAGGCCCAGCTCGCAGAGGTGGGCGATAAGAATCCCGGCCAGTGCAATCGTGACGATTCTCGACGCCCTCGGGCGCGCGGCCAGGGCGCGTTGCGCGTTCTGCCCGGCCCAGATGAGGTAGGCAAAGAAGAACGGCAGCAGCGGCACGACCATCCGCGGCCCTTCGTCGTAGGGCCAGAAGCAGAGCATTCCCAGCGTTGCCATACAGTAGAAGTCGACCGGGCTGCGCACGCGCCAACATCGCCAAACCGTCACGAGGATCATGGCTCCGCCGATCAACCAACCGGCGATCGCCGCGGTGGATCCCTGAAACGACCGCCATCCCAGGCGCGGCGGCACCAGCGCCGAATGAATGTCCCGCAGTCGCATAGGACCAAAGCGCGACAGCCGCTCGATTTGCAGCGCCAATCCTTCGGAATCGCTGTGTTCGCTGGGCCGCGCGGTCTGCCAGGCGCGGCCGTAGCTATTGCCGCGAGGATAGTGGGATTGGCGAAGCTCCCAACCGACCAGGGGCACGGCGAAGACCGTGGCGAAGAGAATCGTCTCGGCGACACGATGACGGAGGCCGGCGCCGGGCCGCAAGAACAGCGCCAGCCCCATGATCGGCGCGAGGACAATTCCCATCGTCCGGACCAGGGTTGCGGCGGCACACAAGAGGCCGAGCGCGACAATCGTCGACCAGCCTGTCTTCGCTCGGGCGCGCCCTGACTCCACCAGCAGAAGGCTGCCCAGGATCAGCGGCATGAAAGCCGCTTCGGACAGCAAGGCGGCAGATTGCGCCGACATGGCCGGGCTGGTCGCCAAGAGCACCGCGGCCAGCCACGCGCCTACCGTACCAAGGTGACGCCGAAACAACAAAAAAGTGAATGCGCCAGACGTGATCCAACACGCAAGATTCATCCACCGAACCGCCAGGAACGGCAAATCGCCCAGCGAGAGCAGCGGGGCCAGCAGCGTCGGAAAGCCCGGGGGTACGATCATGCGGAGCGGTGTATATCCACCGGTCTCATAAAGGCATCGCGCCGCGTCGAGGTAAGTAAAGCTGTCGGGCGTGAGTCGGCTCCACGCGCCCAATCCCGGTAGACCGGCGGCGAGCGTCGACGCGACGATGGAGACCAGCGCAATCGCGTTGCGCGGGATGGCGGGGTCGGCCGGGGCCTGGATGGAAAGCCCGGCGTTGCGGCGCGCGAGCAAGGTCGCGGGAAGAAAGTTCATGAGGGCAGGGTTCCGATGTCGCGCAGGACGGCTGCGGCGATCCTACTTTCATCGGCGACGCCGCGGCGGCGCTGGACCGGGACGTCTGGTTTCGCCTGGAAAGATCCCTGTCTCGTCTCTTGGAAGAAAGCAAACTCCACGGCAAAACCGGCGGCAAGCAGATGAGTGACGCAGGCGTGGCCAATTCGGCGTCGCCGTACGTCTTCGGGCCGCATCTGTTTAGGTTTTTTGGGTAAAAACCGCCCTCAGACCACCTCCACCTTTCTTGCCAACCGAGTACAATTCCCTCCATGGGCCGATCGCGACGATTTTTTCGTGGCATGACCTGGGCCGGTGGCATTTCCTGCTTCCTGCTCTTGATCGCATGGTGGTGGTCCACGCGAAACTCGGCAATGTACATACGTGACAATTGGCGAATCAATCTGTTCAGCGGGCAGTTGTCCTACGAGCAAAACCAGCTGATTGCCGCCATTACCGCAATTCGGAGTCGGTCGTCCCCATTTCAATCGTCGAGTGGCCCGACACCGAACGCGACAACAAGCATCTGGTCGGTGGTCCCGGTGCCAAGCGGTTTGGACAGCACCTACGGGTTCCGCGGATGTCATATTGAATTCGGTCAATGGGATAACACCGTCATCCTGCCGATGTGGATGAGCTTTTCGATGGCTGTCCTGGGTACAGGATTTTGTGCGTGGATGAGTCGGTGGCGGCTGCGGCGCGGTTTCTGTTCGGAATGCGACTACTGTCTGACCGGCAACACCAGCGGGGTATGCCCCGAGTGTGGGTCCGCCGTTGCAGTTTCAAATCCCGTCCAGGCCCCCCTCACATTGACGTGAAATAGACCGTCTCACAGTAATCAAACACCACAGCTGTAATGGGGTCAGCCGCGGGACGCGTCTGGGACATGCAGTTCCTTGTAGAAAATGACCGCGTCGTGCGGGGTAACGCCATCCGGGTCGAAGGCATAGCGGGGGATTGAGCCCACCGGGGTCCAGCCGGTCCGTCGGTACAACTGCTCGGCCGCGCCGCCGCGCTTGGCGTCCAGGGTGAGGAGGCGATAGCCCGCGCCCCGCGCGGTGTCCTCGATCGCCTGCATAAGCCGTCTTCCCAGACCCGCGCGGCGGCCGCGCCGGTGGACCAGGAGCTTCACAACCTCCGCGCGGTGCGGCTGGTTCGGCGCCCAGGCCGGTTGAAGCTGGACGCTCCCGACGATCCCCTCGGCGTCGCGGGCAACAAGGAAGATCGCACGATCGTGGGACGCGGCAAGCGTCTGCCGCCACCACTCCTCGGCTCCCTGAAGCGGGAGCGGCGCGAGAAAACTCACCGCCGCCCCGGATTCGACCGCATCGACGAGCAGCGCGCCGAGGTCCCGGACGTCGGCATCACTGACGGGCTGGGCCAATTGCTCGATTGAGGTCAGATGTTCGGTCATGGCGGGCTCACAATGGGCTGACCGGACAATCATAAACGAGGTTGAGGCGTGGGGCTTTGGGACTTCTGGGGAGGCGAAAAAAAGCCCGCTACGGCGCAGCGTGAGAAACGCCCCTCTTTCGCGTATTCTCCCCTAACCGGAGGACGCCGACCATGTACATGAACGCTATAAGGTTGCTCGCGCTGACGATGATCGTGGGGCTGGCCATTTCGGCGGCGCTCCTGGCACAGGAGAAAAAGAAGTCAGCGGAGAAGAAACCGGGGGCCGCTGCCCGACAAAAGAAGCCGGGCAACGCTGCTCAACCGTCGTCCAAGGGTACCAACTGGCCGACGTTTCGCGGGCCCAATGCTTCCGGCGTCGCCGATGGGCATGCGCTGCCCGCTGAATGGAGCGTTCCCGAGAAAGACAACGTCAAGTGGATGACCGAGATCCCCGGCCTCGGCCTGTCCAGCCCGGTCGTCTGGGGCAAGCGGCTCTTTGTGACGACCGCCGTCGGCGGCGAGGGCTCGACGGGACTCAAGGTCGGTCTCTACGGCAACATCGATCCCGTCGAGGACGACAGCGTCCACCAGTTCATGCTCTATTGCCTCGACAAGAAGACCGGCAAGGTTCTGTGGAAAGAAACGTGCTACGAAGGCGTGCCCAAGATCAAGCGCCACACCAAGGCGTCGCACGCGAATTGCACGCCCGCGACCGACGGGAAGCACGTCGTCGCGTTCTTCGGCTCCGAAGGGCTCTACTGTTACGACATGGTGGGCAAACAGCTCTGGAAGAAGGACCTCGGTCTGCTCGACGCCGGCTATTACGTCGTGCCCAAGGCGCAGTGGGGATTCGGCAGCTCGCCGGTCATTCACGACGGCCTCGTGATCGTCCAATGCGACGTGCAGAAGGGCTCCTTCCTCGCCGCGTTCGATGTGAAGACCGGGGACGAGAAATGGCGGCAGGATCGCGACGAAGTGCCGACCTGGAGCTCACCAACGATTGTGGAGACCGGCAAGAAGAAGCAGGTCGTTGTCAACGGGTACAAGCACATCGGCGGGTACTCGCTGGACGACGGCAAACAGCTCTGGAAGCTCAAGGGCGGCGGCGATATCCCGGTCCCCACTCCCGTTGTGGCCCACGGCCTGATCTTCATTACCAACGCGCATGGCCAACTCGCCCCGATCTACGCCATCAAGCCGACGGCGACTGGTGACGTATCGCTGGAGGGAAGCGAGACATCAAACGAGGGCGTCGCTTGGGCGAAACTCCGCGAAGGCATCTACATGCAAACGCCGCTCGTTTATGGCGATGAGCTCTATATGTGCCGCGACAACGGCGTCCTGTCCTGCTACGACGCAAAAACAGGCGAGCAGCATTACAAACAACGGCTGGGAAAGGGCCGTTCGGGATTCACCGCATCCGCCGTCGCCGGGGACGGCAAGGTCTATTACACCAGTGAAGAAGGGGACGTGTACGTCGTAAAGGCCGGGCCGAAGTTCGAAGAGCTTTCGCAAAACCCGCTGGGCGAGGTCTGCATGTCAACGCCGGCAATCTCCAAGGGCGTGATCTTCTTTCGCGGGCAGAATCACGTGATTGCCGTCGGCGACGGCTCTCAACAAACCAAGACGGCGCAGTAATGAGTCAACCGCAGAGGCGCAGAGACACAGAGAGTTGATTAAGATCATCATTTGAACTTCCTCTTTCGTCTCGGTGCCTCTGTGTCTCTGTGGTGAACAGCGTCACTTGCTCTGCTGCCGGCTTAGCCCTTCGTAGTTCGCCCTGGCCACTGGATGATTCGGCGCGATCCGCAGCGCCGCCTGGTATTCGGCAAGGGCTTCGGTCGTCTGACCGCGGCGGGCGAGGATGTTCCCGAGGTTGATGCGCGCGTCGGGAAAGGATGCGTCGGCGCGGATCGTGTCGCGATAGTAGGAGACGGCCTCATCCGTTCGGCCGACGGCATCGAGCGAAATCGCCATGTTGTAGAGCGCGTCGCGGTGGTTCGGGCGGATCGCCAGGGCCTGGCGGTAAAGGTCCATTGCGGCGGCATGGTCTTTGTCTTGTTGGGCGACGATGACGCCGAGGTTGATGTACGCCTTGACCAGCGACGGCGCGACGCGTATGGCCGCGCGATATTCCTCTTTCGCCTGCTGATAGCGGCGCTGTTCGCCAAAGACGCGGCCCAGTTCGTAATGGGCGCGACCGAAGTGCCGGTCCAGTTCGAGAACGCGGCGGTACCCGAGAATCGCGTCCTCCACCCGGCCGGTTTCGTACAGCGTGTTTGACAGATTGTAGTGCGCCGAGGCGAAGACGGGGTTGACGTCGATGGCCTTGTGAAACTCGCCGATCGCAGCCTGCTTATCACCGGACTTGGCCAGCGCGCAGGCGAGGTTGTAGTGGGCCGACGCCGCCGGCGGACCGTTCCGCGTGGCGTGGGTCCAGAGAGTGAGCGCGCTGCGCCAGACAAGACACTGTCGCCAGGTTAGGACGCAGAGTGTCACGACGATGACAGTGGACGCAACCCCCACGACCGGCCGTACGTTGTGGATCGGTCGGGTCCACACGAACGCCGCGATGCCGCCGATCAGGATGCTCCATCCGATCGCGGGCAGATAGCTGTATCGGTCGGCGACTTCCTGCGGCCCGCTTTGCGCAAAGCCCAAAACAGGCAAAAGGAAAATGACATGGCAGAGGGCGACGGCGGCCAGCGCGGGAAAGCGTCGTCGAAGGAGCGCGACCGTGGCGGTGAGCCCCAATAGAACGATCGCCGAAACGATGTACTTCGCAGCCAGGACATTGAGCGGCAGGCGCAGCTCGTAAATTGGGGATAAGTTTAATGGCAGAAGAGACTTATAAATGTAGAAAACCAGCCCGTAGGCCGCCTGGGCGATGCGGCCGTCCATCCCGTGGCGGGAAAGTTCAATGGCCGCGCCGACATCTTTTTGTGCGATTGGCGCAAGGATGGCGGCGGCGGCGGCGAGGGCGATGAATGGAATCTTTTCCAGCCAAACACCGCGGACCGCGCGATTGACGTAGCCGCGCCCGCCGCCCAGGCGCTGGAGTGGATAGACGTCAAGAACCAGGAGGATAAGCGGAAGTGTCACGCCCATGGCACGACTCAGGAGCGACAGCAGGAAGGCGGCGACCGCCGCGGCGAGCAGCTTCCGGCGGCTTTGCCCAGCCGCCTCGTTCGCGCGGAAGTAGAGAAGGACCGTCGCGAGGAGAAAGAAGGAGCTGAGCACATCGCGGCGTTCGGTGACCCAGGCGACCGACTCGACACGGAGGGGGTGGACGGCGAAGAGCAGGGCGGCGATAAACGCGCCGGCGTCGACCGCGCTGCGGCGGATGGCATTGCCCATCCCGAGGTTCAACAAGCGTCGAGCAATCAGTAATACCAGGACGGCGTTGGCGGCGTGCAGCAGGAGGTTCGTGAGGTGATAGCCCCGCGGGTTCTTGCCCCAGATCACGTAGTCCAGGCCGAGCGTGACCCACGAAAGCGGCTGATAGTGGCCCATGTGAAACGTGGTGAACATCCATCGCAAATTGGAGATACCCAGCCCGCGAAAGTCGCGGTTCTCGAGGATGTTCTTCTCATCGTCGTAGTTGAAATCGTTGGACAGGCAGGGAAGAAACGCAATGAAGACGATCGCGGCGATAGCCACTGACAACCAGGCCGTCGCCCCGCGATGCGTCTGGGGCTCGTCGGTGCGCGGACCCCCGCCGGATTTTTCGCGGGCGTGACGGTTTCGGCGCGATGCCTTCATGCGCAGTCCGCGATCAGGTGCAGCACGCCTCCGCGAGAAATTCGCGCGTCTGGGGATGCTCCGGCGACTCAAAAATCTGCTCGGGCGGCCCGGATTCGATCACCCGGCCCTCCGCCATGACGTGAACCTGGTGCGCCGAGCGCCTTACGAACCCCATCGCATGGCTGACGACAAGCATCGTTTGACCGCCCGCCGCAAGATCGGCCATGACCGCCAGTACTTCGGCTGTCATCCGTGGATCGAGGGCGCTGGTCGGTTCGTCGAAGAGAATCGCTTCGGGTTCATTGGCCAGCGCGCGGGCGATGGCCACGCGCTGCTGCTGACCCCCGGAAAGCGCCGCGGGCTTGTGGTGCAGCTTGTCGCCGAGGCCTACGCGATCGAGCAGCTTCTTCGCACGGTCAGCGGCTTCCTCGCGCGGGAGGCCCAGGGCATATTGCGGTCCGCTCATGACATTTTCGAGGGCGGTAAAGTGCGGAAAGAGATTGAATTGTTGAAACACCATACCGACGCGGCGTCGCAGAGCCGCGTAAACGCCGTTGGAGGATTCGCCATTCTCGCCGGGCGAAAGCGTCAGATCGGCGACATGGACCGCCCCCGAATCAAAGGGCTCCAGGGCGTTGATGCAGCGCAATAGCGTGCTTTTGCCGCCGCCGGACGCCCCGACCACAACCGTCGCCTGGCCGCGCTGAACGTCCAAATTGACGCCGCGAAGCACCTCGGCGCCGGCATAGTTCTTGCAAAGCCCCTCGACGCGAATCATTTTGTATCAGTGACTCCCACAGGGCTGGCGCAGCCCGCTCCAAAAAACTAGACGGCTACTGGTTTACCGTGGATGCTCAAATGTCGCTCCGCCCGCCGCACTACCCATGATAGCGGGTAACTCATAGTCAAGTATAGCAGCGCTGTCATCGCGGCCACGGTCAGCACGGCGTTCGTGCTGTTGGCCAGCATGTTGTACTGCTTGGTCAGCTCGACGACGGCGATCACCGAGCAGACGGATGTGTCCTTGAAGAGAGCGATGAAGTCGTTGGTGACCGGCGGGATCACGATACGGACCGCCTGGGGGACGATGACCCGCCGCAGTGCGGTCACGCGGGACATGCCCAGGGCGAGGGCCGCTTCCATCTGTCCGCGGGGGATAGCCTGAAGCCCCGCCCGGTAGATTTCGGCCTCGTAGGCGGAGTAGTTGATAGCGAGGCCGGCGATGGCTGCCGCGATGGGGTTGAGCGGGATGTGCAGGAGCTTGGGCAGGAGGAAGTAGATGACGTAGAGCTGCAGGATGAGTGGCGTGCCGCGAAGGACCTCAACATAGACCACAAGAAGCGGTCGAAACAGCGCGGGGCCATAAAGGCGGCCGAGGGCGACGAACAAGCCGACCACGATGGCAATGGGCATGGAGAGGACGGAGAGCAGGACCGTGACGCCGGCGGCCTTAAGCAGGATCGGGCCGTATCGTCGGATCGTTTGTCCGAACGACATTTCGGCTGTTTCAGTCAATCGCGGCGCGGCGTCAAGCAAACCGTCCTGGGAACGATTCCAGAGTTCGTAGCGATCGTAAACGCCTTTGAGCTTCCCGGTCTTGTGCAGGCGTTCAATGGCGACATTGAGGGCGTCGGCGAGGCGGTTTTCTCCTTTTCGGAGATACATGACATAGTAGCCCTGACCGACAGCCGGGCCGACAAAACGCAAGCTGCGGCCCTGCGGCCGATCGCGGTAGAAGATGGCAATCGGCAGGTCCTGGAGCGTCGCGTCGTGGAGACCGGACTGGACCTGCGCCATCGCGTTCGTGTTTCCGTCGTATTCGAAGAGTTCGACGGTGTTGCTGAAGTGCTCCCGCAGATATGTCGCCGCCGCCGATCCGCCGAGGACGCCGACGTGATAGCGCGATCCGGCAGGGGGGTGGTCAAGATCCTCGACGGTCCTGAAGCGAAGATCGTCCTGCCGCGCCAGAAGCTGAAGCTCGTAAATGTAGTAGGGCCGGGTGGCGAGCAGTCGCGTCGCGCGTTCTGGCGTCCATTCGTAGCCGTTCAGGACGACGTCGATGGACCCATTTTCAAGAAACTCCGGCAGAGTATCCCAATTGCATTGCTTGAATTCCGCGCGGACGCCGAGCTCCGCCGCGAGCAGAGCGGCCAGATCGACCTCAAACCCGACGACGCGGTCGGCATTGGCCGGGTCGGGATAGACGTAGGGCCCGCCGCCTTCCTGGTCCGCGCCCCAGATGAGTGTGCCGCGAGCGCGGAGGTCATCGAGTCCGTCGGCCCGCGCCGTGGTGGCGACGGAACATGCCCATATTGCTGCAAAGCTGGCGCCAAACCGTATCATCAGTGTTCGAAGTCTCCCGCTCGACGCGAACGCGAAATTCCATCTTAGCCGACCACCAATCGATCGTGCTACTGCGCCGGGGAGTGGTTCTGCTAAAATGCCGCCGGGTGACGGATGGCCAAGACGATCGTTGAGAATCGCCCGCGCGCCGGCCGCGGTCAGCCGGCGGGCGACGCGTCGTCCGGCCGACAAGTCGCCTCGTCAGCATTGAAGGCCGCCACGCCGGCTCCGTTTGCCGTGCGCATCGTCCTGGGCATCTGTCTGGCGGGGCTTCTGGTTCATATCGCGCTGTGCAGCTTTCAGTGCGACGATGCCTTCATATCCTTTCGCTACGCGCGGAACTTCGCCGACGGCCACGGCCTGGTCTTCAACCCCGGCCACGATCGGGTCGAAGGATACACGAATTTCCTGTGGGTGCTCATTTTGGCGGCGGGAAGCTGGGCGGGAATGCCGCCGGAATCGCTGGCCAGCCCGCTCTCCATCCTGTTTTCGTTGGGCTTGGCGGTCTGGCTGTTGTGGTTCTGCGATCGGAACCGGCCCGTCAGAGTCAGTCCATGGTGGCTCGTGGTCCCCGCGGCGTTTCTGGCGACGAATCGCAGCTATGCCGTATGGTCCACCAGCGGGCTGGAAACGAAGCTCTTTGAGATGTTGGCTGTTGGCGGGGTGCTTAGCACGCTGGACGAGATGAAGGCGATGCGCGAGGGCAAAACGCGCTTTCCGATCAGTGCCTTGCTGCTGGCTCTCGCGACGCTGACGCGGCCGGACGGCCTGCTCATCTCCGCCTGTGTCATCGGAACGCGGATCCCGTTCCAGATCATCGACCGAAGCATCCGAATCCGACCGCTCGCCATCGGGACATTGGTCTTTGGCGGGCTGGTGGGCGGGCATTTTCTGTTCCGCAAAGCGTACTACGGTGACTGGCTACCCAATACCTATTACGCCAAAGTCAGCGGCCAGACTTGGTGGGAGATGGGCGGCAAGTATCTGGCGGGGTTTGCCCTCGAATATGGGCTGGTTTTCTGGTTGCCGCTTCTGGTCGCCGCGGGTGTCAGCCTGTACCGGTTGAGGCGAGCGGACATTCTGCTGGTCGTCCTTGCGGCGGTCGTCCCCCATGCACTCTACATCGCGGCGATCGGTGGCGATCACTTTGAATATCGACCCCTGGATATCTACGTTCCGCTCTTGTTGGTACTTCTTTTCTATGGCTGCACCATCGTGAAGTCCCGTCCGGCGACCATCGTCGCGGCGGCCTATTTGGCGCTCTGCGGGACCGTGAGCCTGACCATTCCAATACTCACGCGCCTCGACTTTCCCGGCGACTATCGCGCGGGCTTTCCGGGGATCACGCCGCGCGAGGATGACCGACGGGAGCTGATCGATTTAGCCGCGCACCCGACCCTGGCTGAAACTCCCGGCGTTGGCGGGTACCTCCGACTGTACAACGACGTCATGCGCGATATAAGCCGCCATTTTGTCGGCCTGCGCAAGGAGGAACACGCCCTGTTCCTCGCGACCGCCAAAAAGCAGGGCGAGTGGTTGCGAGAACTCGTTGACTCCGCGAAGCTGCCGCACGACGTCCACATCGCGGTAGGCTGCGTCGGAGCGATCCCGTATTACAGCGGGGTCCGCACCTTGGATCGCCTGGGTCTGACCGACCGCGAGGTGGCCCGCCGCCCCTCGCCAGAGGGCAAAATCCGCATCATGGCCCACGACAAGGCGGCCGATCCGCGCTACGCCGTGGAACGCGGCGTCGATCTGTGGGCGGCCGATACGGTTCACCTGATCTTGCCCACCGGTCATCCACGACTATTTCACTACGCCTATCTTTCGAAGACGGGAAGGATGACGCCGTTGATCGCCGACGTGGGCCACGGCCGGTTCATCCTTGCGTTCGCAATGCAGGGGATCGACGTGCTCCAGCGACGCTGCCCCAATCTGCGGTTCTTTCCGGCATCCCAATACTTGACGATTGAAACCAGGGCGAGCGGCGGTCGGTTTACACCGGTTCCTCGCGACGAGCAGCTCGATATTCCTTACGACATTCACTACGCTGTGCTTGGGCACAAAATGATCACCAAGTACGGCGATCTGGAAGGGGCCAGGAGGCACCTGGATCGGGCGCTGGCGATAAACCCGAAGAACTCCGAAGCGAGGCAACTGTTGCAGGCGCTGGTGAATCAATCGAAGTAGATCGGTAGTTATTTAGTGGAGTCCTTCTTCGAGGACGACGGTTTGGACTCGTTCCCCGAGGACTTGCCCGGGGTATCGGCGGTCGTTGTACTATCCGTCTTCTTGTCGCCGCCGCTCGACTCCTTCGCCGGACTGTCGGACTTGGCCTTCTCCTTGTAACTCTCACTGCGATAGTCGGTCTGGTAGAAACCGGAGCCCTTGAACAGTACCGCGCCGCCCGTGCTGATCAGCCGTCGCACCGGTTGAATCTCGCCGCACTTTTCGCAGCGCGATCGGCGCAGCGGGGCTGATTTGATGGACTGAAAAACATCGAAGACGGTTCCGCACGTCTTGCATTCGTATTCGTACGTCGGCATACCTTAGGCCTCGTCGGACGAATCTGGCGGTTCCGCGGCCACAGTCACCCGCGCCGGCCGCAGCACCCGTCCGTGCATCATGTAGCCCCTCTGCAATTCGCTTGTGACCGTCCCCGGCGCCAGATTAGAGGTCGTATCGGACATCATCGCTTCGTGAAACATCGGATCGAACGGCTTGCCGACGGCATCGATCGGTTCGACGCCATGATCGCGAAGAACCTTGTAGAGCTGATCGGCAATCAGCTTGATGCCGGCAATGACCGTATCCTTTTCGTGCTCGGCGGTCATCGAGGCGATCGATCGTTCAAAGTTGTCGGCGATGGGAAGCAGTTCGCGCACCAGCCCCATGCCGGCGAGTTTCAGGGCCTCGGAGTGCTGCTGGTGCAGCCGCTTGGGAATATTGGCGCACTCGGCCTGGGCGCGGAGCAGCTTGTCCCGGAGCTGGTCGCGCTCGATCCGCAACGACTCGATGGTTTCGATAGAGGCGTCGCGGGGCGGAGTCGAGGATTCCGCTGTGCTTTCCACGTCCGCCGGTTTCTGCGGGTCGGCCGCATCGACGTCCGCCGCAAAATGCCCGACTTCCTCCGGAGCCGTGACCGTAATGTTGTCCACCGAGATATTGTCTTTCTTATGGCGCATCGGATGACTCAGTCCGTCCAATAGATTGTTGCGCGGCCGTCGGTCGTTTGCCGTGGAGTTATTCGCCCAGGGTGCTCCAGAACTCCTTTAGCTTCTCCAGAAAGCCCTTGCTTTGTGGCAGCACGCGGCTGTCCTCCGTCTTCACAAACTCACGCAGCAATTCCTCCTGCTTCTTGCTGAGTTTTTGGGGTATTTCGATCAGGACCCGTACCACCTGATCCCCTTTCCGCCGCGAGCGAATGTCCGGCAGTCCCATCTTCGCGAGGCGGAACATCTCGCCGTGCTGTGTGCCGGGAGGGACCGTCACTTCGGTCTTTCCGTCCAGCGTCGGCACTTCCAATTGCGTGCCAAGCGACGCCTGCGTAAAAGTGATGGGAACATCGCACAACAGGTCGTTGCCATGCCGCTGGAGGAAGGGGTGCTCCTTGACTCGAATGTAGCAGTGCAGGTCGCCGCGCGGCCCGCCTTGCTCGCCCGGCTCGCCCTCGCCGCGAAGGCGGATCATCTGGCCGTCGTGAATGCCCGCCGGAATCTTGACAGTCACGACGCGGTGCTTGGGCATCTTGCCGGTGCCTTTGCAGTCTTTGCACGCCTTGCTGAACGAACTGCCGCGTCCCCGACAATCCGGACAGGCCGTGACGAAACGCGTGGAAAAAAAGCCCATGCCGCTGGCCCGCTCGACTTGCCCATAACCGCCGCACGTCGAGCAGGTGTGGACCTTCGTACCGGGTTCGGCGCCCTTGCCTCCGCAGTGGTCGCAGTAATCGCTGCGCGTGAATTCCAGTGACCGCTCGCTTTCTTTCGCGACATCGGCCAAGGAAAGGATTAACTCCGTCTGCAGATCGATGCCGGCGTCGCGCCGGCCGCCGAAGGATCCGCCAAAGATGTCGCCGAAGATGTCGCCGAAGACGCTGAAAATGTCGTCCGGCCTCATGCTGGAGAAATCGTGACCGGCGAATCCGGACAGGCCCGCATGGCCGTAGCGATCGTAGCGATTGCGTTTTTCGTGGTCAGCGAGGATCTCGTACGCCTCGGACGCTTCCTTGAATTTACGATCGGAGTCGGGATCTTCGCTGGCCCGATCGGGATGGAACTTCATCGCCGCCTGGCGATAAGCGCGTTTGATATCGTCGGCAGTCGCCTCGCGGCTGACGCCGAGCACTTCGTAATAGTCGCGTTTTTGGGCCACGTTCGTCGCCATTGCCATCCCGTCGCGCGATTTCGGTGCCGGTCAGCGCGAGCCTAAACGACAATCGGGACGAGCCCCTGCCCGTCCCGATTGGAAGCAAACGGTCTCTACTTCTTATCGGACAGCGCCGGGAATCTCCTGGTCTTTGTCCTTGTCCTTCAGTTCCGTGACCATGACGTTGGTCATGAGCATGACGCCGGCGACGCTCGCCGCGTTTTGCAGGGCGCTGCGGACGACCTTGGCGGGATCGATGATTCCGGCCTTTACGAGGTCGCCGTATTCGCCGCGTCGGGCGTCGTAGCCGTAGTTGCCCTTGTTTTCCAAAATCTCGGCCGCCACGACGGCGCCATCCTGGCCGCTGTTTTCGGCGATCTGCCGGGCGGGCGACTCAAGGGCGTGCGCGATGAGCATCATGCCGGTCTTTTCATCCCCGGAAGCATTCTTCGCGGCGTTCTTGATCGGCTCAATGCAGCGAAGCAGCGCGACGCCGCCACCGCAGACGATGCCCTCTTCCGCCGCGGCTTTGGTGGCGTGGAACGCATCATCGACGAGGTCTTTTCGTTCCTTGACCTCGATCTCCGTGGCCCCGCCGACGCGAATCACCGCGACGCCGCCGGTCAGCTTGGCCAGGCGCTCCTGGAGCTTCTCGCGGTCGTAGTCGCTGGTGGTCTTCTCGATCTGGGCGCGAATCTGATCGGCCCGGGCGTTGACCTCGTTCTTCTTGCCCGCGCCCTCAATGATCGTCGTGTTGTCCTTGTCGATGACGATCTTTTTGGCGCGGCCAAGCTGGTTCGTCTCGATGTTTTCGAGCTTCAGACCGCGGTCCTCGCTGATGAACTCGCCGCCTGTCACGGTGGCGATGTCGCCGAGCATGGCCTTGCGCCGGTCGCCAAAGCCCGGGGCCTTGATGGCGCAGACCTTGAGGATGCCGCGGAGCCGGTTCACGACCAGCGCCGCAAGGGCCTCGCCCTCGACGTCCTCAGCAATGACCAGCAGCGGCTTGGAGGCCGTCGCGATCTTTTCAAGCAGGGGGATGAAGTCGCGGAGCGAGCTGATTTTCTTTTCGTAGATCAGGATGTACGCATCTTCCAGGACGCACTCCATCTCCGCGGGATCGGTGATGAAATAGGGCGAAATGTAGCCCTTGTCGAACTGCATGCCCTCGACGACCTTCTTCTCGGTCTCCAGGCTCTTGCCTTCCTCGATGGTGACGACGCCTTCCTGGCCGACTTCTTCAAGGGCGGCGGCCAGCATCTTGCCGATCTCTTCGTCGCCGTTGGCGCTGACCGTGCCGACCTTGGCGATGTCCGCCCAGTTGCCCTTGACCTTGACGGCCATCTTGGCGATCTGTTCGACGGCGATCTCCACGGCCTTGTCGATGCCGCGCTTGAGCAGCATCGGATTGGCGCCGGCGGAGACATTCTTCAGGCCTTCGCGGAAGATCGCCTCGGCCAGCACCACGGCGGTCGTCGTGCCGTCGCCGGCGACGTCCGACGTCTTGCTGGCGACCTCGTTCACCATCTTCGCGCCCATGTTTTCGAAGGGCTGCGGCAATTCAATCTCTTTCGAGACCGACACGCCGTCCTTTGTGACGCGCGGCGAACCCCAGGACTTTTGAAGCAGGACATTGCGACCCGTCGGGCCAAGTGTCACCTTTACCGCTGCCGCGAGCTTGGAGAGCCCGGCGCTGGCGGCTTCGCAGGCCCGCTGATCGAAAAGCATCTGTTTAACAGCCATGTGCGTATTCCTTTCCATCTCAGCCGAGGGCGGCTGGGCAAACTTTATTTCTCGATGATCGCCAGCACGTCGCTCTCGCGGAGCACCGTGTATTTCTTGCCGTCCACATCGACTTCGGTGCCGGAATATTTGCCGTAGTACACCTCGTCGCCGATCGTGACGGACATCTTTCCGCGATTGCCGGAATCCAGCATCTTGCCCGGCCCGGCCGCAAGGACGGTTCCCCGCGTCGGCTTTTCCTTCGCCTGTTGCGGGAGAATGATCCCGCCGGCGGTCTTGTCCTCGGCCTCGTGCTGCTCAACGACGATACGATCATCCAGGGGGGTAATCTTCAAACGTGCCATTTCTTTGACTCCTCTTATTTTGGAATTCGTAGCTCGAGATTCGAAATTCAATTACATCATCCCGCCCATGCCACCCATGCCACCCATGCCGCCCATGCCGCCCATCTCGTCGTCATGATCGTGGCCGCCGGGCATGCCGCCCTCGTCCTTGTCCTTGGGCTTCTCGGTGACGCAGCAGTCCGTGGAGAGCAGGATGCGAGCGACGCTGCTGGCATTTTGAAGTGCCGTTCGGACCACCTTCGTCGGATCGATCACGCCGTCCTTCACGAGATCGGTGTACTCCTCCGTCAGGGCATTGAAACCGAACGCGCCCGGCTTGCCTTCGACCTTGTGCAGCACGACGCCCGGCTCGACGCCGGCATTTCTGGCAATGGTCATGATCGGGGCGGTCAGGGCTTTGCGGATGACTTCCACACCGATCTCTTCGTCATGGCTGACCGTCTTGACCTTGTCGAGCGCCGAGCGCGAGCGGATCAGCGCGACGCCGCCGCCGGGAACGATACCTTCTTCGATCGCCGCGCGAGTCGCGTGCAGGGCATCTTCGTAGCGGGCCTTCTTTTCCTTCATCTCTGCTTCCGTCGCCGCCCCGACATGAATCTGGGCAACGCCGCCGGCCAGCTTGGCCAGCCGCTCCTGGAGCTTCTCCTTGTCGTAATCGCTGGTGGTGACCTCGATCTCCCTGCGGATCATCTCGATGCGGCCGGTGATGTCCTTGGACGAGCCGGCGCCTTCGATGATCGTCGTGTTATCCGCGTCGATCCCGATCTTTTTGGCCTGGCCCAGGTCGGTGATCGCCACGCCGTCGAGTTCGATGCCGAGGTCCTTGAAGATCGGCTTCGCGCCGGTCAGGATGGCGATGTCTTCGAGCATCGCCTTGCGGCGATCGCCGTAGCCGGGCGCCTTCACAGCGGCGACTTGCAGGATGCCGCGGAGCTTGTTCACGACGAGCGTCGCCAGGGCCTCGCCCTCGACATCCTCGGCAATGATCAATAGGGGTCGCTTCGTCTTGGAGACTTTCTCGAGCAGGGGAATCAGCTTGGTGACGTTGCTGATCTTCTCTTCATAGACGAGGACGAACGCCTTCTCCAGCTCACATTCCATCTCGTCCGGGTTGGTTACGAAGTGCGGCGAGAGATAGCCGCGATCGAACTGCATGCCTTCGACGACATCGACCGTCGTCTCCAGGCTCTTGCCTTCTTCGATGGTGATCACGCCGTCCTTGCCGACCTGCTTGAAGCAGTCGGCCAAACGCTCGCCGACCTCGCGGTCGTTGTTCGCCGAGATGCTGGCGACGCGGATGATGTCCTCGACGTTCTTGGCGTCGGCCTTGACGGGGCGGGACTGATCCTTGAGGGCTTCGACGACGGCGTCCACGGCCTTCGCGATGCCGCGGCTGATCGCCATGGCGTCCGAACCGGCGGCGACGTTGCGCAGGCCTTCCTTGAAAATCGCTTCGGCGAGGACCGTTGCCGTCGTGGTCCCGTCACCCGCGGCGTCAGAGGTCTTGCTCGACGCCTCCTTCACGAGCTGCGCGCCGAGATTCTCATACTTGTCCGAAAGCTCGATCTCCTCGGCGACCGTCACGCCGTCCTTGGTGATCGTCGGGGCGCCCCAGCCCTTGTCCAGGATCGCCGTCCGCCCGCGCGGGCCAAGAGTCGATTTGACCGCTGCGGAGAGCTTCTCGACGCCCGCCAAAAGGGCGGCCCGGGCATCCTCGTGAAACGTCAGTTGCTTTGCTGCCATTGATGTAGGCCTCCAGGGAATGCGTTAATAAGGGGTTTCAGATGGTCGGTTCTTCACTTCTTGCCAAACCTCAGGATAGAGAATCCCTCACCCGACGATAAAGCAAGAACCATGCCCAAGAACGACGGGGAGCAGGATCGACGTATCTTGTTGTTTGATAAAGGTTTAGTCGCGAGACAGGATATGCCCGAATTGGAATTCCCCTGCCACTGCGGCAGTTGAGAACCAAGGGTACTGCCGTTGTGTCAGGGACCGCCTACCACGCAAAGTGAGCAAATGCCTTGTTCGCGTCGGCCATGCGGTGGACATTGTCGCGGGTGTTCATCGCCGCGCCCTGGCGGTTGAAGGCGTCGATAAATTCCGACGCCAGGCGCTGGTCCATCGGCCGGCCCTTCTTGGCGCGGGCGGCTTCGAGAATCCAGCGGATCGCCAGCGATTGGCTGCGCCGAGGGTTGACCGGCATGGGGACTTGGTAGTTGCTGCCGCCGACGCGGCGGCTGCGAATCTGGATGTTCGGGCGGACGTTGTCGACGGCGGTCTCAAAAATCTCGATCGGCGGCACGTCGGCAATCTTCCGTGAAACGGCGTCGAGGGCCTTGTAGAAGATCTGTGACGAGACGGTCTTCTTGCCGCTCCACATCATGCAGTTGATAAACTTGCTGGCCAGGCGGCTGTTGTACTTCGCGTCGCCGCGCAGCTGCTTGCCGGAGTTGGTCCATTTCTTAAACGCCATATCGAACACCTCGGTGGGGCGGGCTTTGCCGCCATTCTCTCTCTCGGCGGGTGAAACCCGCACGACGTCGTCGGATTACGCCTTCTTCCTCTTGGTGCCGTACTTGCTCCGCGACTTGTTTCGCCGCACGCCGAATTTATCCTGGTCTTCGACGCTCGCACAGTCGAGCACGCCGCGAACAATGTGATAGCGAATGCCGGGAAGATCGCGGACGCGGCCGCCGCGGACCAGCACGATCGAGTGTTCCTGGAGGTTGTGGCCGATGCCCGGGATGTAGGCCGTCACTTCGCGGCCGTTGGACAGCCGCACACGGGCGACCTTGCGCAGGGCGGAATTGGGCTTCTTCGGCGTCATCGTCTTGACGATGAGGCAGACGCCGCGCTTCTGTGGCGAGTTGTCCAGGTCCTTGGACTTGCTCTTGCGCACTTCATGCCGTCGCGGGTTGGCACACAGTTGATTGATCGTGGGCATGTCGTTCTCGATATACCTTTCTGGCCGTCCCCTCCGCTGGCAGGACGGTGGAAAACCCTACAGTTTACGTGACGGCCGCGGGATCCGTCAACACTACGCCATCGTGGCCGGCGATCCCTGAGAATCCTCGGCCGCGCTGGTGGCGAGCGAACCGCTCGTCGTGCCGGCCAGCGACCCTTCGGTCAGTCCCATGGTTTCCGGCTCCGCCGAGGCCGGGGCGCCGACCAATTCGGGCATTCGCACCTCCGCGGGCTCCTCGGGAGGCGGTTCCCCGAGGTGATCGACCGACATCTCCACAAAGTCCTTAAAGGCCGTTCCCGCGGGGATAAGGTGGCCGAGAATGACGTTTTCCTTGAGACCCACCAAATTGTCCACGGCGCTCCCCAGCGCCGCCTCGGTGAGGACCTTGGTCGTCTCCTGGAAGCTGGCCGCGGAAATGAACGATTCGCTCTGCAGCGCGGCCTTGGTGATGCCGAGCAGCACGGTCCCTGCCGTGGCCGGCTTGGGCTTGCGACCCTTGGCCGGGGCCTTGCCCGACTCTTCCAGCTTTTCGTTTTCCGCGTTCAGCTCTTCCTTGGTCACCGTCTGAGCCTCGACAAAACTCGAGTCGCCCACATCCGTGATCTTGACGCTCTTGCTCAAGCGCTGGTTCTCTCCGCGGAAGCGGAACTTGTCGATGATCTCGCCGGGCAGCAGCGCCGAATCGCCCGCCTGATCGACCTTCACCTTGCGCAGCATCTGGTTGATGATCGTCTCGATGTGCTTGTCGTTGATTCCCACATTCTGCGAGCGATAGACCGACTGCACTTCGTGGAGCAGGTAATTCTGCAACGCCTCCTCGCCCTTGATGGCGAGGATGTCGTGGGGGACCAGCGGGCCGTCGCACAACGGATCGCCGGCCTCCACGCGATCGCCCGCATGAACCAGCAGGTGCTTGTCCTGCGGGACGTGGTGCTCGCGAGCCTCGAGGTCCTTGCTGTCCGGGTGGATGACGATGGTCATCTTCCCGCGTCGACGGTCGCTGCGAATCTCAATCGTGCCGGAAATCTCGGCCATGACCGCCGGCTCCTTGGGCTTGCGGGCTTCGAAGATCTCCGTAACGCGGGGCAGACCGCCGGTGATGTCCTGCGTGCCGGCCAGTTCGCGGGGCCGGCGGGCCAGGAGCCATCCGGCCTTCACTTCGTCCTTTTCCTGCACTTCGATACGCGCCTTCGCGGGCAGATAGTGGTATTCCAGAATCTTCCCGTCGGCGTCTTCGATGATGACCTGCGGGTTCTTGTCGCCGCGGTGCTCGACCACAACGTACTTGGAGGCCTTGCCTTCGGTCTCCAGCCGCACCGTCTCGCCTTCGATGACGTCCTGGAAGCGGATGAAGCCGCCGGCCTCAGCCAGAATCGGCGTAAGGTGCGGGTCCCAGTTGCAAAGTACGGTCCGGGGCTTGACGACATCGCCGTCGGCCACGTGTACGCGGGCACCATAGGGTATCTTGTGCCGCTCGAGTTCACGGCCTTTTTCATCATTGATGGCCAGTTCACCGTTGCGCTTCAGGACGATGAGGCACTTTTCGTTGCTCGCAGGATCTACGAAAGGAACCGCATTCAGATCGTGGAACTTCACGGTTCCGCCGCTGGACGCCTTGATGTCGCTTTCAATGACCGATCGGCTGGCGACGCCGCCGGTATGGAAGGTCCGCATGGTGAGCTGCGTTCCCGGTTCGCCGATGGACTGGGCGGCGATGATCCCGATGGCCATGCCGGATTCGACGACCTTGCCGGTGGACATGTCCACGCCGTAGCAGCGCGAGCAGACGCCTTGCGTGCTCTCGCAGGTCAGCGGGCTGCGGACGCGAATCTTCTCCAGACCCAGGCCGCCTTCGGCCGGAGGACTTTCGATCCGCCGCGCGATTTCGTTCGTGATGATGTCATTTTCCTTGACGACGATCTCGTCGGTCACCGGATGGCGGATGGTGTCGCGGGCGATACGGCCGACGATCGACTCGGTCAGCGTGATATCGACCTCTTCGCCCTTGTACCGGGTTTCCTTGGTGATGCCGTTAATCGTGCCGCAATCGCGCGTGGTCACGATGACGTTTTGCGCCACGTCGGCCAGCTTGCGTGTCAGGTAGCCGCTGTCCGCGGTCTTAAGGGCCGTGTCAGCCAGTCCCTTGCGGGCGCCGTGGGTCGAACTGAAGTACTCCAACACGGACAACCCTTCGCGGAAGTTGGCCTTGATCGGCGTTTCGATGATTTCGCCGGAGGGCTTGGCCATGAGGGCACGCATGCCGGCGAGCTGGCGGACCTGGTCGGTGCTGCCGCGGGCGCCCGAATCGGTCATGAGAAAAATGGGGTTCAGATACTTGCGCCCACCGGGCGCGCCGGGCTGCACGTATTTCATGTCCGTGTCGCGGAAGTCGTTCTTGATTTCGTGCATCATCGCCTCGGTGACGCGCTCGCGAACGTGGACCCAGGTATCGATGAGCTGGTTGTAGCGCTCGAGGTTCGTGATGGCGCCCTGCTGAAACGCCTTGGTGATGCGGTCGACCTTCTTCTGGGCCTCCTCGATGAAGAACTTCTTCTTGTCGGGGATGCGCATGTCGGTCAGGCCGAAAGACAATCCGGCGAGCGTGCTGCGCTTGAAGCCCAGCTCCTTGATGCGATCGAGGAAGTCGATCGTCTCGGCGCGGCCGAGGTGGGCGTAGCAATCGGCGATCACGCGACCGGCGCCCTTTTGACTCAGCGGGTAGTTATAGAACGGCATGCCCACGGGAAGGATGTCATTGAAGATGAGCCTTCCTACTGTGGTCTTGATGACGCGATTGGCAGCGACAGGCACCGGCCGCTTTTTCTGCCCCTCCACCATCTGCTCGCGATCGATGCGAACGCGAATCTGCTCGTGGATCGAGATTTTGCCCAGCTCATAGGCGAGCAGGGCCTCTTGGAAGGTGGAAAACGATCGCTTGGGCTCCAAACTGGCCTCATGGGCGTGGTCGCACGTCAGATAGAAGATGCCCATGACGATGTCCTGGCTCGGCGACATGATGGGAGAGCCGCTGGCCGGGCTGAAGATGTTGTTCGTGGCCATCATCAGCACATGCGCTTCGACCTGCGCCTCGATGGACAGCGGCAGGTGGACCGCCATCTGGTCGCCGTCAAAGTCGGCGTTGAACCCTTTGCACACTAGTGGATGAATCCGGATCGCGTTGCCTTCCACGAGGACCGGCTCGAAGGCCTGAATACCCATGCGGTGCAGCGTCGGGGCGCGATTCAGCAGGACCGGGTGCTGGTAGATCACCTCTTCCAGAATATCCCAGATCTCCTGATCACGGCGCTCCAGCATCTTCTTCGCGCTCTTGATCGTGTCGGCGAAGCCGCGCTCCTTAAGCTTGCGGATGATGAACGGCTGGTACAGCTCCAGGGCGATCTTCTTGGGCAGACCGCACTGGTGCAGCTTCAGTTCCGGGCCGACGACGATGACGCTTCGCGCGGAGTAGTCCACGCGCTTACCCAGCAGGTTCTCGCGGAAGCGGCCCTGCTTGCCCTTGATCATGTCTGTCATGCTCTTGAGGGGGCGGTTGGACGAGCCGAGCACCGGCCGGCGGCACCGGCCATTGTCGAAAAGGGCGTCGACCGCCTGCTGAAGCATGCGCTTTTCGTTGCGAATGATGACTTCCGGCGCGTTCAGGTCGATCAGCTTCTTCAGGCGGTTGTTGCGGTTGATGATGCGGCGGTAGAGGTCGTTCAAATCGCTGGTGGCGAAGTTTCCGCTATCCAGCAGTACGAGCGGCCGCAAGTCCGGCGGGATGACCGGGATCACATCCATGACCATCCACGTGGGATCGTTGGCGCTGTTGCGCAGGCTCTCGACGATCTTCAGGCGCTTGGACAGGTCCTTGATCTTCTGCTTGCTATTCGTGTTGAGGATGGCCTCGCGCAGCTCCTGCCCGAGTTGGGCCAGGCTGAGCTTCCCCAGGAGCGTCTTGACGGCCTCGGCGCCGATCTGGGCCTCGAAGCTGTCGCCATACTTGTCGATGCTGCTGCGGTACTCCTCCTCGGAAAGGATCTGGCCGCGCTTCAGCGGCGTGTCCTTCGGCTCCACGACGACGTAGTCCTGGAAATAGACGACCTTCTCCAGGTCGGACGTTTTCATGTCGAGCAGCGCGCCCAGCCGGGAGGGCATCGCCTTGAAGAACCAGATGTGCACGATCGGCGCGGCCAGGTTGATGTGGCCCATCCGCTTGCGCCGCACGCGGCTGTGCGTCACTTTGACGCCGCAGCGATCGCAGATCATGCCCTTGTGCTTGGTGCCCTTGTACTTCCCGCAGAAGCACTCCCAGTCGCGCTCGGGTCCGAAGATCCGCTCGCAGAAGAGGCCGTCCTTTTCAGCGCGGTACGTTCGGTAGTTGATCGTCTCGGGCTTGCGGACCTCGCCGTACGACCAGGAGCGAATGTCGTTGGGCGACGCCAGCGAGATCTTCACCGCGCCGTAATCGTTCACGCGATCGTAAATACTGTCAGCCATCGTTTCCTTACCTCTGCGGCCTTGTCACAGTTGGCCGCGGCAAAAACTTTGAACCGCTTTCGCGTTGATTCGTCCCTTACTTCTGCACGGCTGCGACCGGGGCCGCCCCCGCCGTCGCAAGCCCCGCGCTCTTGCCGGCAATCGGCGTCACATTGAGCATCATGGGCACGACGCCGGCCGCTCGTCGAAAACCCAGCTCCTCGCAGAAATCCACTTCCGTTCCATACGCGGCGGCGTCGATCCGCTCGCAGCCCTGGTCGGCCAGCGTGCGGATCACCAGCTCCGCCATCTGCCGGGCGATCCCGAACTGATCGTGCTCGATGCGCCCATCAATGTGCGTCACGGCGCCGGGACCCTGCCGGGCCGGATCCAGCTTGCACTCCGTCAAATAGCCGCGAACCCCGTCAGCCAGGCCGCGGGCAATCCCGATGAGCCGGCCATCGCCTTCCCGGGCCGTCACAAAGCAGACGGAGTTGTCCACCATCCTCGACAGCTTGTCGACCGATTGCGGCATCAGGCATCCCTGGGCGTCGTAAAACGCCTTCAATTCGCCGATGTCGATCTTGTCCACGACTTCACACTTGATCTGGTTCATGATCGAACGCTCCTTCGCAAGGGCGTCGGGCCGCTCCAGCGGCCGGGCGTCGGGCCACCAATCAAATTAACCTGCCTTTTTCGAGCTGGATGTTCATCCCCAGCCCGCGGATTTCATTGCACAACACGTCAAAGGACACGGGCGTGCCCGCCTCCAGCGTGTTCTCGCCCTTGACCATCGACTCGTAAATCTTCGTCCGGCCTTCCACGTCGTCGGACTTGACCGTGAGCAACTCCTGGAGAATGTACGCCGCGCCATACGCCTCCAGGCCCCAGACTTCCATTTCGCCGAACCGCTGGCCGCCGGTACGGGCCTTGCCGCCGAGGGGCTGCTGCGTAATCAGCGAGTAGGGGCCCGTCGCGCGGGCATGAATCTTGTCATCCACGAGGTGGTGCAGCTTCATCATGTAGATGTAGCCGATCGTCACGGGCTGATCGAATCGGTCTCCGGTTCGGCCGTCGAAGAGGTTGATCTTGCCTCCGTAGGGCATCTTCGAGAGCATGAGGCCCTGTTTGTCGGCCACGGCGACGGCCTTGGGATCGGCGGCGAGGGTCTCGACCTTGCGATTGGCCTCCTCCACCGCGGCGTGCAGTTCTTCTTCCCGGCATCCGTCAAAGACCGGGGTGATCGCCTGGAAGCCGAGGATTTTCGCGGCCCAGCCCAGGTGCGTCTCCAGAATCTGCCCGACGTTCATGCGCGACGGCACGCCCAGCGGGTTAAGCATGATGTCGACGGGCGTTCCGTCGGCGAGGAAGGGCATGTCCTCGACCGGGAGGATCTTGGCGATGACGCCCTTGTTTCCATGACGGCCGGCCATCTTGTCGCCGACCGAAAGCTGCCGCTTGGTGGCGGTGTAGACCTTGACCATTTCGAGGACGCCGGAGGGCAGTTCGTCGCCGCGTTTGATCTGGGCGATTTTCCGCTCGCGCTCCTCGATGTGCTCGGCGATGCGCGGCCAATAGCGATTGTAGATCGGCTCGCACTCGTCGCGCTTGTTGGCCGGCTTGACCCACTTCACATTGAAGCGCCAGTTCTGCTTGTCGTCGCAGATCTGTTCCATGACGACGTCGGGATTGTCGCTGCGCCCGACGACCTGCTTGGTCTCGGGGTCCACGATGGGCTGGCCCGCGACGGCTTCCATCTCCTCGAGCATCTTTCGGAAGACGGCGATAATGCGAAGGTTCGTCGTGTTCTTGTAATCCTTGATCCGTTTCTGCACGAGGCGCTTCTGATCTTCGGAAAGATGGGTGCGCCGGCTGAACCGCTTGGCGTCGATCACGATGCCGGAGATGCCGCTGGGCACTTCCAGGGAATCGTTCTTCACGTCCTCGCCGGCGCGGCCGAAGATTGCGTGCAGCAGCTTTTCTTCGGGCGACAGCTCGCTCTTGCTCTTGGGCGAGACCTTGCCGACGAGAATGTCGCCGGGCTGCACTTCTGTCCCAACGGTGATGATTCCGTTCTCGTCGAGGCTGCGCAGCGCCCGCTCGGAGACGTTGGGGATATCGCGGGTGAATTCCTCGCGGCCGAGCTTCGTTTCGCGAATTTCAATCTCGTGCTCGTCGATGTGGATGCTGGTAAACGTATCGTTCTGAACGAGCCGCTCCGAAATCAGGATGGCGTCCTCAAAGTTGTAACCGTCGTACGTCATGAACGCGACGAGGACATTGCGCCCCAGCGCCAACTCACCGTTTCGCGTGGCCGGACCGTCGGCGATGATCTGTCCCTTCTTGACCTTTTGGCCGAGCTTGACCAGCGGAATTTGATTGAGGCAGGTTCGCTCGTTGAGCCCCTGGAACTTCCGCAGTTCGTACTCTTCCGTGTTGTCCAGCACGATCCGCGACGCATCCACGAAGGTGACCGTGCCATCGGTCTGGGCGTGGACCACCATGCCGCTGTTGTCCGCCACCACGCGCTCCATGCCGGTCGCCACGACCGGCGGCTCCGTAATCAGGAGCGGTACGGCCTGCCGCTGCATGTTCGAGCCCATCAGCGCGCGGTTGGCGTCATCGTGTTCCAGGAACGGGATCAGGCTGGCGGAGACGCCGACGGTCTGCTTGGGAGAGATATCGATATATTCAATCTCGTCCTTGGTCACGAGGGCCAGATCACCCCGAATCCGCGCCATGATATGGTCACCCGTCACGCGGCTCGCCTTCGGGTCCACCGCATCCGGCGGCGCCAGCACCGTCTTCATCTCCTCGTCGGCACGCAGGAACTCGTGTCCGCCGTTGACGCTCCCGCCCTTCTCCACCTTGCGATAGGGGGTAATCAAGAACCCATACTCATCGACGGTCGAGTAGATGCTCAGCGACGCGATCAGACCGATGTTCGTGCCTTCCGGCGTCTCGATCGGGCAGATGCGTCCGTAATGGCTGATATGCACGTCGCGGACCTCGAAGCCCGCCCGCTTGCGGTTCAAACCGCCGGGGCCGAGGGCCGAGAGCCGCCGCTCGTGCGTGAGCTGGCTCAGGGGATTGGTCTGGTCGACGACCTGCGACAACTCGCCGCGGCCGAAGAAGAACTCGATCGCCCCGGAGATTGCCTTGGAATTGATCAGCTCCGGGATTTTCCCGAGCTGGTCGGGCTCGCGCATGCTCATGCGCTCCTGCACCGTGCGGCGGAGCTTCAGGAAGCCCTTGCGAATCTCATCGCAGGCCAGTTCGTCAATCGTTCGCAACCGCCGATTGCCGAGGTGGTCGATGTCGTCCTCCGCGACGATGACGCGGGTCTGCCGCCAGCCGTACTCGTGGACATTGCCGACCGATAGCAGTTCCTTGTTGCCGTGCTTCTGAAGCACGGCGGAGACGCTCTCAAACGGCTCGAAGGCGGAGTGCTTGATGCCGCTGCCGAACAGCTCGCGCCATTCCGCCTCGATCGTCGCCTCGCCCGAAGCCGTGAGCCGCTTCGAATCCGCCTCGTTAAAGGTGTAAATCACCCCCGGCCGCGGGTAGTAGTTCATGAAATCGACCTGCACGACCTCTGGCTGGCCGTGCTTCGATGCCGCCAGATAGGCTTCTATCCCCTCCAGCAATCGCGAGGCGCGCGTCCGAATCGTCGCCACGATGTAATCGCGGGCCAGCTTCGTCACGTCCGAATCGCGGTCCTGCTTGCCCTTGCCGAGAAGCTGGCGCATCAGGTCGAGGTCGATCGAACCGGTCGGAGCCCATTCCGTCGGAGCATCGCAAAGGCTGCGAAGCTGGCGGTAGAGTTCCTTGACCACATCGATCGGCTGCAGTTTCTTGCGCCCGTCCCGGATCGAATCCAGTTGTCCGAGGACCACGCCCTCCTTGGGGTCTTTGACGGGCTGGTTCTTGGTCAAATAGCCGCTCAGTTGATCGGCCAGCTCGCGCGTCCAGCGGAGCATGCACAATTCAAACGGCACCCGCTGCGGCACCGAAAAACCAATCCGCTCCTGGCTGCGCAGGTCGAGCAGGTATCGCAAACACGCGACGAAGTCCGCCGCCGTCAATGTGTTCAGCGAAGTCGGGATCGAGAGCCCGAACTTGCGGTTGATGCGGAATCGACCGACCCGGCCCAGGCGATAGCGATTCGCGTCGTAGAATTTCTCGTGGAAGAGCTTGACCGCCTTGTCGAGCTGCGCCGGGTTGCCCGGCCGCAGACTCTTATAAATCCGCATCAGCGCGTCTTCATGGCTGTGGCTGCCGTCTTCGGCGAGGGTATTGAGGATCAGCGGGTCGCCGACCTTGTCGATGACTTCGAGTTGCTTGATGCTGCTGCCCTGAATCCGGGCCACGGCGTCGCCGACCTGGCAACCGGCCCGCACCAGCGGCTCGGCGTCTTCGCTCTCATCGAGGCGGACCTCGGACACGACATACATATCGGCGCGAAGATTGGCCACGCGGATCGTCTTCGTGGGATAAAACTCGCGGATGATGTCCTCATCCTTCCCATACCGAGGGTCCATCGCCCGCAGGAAACTCGTCGCCGGGATCTTGCTTGACTGGTCGATTCGGACGGCCATCACGTCCTTGCGCGTGATATTGATCTCCACCCAGCTCCCGCGCTCCGGAATGATGCGGCACGCGTGCAGCGGCCGGTCCGCCTCCAGCGTCTCTTTGATGAAGTCCACGCCGGGCGAGCGGTGAAGCTGCGACACGATGACGCGCTCGGCCCCGTTAATGATGAACTCCCCGCCGCCGATCATGATCGGGATATCGCCGAGGTAAATCCGGTCTTCGAAGATCTCGTCCTTATCCTTGCGGTGCAGCTTGCAGCGGATGCGCAGCGGCATCCCGTAGGTCAGGCGAAGCTGCCGGCACTCGTCCGGCGTGTAGCGCGGCTTGCCCAGCGAATAGTCGAGGTACTCCAGGACGATGTTCTCGTCATAACTGGAGATCGGGAAAACTTCCCGCAACAGGCCCTCAAGACCGGTCGGAGTCCGGTGCTCGGTCAGCGTGCCCTCCTGAAGGAAGCGCTTGTAGGAGCCAACCTGAATCTCGATCAGATTCGGCATGGCCATCGCGTCGCCGAGTTTGCTGAAAGAACGAATCTCTTTGGTGACGATCATCATGCACCCTTTGAACAGACCAGCGTGTGTGGTGTTGAAGCGGCTTCGATGTGCCGCGCTGCGGCGCGGACCGACCCGTTCGCGCGCGCGGAGCGGGCGTGGGGGAGGCCACTCTGTCGAAAAGAGGACCCGGAACGATTCGCCAACGGCGAGTACGTCATCGAGGAGCGCGCGGTCGAGCCGACGTTAAGTACCCAGGGACTGTCCTCCGCGGAGGCCATCTGGCGTCCAGCCGACCAGTCCCACACCCGATCAGCCAATTCCCGCCTCCGCGGCGGAGAAGTCAGTCAGTATAAGCGAGTTACGGGAAGGTGCCAGTGGAAAAATATTAGGCGCCGAAAACCTACATAAATATAGTGGCAAAAATAAGATATGATTCGGCCCTTGTTTTTCCTTTGGTCCTATTCGACCCTTATGGCCCTGGCGTCCTTTTTCATTTCTACTCCAACCCCTCCCCATCCAGCAAAAAACCATCGTTCCGGTGCGCCTTGCAATCCAGTCCGCGCTTCGGCGTCTTTTTCTTTTCGCGTTTGATCGCCGCTATCTCCTTCTTCAATTTCTTCACTTCTTCCGGTGTCACCTTGTCTATCGCATCCGCCGGCGCATGAAGTAGCCGCAGCCTCTGCCAAAACGTCGCCGCCGACCCTTTCGGCTTCTTCGTACGTACTTGCAATAGCCGCGCGAGGATCGACACTCGCTCTGCCGACTTACGCGCCTCCCGATCGTCTTTCGCCTTTGGCGCGCCCTTCGCCCCGCGGCCGGTCTTGGCCAGCAACTCGCCAAATTCGTTGTGCGGTTTGCGACCCCGACCTTCGCCCGGCCCTCCGTCCTTGTGACAAATGTTGCAGCTCACGACCGACTGAATCCGTTCGGCCGTCTCGGCGTCCGGTTTGTCTTTCGCATTGGCCGGGCTCTTCCGCGCCAGGATCTCCACCCAGTTCGGCACGCCGTCGCCATCCACATCTCGATCGTCCGCCGCGGTCTCATCCCCGTTTTGCTTCCGCCCGCCCTTCGCGTCGCGCTCCAGCCGCGCAATCCGGTCGGCCAGCGGCATCGACTTGGGCTGCGCCGCAATCCGCTCGCCATAGGTGTTTAGCTTGTTCCCCGCAGCCGTCGTATGACACGACACACACGACGCCATCCGGCTGATCAGTAGCACCCGCACCTGCTCATAGTGCCGCTCCTTCGCCGACGCCGGCATGACTTGAACCAGGAAACTCAGCCCAAATCCGATGACAAAAAGCAGGTAATTCCGCCCCGACATGCCTCCATATTAGAGCCAGTAGCTTCAATCTCAAAGAGCAGGTAGCGAGATCGAGGAGGGCGGGAGTCTTTGCTTACCGGCCTCCGGATTTCTTGCCTTCCTCCGACCCCTGCCTCCGCCAATCCTGTAAATCTCGTAAATCCAGTCATTTCCCTCTGCCCATTCCGCATTCCGCATTCCAACTTCCGCATTCGCTTGACCCCTCGTCCATTCCCCCTTAATAAATCCCCATGGCCACCGACCCCATCACCTGCTCCGTCATCACCCCCGAACGCCAGGTCCTCCAGACCACCGCCAATTCCGTCGTCTTCCCCGCCCACGACGGTCTCGTCGGCATCCTCAAGGACCGCGCCCCGTTGCTCTGCGAACTCGGCGCCGGCCCGCTCCGCGTCGAAGGCGGCGGCGGCACCAGGGAGTTGTTCGTGGATGGCGGTTTCGCCCAGGTCCTCGACAACCAGGTCACGATCCTCACCGAGCGGGCCATCCCCGTAGAAGACCTCACCCGCGAAAAGGCCCAGGCCGCGCTCTCCGACGCCGAAAAAATGCCCGCCTCCGACGAAGCAGCCGTCACCGCCCGCCAAAAAGCCATCGACCGCGCCAAGGCCCAGATCCACCTCGCCAAGAAATAGCGTCTGCCCCGAACCTTCCCGGTATACCCGCCTGGGCGGGCCGTGGCCGGTGGCGGTCGGATTCCCGCACGTCGCGAGGGCGTGCTGGTGGGTTTGATCGCTAGGTGGACCGGCGAAACAGGCTTGGAAACCTGCCACGCGGCTTGTGCCGGAGTGAAGTCGTGGACAAAAAGTCTCCGATGCCACCACGTCTTTCCGTGTCCCGATTTGCACGAGGGCGGGTTATGTTAGACTTTTGGTGACGCGCTTGGCCGTGTTTGTAAGCCATGACGACAAGTGACTCGACGGAACGTACCCCGCCCGCCTCAAAGGTCGACTTCTATGACTCGACCTACGGCCGGTTTGACGATTCACTCTACCGGGAGATCCGCCAGGAGACGTGGCAGGACGACTTTGGCCAGAATGGCTGGATCACCGCGAGGGAGCAGGATGAATTCATCGAATGGCTCTCACTCCGCCCGGGACAGCACGTGCTGGACATCGCTTGCGGCTCGGGTGGGCCGTCGCTCAGGATCGTCGCGCAAACGCGCGCCACTGTCGTTGGGGTCGATATCCATCCCGACGGAGTCCGCACGGGTCGGCAAGAGGCCGCCCGCCGCGGTCTGTCCGACCTGGCTTCATTCGAGGTGATCGATGCGCAAGGGCACCTCCCGTTCGCAGACGGTTCATTCGATGTTGTCATCTGCATTGACGCGATCAACCACCTTGCCGATCGGACCAAAGTGCTCACCGAATGGGCCCGGGTGCTCCAACCGGGTGGGCGTCTGTTGTTTACCGATCCGGTGGTCGTTACGGGTCCGCTCACAAGCGAGGAGATCGCCGCGCGCAGTTCAATCGGCTTCTTCCTCTTCGTCGCACCGGATACCAACGAGCGCATGCTTATCGACACAGGATTCCGGTTGACGAAGAAAGCCGACTTGTCAGGTGCGATCGCTCAAGTCGCGACGAACTGGCACGCGGCTCGTCAGAAGCGGGCCGACAAGCTGAGAATCATTGAGGGCGTTGAGACGTTCGAGGGTCAGCAGCGATTCCTGAGTGTTGCGGCCCGGCTCCCGCTCGAGCGACGCCTCTCACGATTTGCATACCTGGCGTGCACGCTCTGAGCATCGTCGTGCTCGCTCGTCGGCTCGCCCCGGGTTCGACTTAGGGGATGGAGGCGTGGGTCTGTCAGTAGGGGGCTTTGGCCACGGTCGAAATACTCGATTAAACTCATCTCCGACGCATGAGCACCCTCCTGCAATCCGTCTCGACCCCCACCGTTGTCGACACCCTCACCGCCCTGATCGGCCGCACGCCGCTCCTGGAGATCCGCTACCGCCTTAAGGGCTCCCCGCGCCGCCTGTACGCCAAGTACGAAGTCATGAACATGACGGGGAGTGTGAAAGACCGCATGGCCGCCCACATCATCCGGCGGGCCTACGAATCCGGCGAGTTGCAGCCCAATAACACGATCGTCGAAGCTTCGAGTGGGAATACCGGCATCTCCTTCGCAGCGATCGGCCGCGCCCTGAGCCACCCTGTACGCATTTACATGCCCAACTGGATGAGCCAGGAGCGCGTGCACCTGATGCAGAACTTCGGCGCGGAGGTCGTGCCGGTCTCTCGCGAGCAGGGCGGCTTCCTCGGCTCGATCAAGATGGCCGAGGAATTTGCCCAGGCGACGCCCCGTGCCTTCCTGCCGAGGCAATTCGACAATCCCGCCAACATCGAAGCCCACGAATTCACTACCGGCCCGGAGATCGAAGAACAACTCCTCGAGTTCGGCATGCAGGCCGACGCCTTCGTGGCCGGTGTGGGTACGGGTGGCACCGTCATGGGCGTCGGCCGTTACCTTCGACGAAACGGTCGAAATGTTCGCGTGCATCCGCTGGAGCCGGCCAACTCACCCACGCTTCGCACCGGTTGCAAGGCCGGCAAACATCGCATCCAGGGAATCTCCGACGAGTTTATTCCATCCATCGTGAATCTCAAGGAATTGGACGACATTGTGGACGTGTGGGACGGCGACGCCATCCTCATGGCCCAGTTGATCTGTCGATCTCTGGGCCTTGGCGTAGGCATCTCGGCCGGCGCGAACCTGGTCGGTGCAATAGGGTTGGTGGAGGCTCTCGGTTCCGACGCCACCGTCGTGACCGTCCTGAGCGACTCGAATAAGAAGTATCTTTCGACCGATCTGTGCCGCGAGGAGCCCGTCCGCGACGACTACTGGACGCCCAGGGTGCAATTCGAATGCCTCCGCGCCGTTCGATAACTCCCGTTTGCCTCGCGACTCTTGGATTGGCTCTTGGCCTCTGTGGCTGTGACGCGGGATTCTACCCGGACCAGAATCTGTTTGTGCCGCTGGAGGTGCTGGCCCGTTCGGACGAGGCCGTCGTCAGGCTCTACACCGCCCCGGTCCCGCTCATTGGGCTGGTCGATGTCCACACGTGGTTCGTCGTGAAACGGGCGGAGGCTCGTCAATTCGATCGCTGGGAATCGTGGGCCGTGGTCATCCCGCCGGAGGGATTCATCATCAAAAACCGTGAGGAGCCGGAGGGCGATCTGGCGGGCTTCGGCGGAGTCCGGGTGCTGGCGGAGCTGCGCGGGCCGGCGGCGACGCCGATCATCGACTTCCTCGAGACGCGGGCCGAGGAGTACCCGTGCGTCAGCGTGTATGTCGTCTTGGGCCCCAACAGCAACACCTGGACGCAGTGGGTGCTGGATCAGGTGGGCTGGCCGGTCGAACTGCCGCCCACGGCGATCGGGAAAGACGCGGCGTGTCCTTGAGGCGAAAGGACAAATCGAAGACGCAAGAAAGGCTGGTCGACGAAGGGCTGGAGGTCGGTTGTAGCCGGTTACCTGAGTCCCAGCACATTGCCGCCGGCAAGGAGACGAATGGCCTCCTTGAGGAAATTCAGGACTCGCGCGCCATACTCGCGACTTTCTTCAATCGTACAAGCCTGCCCTTGCGCTTCACGATGTTCTTGTAGTCCCACTGAATCTCGATCGACTTCTCGAGCCACCTTTTGAGGTCCTTGGCGACAATCTGATCGACAGACGTGTACCTCGCTTCGGCGGCCTTGAAACTGCCCTCGGTCTCCAGACCACGCTCATCGAAGGATTGGCCGCTCCAGAACAGGAGGCGGATGCAGTCCTTGAGCTTGCTGTAGCCGACAATCGGGTTCCCGTCGAGGAACCAGACCGGGTGCCGGTGCCAGATCTTGTTCTCCGCGTCGGGCAGGTGTCGATCGATGGCCTTGGCGAGGGCGTCACAGATGCGCTTGTCGCCGGTCGATTGGGCCGCGTTGTACGCGAGAATGTCTTTGTGAATCGGCATGGGGGTGTTCCTTCGATCGCGGTGGCGGCGCATCATCGCGCCGGCCGCCCCCGGCTGCAAGCGAGGGTTAGGCCGCTCACTTGTCATTATTGCGCATCTCCTGCCCGCCGGAGCAGCACGGCGCCCAGTAAGCAGGGCATGATCCATGGAATGGCCGGGATACCGGCGATCACACCTGGCCGCGTGTACAACGGTGCGGTGTTGGCGGAGATTTCCGGGAACTGGAGACCCCTCAACACCAGGAGCAGCACGAAAATCCCGCACGCTATCACGTAAGCACGGGTAGCGCCGCGGCCAAGAAGGCGCGCCTGCCCCAGCGCGACGGCGAATATCCCGGTCGTAACGTAGGTCATCAGGCATGCGAAGAATTCGAGCGCGCTGTAGAGCGTCCCCAGAATCGCGGGCGGAGGGGTCTTGTCCCCGCCCATGGCCACGGCAACGTGCGCGAGGGACATGTTAAGGCAAACGAGATAGGCCCCACCGGCGGTTACGTTCGCGGCGAAGCCGATGGTCGCGTAGAAGCGCTCGCCGCCTTCGTACAGAGCCTCTTTCAGGACAACGAATGCGCTGGTCACAAGGATCGAATTCGAAACAAGGACCAGATAACGCATGTAGTTCTCTCGTACGGTGGCCTGAAACGGTGGACCAATTCCCACCCACAACAGCGAAATGATTGCCCAGGGCAGGATGAAGAGGACGCCAGCCAGCGCCAATTTTCGCGCCCCGGCCTCCTTGAGGCCGATCACACGGGCGCCGACGGACCACGCGGCGATCACGACTGCTGTGAACAGGAGGCCTCCGATTCCTTGATATACACCCACACTCCGCAGAGGACGTGCGCTAACAGCTGCAACAGCGAGAAAGGGGAGCACGCAAAGGAAGATGTACGCGATACGGCGAAAACCTTGGTTCATCGAGGTCTCCTCAGTAACCCGTTTCACGGGCGGCCCAACCGGCCGCTTTCATGCGATGATCATACACGGGGCCACCATCGCCTGATTCGGTCGCAGTAAGCTTCTTACTCCTGACCGAAGGTTCGTCGCAGTGCGGGCTCCTCGTACTCTACCACGAAGGGTTAAGAAAAGGTGTCAGGATGAATTATGGAGATCACAAAAATCTTCCTGACACTTTTTTCGCGCGAGCATATTTGCAAGAAATCAGCCAGGCCTCCGACTCCGAGGCATGGTGCTAGTTGAGCCGGTCGCGCCACTGGTCGAGTGTCCGTACAAGCAAGGTCTTCATGCAAGGGTTATCACGCTTCGATCTTTACCGACTTGATGGTCACGATCAAGGCAGCGTTCTTAGGAATGCGATCAAGTTCTTTGTCGCCGTAGCAAAGATGAGGCGACGCCTTGAATTTCCGCATACCACCTTCACGCATTCCCTCTATGCCATACCTGAGGCCGGCGATGATGTTGCGATCGTCGAGAGCAATCGTGTCCCACTGCTCTTGAACCAGGAAGTCTCCGTGACTCAGTTGCATGTCGTACAGAATGCGCACTCGATCCGTCGATCGGAGAACTGCGCCTGAACCAGTCGAATCCTCGATGATCTTTATGCCAGACTTGGACATGGATTCGCCTTCAGGATCCACCGGTCTCAATCGGAACGAGAGCCAGCTTCTTGTTCCATGTCGCAGCAGCTTCTCATCGAGCACTTGCCTCGTCATCGGCGACAGGGCAGCTCAGGCTGTTGCTATACATCCCCGACCGATCGAAGCAGCAGGGGCGTCGCTTCCCCTTGGCGAGCATGTCGCAGGCCGTCGCGATGCGTTTCACGCGAGTCTCCGCCTTTTTGCCCGAATTGATCCAGTGAATGAAGTCCCGTCGCGCGGCCGGCGTGATGTCCGACCACGCCTCCCGCGCCTTCGGCGGGGCGGCCGCGAGCGCCTTCCGCAGATCAGTCGGCACTTTCGGTTCCGGTTCCTCCGCCACCGGCGCGATTTCCAGCGTGACGACGTCTCCCGCCTCCGCGCCCGCGGTTTCGCGCATTTTGCGGTCCACTTTGAGCCAGTGGCCGCCTTGGCCGTCCGGCTCGAGCGTGGCTCGAAGGGGGCGGCCATTGAGCGTGCCTTCCACGGTCACCTGTCCCCGCGACGGAAGTTTCGCACTGGCTTCTTTAGGCAGGGTCAGAAAGGTCCACGCGACGGTATTCCCGGTCGCCTTCGGTTTGAGGAGTGTCGCACGGAAATGGATCGTGGAATTGGTCTTGGAATCGCCGCCGTTGCTTGTTGTAAGGGGGCGACCGACCTTCGTTGACTTGATGGACGTGTTGTTGGCCATTGCGTTCACTCCAACGATGGACTCTGCGACATTCACCGACGGCCGCGAAAGCTCCTCAGGAGACGATGAAGGAATCTCGGCTTCAGCAGTGGTTGCGAGCCTAGCCGTTCGTTCCACTCGCCGGACGCGTTGCGCACCAGATGTCGGTTTCCGATGCGCAACTCGGTCCCGGCGGCGTGGTCAACAAACTCAACGAACTGCGGCGCAAACCACAGTTGCTCGTTCCTGGCGTCGATCATCACGTTGATGGCGAAGTCCTCCGTCATCTCGCCGATGACTTCGACACCGGTGACAGAAGGCGTGGTCTCGCCGTAGACTCTGCCGGTCAATCCCGCGAGACCGAGACTTTCCGTAAGCGACGTCGCCCGAATGCGAACATGATCGCCAAAACTGGGAGTGATGTCGCCCATGTCGAATAACGTATGGCCGTTGAGCAACCGGGGCGGCGCACGCGCGACGCTCGACCGCAAGTAGATTATACCGTCGCGGCGGTTCGCTCCAGCGGCGGGCTATGCCACTAAGCAACTGCCCGGTCAGGTCGGCGAACCAGCGGGGACAACGGCTGTGACTGGGGCAGCCGCCGTGCTCGGTGTGTGACGCGGGTCCCTGTAGACCAGCCCAATGACCAGACCGCTCATTAGGTTCTCGACGAATCCAATCCCGATCCAGCAACCCGCCAAGGCATCGGACATGCGCATGAACGACCAGAAGCCCACCGTCATCGGTACGGAATAGAACAGCCACACGATCAGCCCGTAGCGAAGTCCAGCCCGTACTCCGCGACGCGGATACCAGCCGGCAAAGATGAACACGAACAGGCTGACAAACAGCACACGGCTGAGCATGTAAATCGCCACATGTTCCTGCTCTTCCGGCCGGGTGATTGACGAATCGATAGCCAGGCGGCCCATTATCAGTCCGAAGATCACGCCGTTTGCCACGGCCTGCGTGATGAAGACCGCTGCGATGGCTATCGCGATGCGCCTCTTGTTCATGCGAGCACCTGCTTTTGACTGTGATGGGCACGTCCCGTGCGGCGCAGGCGCTGGGGAGTCTGTCCGGGCACGCGAACGAGTTGACCTCTCGATTCCAAGTCAAGTTGAACGACCTTGGTGTACCACGACACCGAGCCGGCTTTGGGAAACAGATCGGCCGACACTTGTGCCGCGACACGTGCAACCAGCTCCTTGAAGGTGAGGCCCGGCCCGCCGCGCGGGACGGACGCAAGAATGGCGGTGCGGATTGGTTCGTACTTCTCGATCGTCACCGCGAAACCGCCGCAGCTTCTGTTCACGTTTTCGGTCTTCATGTTCACCTCCCGGTTGGGGGTTTTGTCGCGGGCAGACGCTACGCGCGTGCCCCGTCCAAAACTTCGCACAGCTTCTTTTCGACCATCTTCTTCCATCCCTGGCTGAGCATCGCGTGCAGCTCGCCGCCCCACGGTTCCTGGAAGTTCGTGTGCTCAAGCATCAGCCGGGTGCCGGCGCCGGCCGGTTCCAGCGTCCAGCGCACGACGGTCGGTTCCTTCCAATCGACGTCGCCGAGCCACGTGTACGCGAGCTTGCGGGGCGGGTCGAGTTCGATGACTTCGCATTCGACGAATCCGCGCCAACCCGGCATCGGCTTGGACTGAAACCGGAAGCGGTGGCCGACGAGAGGCTCAAAGTCGTTGGGCATGAGCCACTCCGCGAGCAGCACGGGGTCGGTGAGGGCGCGCCACACCTTCTCCGGCGAATGAGGCAAATCGAATGCGAGCGAAATGGATTCAGATTGCGATCGTGCGGTCTTGTCGGAGGGAGTCATTTGTCCATTCTCTCCAGCAGTTGTTCAAGGCGATCGACGTGTTCCGTCCAGAAGGCGCGGTAGTGCGCGATCCAGTCGATAAGCGGCTTCATCCCGCGCGGTTCCACCCGGTAGTAGGCACAGCGCCCCGCGCGCCGGTCTTTGACCAGGCCGGCGTCTTTCAAAGCGGCGAGGTGCTGCGAGACCGCCGGTTGCGAGATATCGAAGCGCGCCGTGAGGTCCTTCACCGCCGCTTCGCCGCGCATGAGTACAACGAAGATCGCCCGGCGGCTGGGGTCGGCCAGCGCCTTGAAAACCCTATCTTCGACTACGGCCGCGCTGTGCATCTTCAAATCATAAGCAAATACTTATTGATTGTCAAGCAGGAAAAATGGGTAGATTTCGGCGGATGAAGCCACGAAACGGGCGAATCCCCGAAATCGTCTGTTTAAACTGCCGTCTGCTTGGCGTCGCTCTTATTACCACAATCAAAAAGCACATCGACGCGCTCGTCGAAGGGTTCAATCTCTCAAAAGTCGGTGCGACTGGATTCGAACTCTTCGTCCTGCCATCGTCGGTTTCATGCTTGCCGTATTTATTCCTTATCCCCTCTCCATACACCACTTGCGTGTTATCCACCCCAAAGCCTGATTTTAGAGGGAGCGCCGAGCAAGGTTGGTGTTCAGGACAAAAACGAAGGCTGACCGCGTGCCTCGGCCAAAACCCCGTCGCTCGCGGCCCGGGAGATTCCCCGCGCCGCCACCGACGACTCGTGGTCGATCGCACGCAACGAAGTTGTTCTGGGAATTTCAGTATTTTTTAGGTTGCGACGCCCTGTTCAGCCGAAATGCAGGACCGCAGGTGTGAAGATGGGTAACTTCAGCAACGCTTCAAATGCTGCAGGTGCTCGCGACAATGGAAGGCCTGGATCGGTGTCCATCATAGAACCTGTTTATGCCTCTTTGCGGCTCAATGAGGCTCCTTGTAGGGGGGGCACGATATTGCGCACCGACCCGGCCCACCGGCGGATGTGGCCGCTCTTGCCAATCGGCAAACCGAGATCATGTTCATCTGTCAATCATGTCCACTCTTCCGTTCGATTCCGCTCGTTTGCACAAAAAAAAATTGGTCGCGCAGCGACCCGGCCATCCATCCCTTCGTGCCTATGTGCCTCAGTGCCTTTGTGCCTCTCTTCACAATCTCGTCCCTTCCCCGTTCTCCGCCCTCACAAACGGATCGTACGCCAACTCAATCCGAAACAACCGCGACGGATCAATCGGCACGTGCCGCGCGTCCAGGTCCTCCAGCGTCGGCTCAATCGCATGCCGCAGCCGATCGAGGAAATCAGGGATGTCGAGGCCCATGAAGACGGGCGGGAGGCCCTCGAACAATTGCCCGCACGACACAAAAACCTGCCGCACCCCGACCGCCCGGCCGCGGCGGAGCAGCTCCAGTGTGACCGCCCCCTGGATCAGGGCGCGATAAAACCGTTCGCGCCGCGAGTCGCGGACCTGCGACCAGGCCTCCTCCCAGGTCTCGTGGGCCTCGAAATAGTCGCCCTCGTTGAACAGCCGAAGGCCCTCCAGGTAGATGCGATGCTCGGTGTCGAGATTGAAATCATCGTTCATAGCGTTGCGGCCTGCGACCGAGAATTGTACCGCCCGCTGCGACCGGGCCGTCGTCGTCCGCCCACACCTGTGAATGGCCCGTTTTTCTCACGTCCGCCGCGGTTATCCGCCGAACTCCAATCGTATGGTTGGACAGTATCTATGAAGAATTCCTCCGTCATCACGCCGCCGCGCCGCGCGCGGACTGAACCAAACCGCCACGACCGTGAACTGGCTTCGCTCATGGAGGCCGGCCGCGCGATCGGCGCCGCCCGCGACCTCCCCGCGCTGATGGCCGTCGTGTGCGAGCACGTGGCCTCCGCCTTCGCCGCCGATCGCGCGACGCTCTATCTCCACGACGCCGAACGGTGCGAACTCTGGACGAGCCATGCTGCCGACCCGAACGAGTGGCCTCGCGATACTCGCATCCCCGACGACCACGGCCCCTGCGGCCGCGTGTTTCAAACCCACCAGCCGCATTGCATCGTCGACGCGACCCGCGAGTCCGGCCTCGCCCGCCGACCCTGCGAGCACGACGGTTTCCTCATGCACTCCCTGCTCTTCGCCCCGGTCATGCAGACCCCGCGGCGTTGCGTCGGCGTCCTGGAGGTGATGGATCGGCGCGAGGGCTATTTCAGCCAGGACGATGCCCGTCTACTCGAAGCCATCGCCGTTCAGGTCGCGTTGTGTCTCGACACGATCCGGCTCGTCCGGGCGCAGCAGCGGCAGTTCGAGACCTTCGTCTCCGCGATCAGCGCGGCGCTCGATGCCCGCGATCCGCTGACGACGATCCATTCGATCAACGTGGCCAACTACGCGATGGGCATCGGCGAGATCCTCGGCCTGCCGTCCGACGAGATCGCCTGGCTGCGGATGGCCGGTCTGCTGCACGACATCGGGAAGATCGGCGTCTCTGACGCGGTCCTGACCAAGGCCGGCCGCCTCAGCCCGGAAGAGTTCGACGAGATGAAGCGGCACGCCGCGTATTCTCGCAATATTCTGTCCAGGATCGCTTTCACGGACGAACTGGAGGAACTGGATGTCCTCGCCCCCGCGCACCACGAGCGGCTCGACGGCAGCGGCTATCCCGAGGCCCTGCGCCACGACCAGTTGCCGCGCAAAGCGCGAATCCTCGCCGTCGCCGACGTCTACGACGCCCTGACGCAGACACGGCACTATCGCCGGGGGATGACCATGCACGAGGCCTTCAAGGAACTCGACGCGATGACGCCGCATCAACTCGACCGCCACTGCGTCGCCGCGCTCAAGGCCTTCCTCGGCTGCGGCCCCTGGCCGATCAAGTAGCAAATGCCCCCGGTAGCGTGGCACGGTCTCGCAGCAGCGAGGCCGTGGCTTCGTCGACTCGAGTTGGCCGCTCACTTTCGAAATCGTCAATATCTTCCAGCGCCTCAACGACGACGTGCGGATCAATATGCGCGACGCCGCCTATCGTGCGCTCGCCCACCACCATCACCCGCGCCGCCCGGGGCTGGTCAATCGCGTACGTCAGGGCGTCCCGCTCGCGAACGTGCAGGCCGATCGCGTACTCGCCCGGAAGCAGGTTCATGCGAAAGTCGTACCGCACCTGCCGACGATCACCGGATTTGGCCGGCGGCGCAATGACACTCAGTCGGGTGCTGCTTGTCTCGAAGACGGTCAGATGATCTTCGAGCCGGATAATCGAAAGCCCGAACGACGGTCGCTCCATCGTCCCGTGAAATTCGAGGTCCATGCCTACGCGCACCGGTGCACCGGGCACGAGCGTCACCGCCGGCCGCCCCGGCGGGCTTTCCACCCGAACCTCTTTGATAGAGACGATGGGCTGTCCCGCAAGTTGCTTGTCCAGCACCGGCTCGCGGCAGGCGTCGTAATAGCGGCAGATCGCCTCATGCGCCGGCCCGCAGAACAGTTCGCGCCCGCCGGACAGGACGAGCACGCGCTGGCAGAACCGCCCGACCGCGCCGAGATCGTGCGACACGAAGATGACCGCCACGCCGTCCTGAAGAAAGCGGTTCATCCGGTCCATGCACTTC
Organism: Phycisphaerae bacterium; assembly: GCA_035275405.1. Lineage (NCBI taxonomy): Bacteria > Pseudomonadati > Planctomycetota > Phycisphaerae > Phycisphaerae bacterium. Next base: position 1,067,400 of record DATEMU010000003.1, read on the forward strand.
GCGCGGAAGACGCGGTCGCCGACGGAAAGTACCTCGTCCACTAGGAGGACGCGAGGCTCGACATGCGCGGCGATGGCGAACCCCAGACGGGCGTGCATCCCACTGCTGTAGCGCTTGACGGGCGTGTCGAGGAATTCACCGATTCCCGCGAAGTCGGCGATCGCGTCGAACTTCCGGCGGATTTCCTCGCGCGACATGCCGAGGATCGTCGCGTTGAGGTGAATGTTCTCGCGGCCCGTCAGGTCGTTGTGGAAGCCCGCGCCCAGCTCGATCAGCGCCGAGATCCTTCCGCAAACGTCGATCGTGCCTTCCGTGGGACGCATGATCCCGGCCAGCAGCTTGAGCATGGTGCTCTTGCCTGCCCCGTTGGGGCCAATGATGCCCAGTGCCTCGCCCGGCCGGACGTCAAAGCTGATGTCGTGGAGTGCCCAGAAATCCGCCTGGGCCGCCGGTCGCTGAATGCGCCGCCGCAGGAGCCGCGCTGCCAGGAGATCGCGCAGCGAATCGAAGTGATCGCCCCGGCGAAACCGCTTCGAGACGCCGACGGCGCGTATTAGGGGTGAGTCCATGGGGCTGATCCGATCTTCCTTTATCGGCGGCGGGAAGGGCGCCCCTCATGTAGCGTAGAAGTAGCGAGGCGCAGGACTTGCCGGTCACCACCGTGGCTCGTATCAACTATTGCGGATTGAGCATGTGCAGCCCGAGGTCCTTGAGCTGCGCCTGCGTGACCGGGGAGGGGGCGTTGGTCAGCGGGCAGACGGCCTTGGCGTTCTTGGGGAAGGCGATGACGTCGCGGATGGAGTCGAAACCGCCGAAGAGCATGACGATGCGGTCGAGTCCGAGGGCGATGCCGCCATGCGGCGGCGCGCCGTATTGCAGGGCCTCGAGCAGGAACGCGAACTTCGCCTTCGCCTCTTCCTGTGTGAGGCCGAGAATCTGAAAGACCTTGGACTGCACGTCGCTGCGGTGGATACGGATCGAGCCGCCGCCCAGCTCGATGCCGTTCAGTACGACGTCGTAGGCCTTGGCGCGGATTTTGAGCAGGTCTTCCGCCGGCGCGACGCCGGGGCTTTCCAGCCCGAGAAGCGCGAGGTCCTCGTCCTTGGGGCTGGTGAACGGGTGGTGCATCGGAAAGACGGCCTTCGTCTCCGCGTCGTATCCAAACATGGGGAAATCGACGACCCAGCAGAAGGCCCACTTGTCTTTGGGAATCAATCCGCGCCGCTCGGCGACGGTCGAGCGCAGCCATCCCAGGTACTTTGACACGTTGGCCTCCGTGTCCGCCGCGAAAAAGATCAGATCGCCCGGCTTCGCCCCGCTGGCCTGAAGCAGCTCCTGCACCAGGGCCTCGCTATCGAAGAACTTGGCAACGCCGGTTTGCAGGACCGTCTTGCCGCCTTCGGCGGCGACCTTGACGAGCGGCAGACCGCCCGCGCCGATGCCTTTGATTTCCTCAACAAGGCCGTCCGATTCCTTCCGCGTCATCTCCGCGCCGCCGGTCAGGACAATGCAGCGGACCGCGCCGCCGGTGTCGGCGGGTTGGCGAAAGACATTGAAGCTCATCTTCTTCGCCAGCGGCGTAAGGTCTTTGATGGTCATCTCGTAGCGAAGGTCCGGCGCGTCGCGGCCGTACAAGCGCATCGCGTCGGCGTATCCAATTCGTGGCAGGGGCAGCGGCACGTCCAAACCGATCGCGACCTTGGCGATCTCGGCCAGGCACTCCTCGACGTGCTGCATGATGTTCTCGGGCTGGATGAACGCCATCTCCACGTCCACCTGGGTAAACTCGGGCTGGCGATCGGCGCGCAGGTCCTCGTCGCGGAAACAGCGGGCGATCTGCATGTAGCGATCCAGCCCGCCGATCATCAAAAGCTGCTTGAAGAGCTGCGGCGACTGCGGCAGGGCGAAGAACGAGCCATGCTGCAATCGCGACGGGACGAGGTAGTCCCGCGCGCCCTCCGGCGTCGACTTGGTCAGGATCGGCGTTTCGATATCCAGAAAGCCGTTGCGATCGAAGTAGTCGCGGATAGTCTTAGTAATTCGATGCCGGAGCATCAAGGCCTTCTTCATCGGCGCGCGGCGAATATCGAGGACGCGGTTCTCCAGCCGCAGGTCCTCGTTCGTCTCGATTTCGTCGGCGATCAGGAACGGCGGCGTCTTGGACTTGCTCAGGAGGTCGATCTCGTGGACGGCAATCTCGATCTCTCCGGTCGGCAGGTTCGGGTTGACGCTGCCGCCGCGATGGACCACCTCGCCGCGGATGGCGATGACGTACTCGCTTCGCAGGCCCCGGGCCACGTCGTGCGCCTTGGGGTCCGTCTCGGGATTGAAGCGAAGCTGCGTGATCCCGCCGCGATCGCGGAGATCGATAAAAACCATTCCGCCCAGATCGCGGAAATTGTCCACCCAACCGGCCAGCAGGACGGTCTTCCCGGCATCCGCCGCGCGGAGCGCGCCGCAATCGTGGGTTCGTTGGTGATAGGGGAGGGGCATTCCAAACTCCTGGTGCGAATCTTAGTCGCTAACAATGTCTCGGGTAAACAAGTCGGTGCGTCATCCAGCCGAGCCGATATGTGACCGTTCATCCACCGGCCCGGGCCGCGCCGTTAGGTTTATCGGCGACTTGCAGGGCCTTCTTTTCCGCAAACCACTGCCGCAAGATCTGCTCCGCCGGTTTGCCGCGGGGGGTGTAGTTGTAGTCGTTCTTGCCGCCTTGCGAGGTGTCCCATTCCCACCAGATGAAGCCTCCGATGCCGGGCTCATCGGACCAGGCCTTGATGAACGATTCGTACAGCATCGCCTGCTCGCGATGCCCCGCTTCGGTCGCCTTCTCGCTGGCGTAGTAGTTCCAGCCCTCGTGGGCGGCGCCCTCTTGGCTGCACCAGCCGATCTCAGTGAAGAGGATGGGTTTGTTCACTTCGCGCTGAAACGCGCGGATCTCGTCCTTGATCTTCACCCAATTCGAATCCACCTCGGCGATGTTCGGGTTCGGGCCAGCCGCCAGCTCGTAATAGGTCGTCATGCCCACGAAATCGAGCTTCGGCCAGAACCCGATCTTCGACGTTTGGTAGTGATCCCAGTTCGCCGAGTAGCCCAGTGCCCCGCGATAGTTTTGGCGGACCTCTTCAATCACCCGCTCCCATCGCTCCACGTAGCCCTCGGTCTTGATCAGTTCTGAACCGACCATGAGCATTGCGACCTTGTGCTTCTCCGCGATGCGGGCGAAGTGGACGATGAAGCGCGTGTAGCGTTTGAACCAGGTGTCCCAATCGTGTCCCTCGGGGATGATCTTGCCTCGCCATTCGCTGTTGCGCGCACGCTCGAGGAGGACGATCGGCATCAGGATCGTGCGGAGGCCGTGCTTCGTGGCCAGGTCGCACAGCCGCCCGAGCGCCTCGGCGCCAGCCGTCCGTCGCGCGTCGATATGCAGATCGAGACTTCCGCCATGCTCCTGCCAACCGTGTACGACAAAGAGAACCGTGTCCGCCCCCAACGCCGCGACTTCAGGAATAAGGTGATGATAATGATCGTAGACGTCCGCGCCGCCATGCAGTTGAATCGCCATCCCGCGATATTGGCCGGTCGGGAGGGCCGGTGGAGGCGTACGCGAGGGGGAGCCGCTGTCGGCTGAAGCCCTCCGCGCGGGAGGATCGACCTGCCCGACCTGCCAGGCCAGCACCAAGGCCGCCACCGCTGACGCGATTTTCAACGTTGTTTGCACGGCTCTCCATGATAGTCGAGGGCCCGCGCCGGTGTCGATGAGGGTCTCCCTTGGAATCTTCACCATGCCGCGCCGGGATACCCGATATTGGACAATATGCATGGCAGTCAGATTTTGTCGGTTCGTTTTGCAGTCGCGATGCTCTGCATCAGCTCCTTTTCAGCTTGTCGCCGAACCGCGCCCGCATCAGCGACGCATTCGTCCGCCTGGGCGGCGGTGGCATCCTCCGGCGCGTCACCGCTGGAGACGGCCAGGCTGCTGCACGCGCTCCACGAACAGCGAGAATATGGCAAGATGGCCCAATGGATCGTGGAGGAGGACCGGGCCCGGTTGATGCGGCTCGTGATCGCCCTCGACGAGGCCATCGCCGCCAATGCCGCCCTTCGCCGCACGGCCGAATTGACCTATTTCGGTCCGCAGGAGGAATGCTGGGATCTTGCGTCGATGGAAAACAACCTCGGCATCTTTTCCAGGAGGGTGTCGTTTATCAACATGACCTATCGGGGAGAAGTCGGCGAAGTCACGGTGCAACAGGGCGATGCGGTGCCGCTCATTCATGTCGAATTCGTCCAGCGCGACGGTCGTTGGCTTCTTCAGCCGGAGCCGACGCCCGAGGCGGTGGCCGCGGCGCTCGACGATTTGACTCGCATCCTCCGCGAAGTAGAAGTCGAAGTGGCCCGCGGGGCGTCGCTCAACGCCTACGCGGACGCCTTTTTTTATCGCGTCGTTCCCCAGATGCACCGCGTCGTCACAGCCGGCGAAACGCCCAGGCCGGCGATGGCCCGCTCGTCCGAGGAGTAGCGCGCGGAGCAACCCCATCGGCAATTACCCAGTCCTCTCGGTCCTTCTTCGGCGAGAATCTTCCAGAATCGTGATCATCCGCTCGCGAACCGTCTGCTGTATCCGTTCGATCGGCCAGTCGCGGACCTCCTCCTGCGAGATCGGCTCGGCGTAGGTCACGTGAATCGCACGGGGGCTCGGCAGCACCTGGGTTCTTGGCCAGGCCTCGAACGCGCCGTCGATCACCGTCGGCACGATGGCGGCGTCCGCCCGCTTGGCGATCAAGAGGCTGTTGGCATTGATCTCGCCGATCGTTCCATCGCGCGTCCGCGTCGCTTCGGGAAAGACGGTCACCAGCTTGCCATCCTTGAGCCGGCGGAGGATTTCCTTGACCGCACCGACGTCCGCGGCCCCTCGGCGAACGGGAAAGGCATTCAGCGCGGTGATCAATCTTCTAAACAGTGGCTGCAGAAAAAGCGTGTCGCGGGCCATGAACTGGCACTCGCGAGGGATGGCCAGACCGACGGCCACGGGGTCAAAAAAGCTCTGGTGGTTGCTCGCGAGTAGCGCGCCGCCGGTGGCGGGAACATTTTGCGTTCCAAACGCACGGCCGCGGAAATACAGGACAAAGACGACTTGCGACCAGAAACGCATGAACCGGTAGAACAGCCTCATGCTTCGCCGGCGGCTATTTCCCGAGGTTTTGTCGGCGGACTTCTTCGAGAAGGCGCTCGACGACCTCGTGGATGGTCATGTGGGTGGTGTCGATGTGGATCGCCGTCGCAGGCTCGAGGAGCGGCGCCCATTGATGTTGATCGTTGCCGTCGCGATCGCGCAGGTTCTCCATGATCATCTCATAGGAGGCCTCCTCGCCGTCGGCAATCAGTTCCTGGAACCGGCGCATGGCCCGTTTTTCCAACCCTGCGTCGAGGAAGAACTTCAGATCGGCGTTGGGAAACACGACACTGCCCTGGTCCCGGCCCTCGGTCACCAGGGAGCCCAGCCGGGACCCGATGGTGCGTTGTTTCTCCACCAACATCTCGCGGATGCGCGGGATCCGGGCGACGAAGCTCGTAGCTTGATTGACCGCCATGGACCGGACGGCCTCGCTGACATCGATGCCGTTCAGAAAGACGCGCGTGTGGGTCGGGCCGCAATCGACGTGGACATCGGCCTTCCTGGCGACCTCGACGAGGGCGTCATCGTCCTTGAGCCGGGCGCCTTCCTGCAGCGCGGCCAGGGCGATCGCGCGGTACATCGCACCGGTGTCGAGATAGGCGATGGCCAGTTTGGCGGCGAGTTTTCGGGCGGCCGTGCTCTTGCCGGAGCCCGCGGGGCCGTCGATCGTGATGATCATGGGAAGTCCTCGAGCCTCCGTCACTAAAGTTCGACGCGTACGTTTGGATTCTAAACATCGGTCCCGCCCGCGTCAAAACTTCGATTGCTCGCGGCGAAGCGGTCGATACAATCCCCGGCGGATGGCGAAGGGATTCGCCGCACATTGAGCCGCCCGAAAGGAGGTTCAGGATGTCACGAAGACACCGTCTTTCATTCTTCCTTGGCCTCAGCGCGATCGTTTCTTTCGTTGGCGCGGGAGGTTGCCGCGAAAAGCCCGAATCGCCCGCTCCCGGATCACCGCCCGGTGGGGCCGCGCCGCGCCTCCCCGCGGCGCCGACGGGGACGCCCAAATCACAGGCTGCGCCCAGCGCCGGAGTCGATGCGCAGGATGCGCCCCATTCGCCCGCCAGCCTGCCGAAGAGCCAGCCGGAGGCCGGTTGGGTCAAGCGGGAACCGGTTCGCGTTTTTCCCGCCGCCAACCTGGCGGGCGCGCTGGCCAGGGACGAGGCGATTCGTCTGAGTTTTTTCCGAATCCGCTCGGCGGCGACCTGTGCCTATGACCTCATACACAGCGACGCGAAGCCCCGGCTGGCCCGGGTTCTCCTCATCGACACGGAATCGGCGGAGGACGCCTACGGCTGGCTGTCCTGCCAGGCGCCGGCGACCGAGACGTTCAAGATTGGCGGCGAAACGCGCGTGGTTCGCGAGGGCGGGCTCCACCTGCATTGCTGGCAGGGCCGTTCCTATGTTCGCGTCAGCATTTCAGAAGCCGATGCCGAGACGACGGAAAAAGTCATCCGGTTGCTGCTCAATATCACCGGTCAAATCGGTCGTGCGGATCGCCCGGTCTTGCTCGATGCCGTTCCCTCGGACTCCGCGGGGCTGCAGCGCAAATGGCTGGTTCGGCACCTGGGCAGCCTGCCCGCCAAGTCGTTTAATCTCGCGTTTCCACTCGACGTGCTGAAGACGTCCGGGCTGCTGGGTTTGGACAAATCGACACAGATGTGCATCGCCCAATACGAAGTTCCGCAGGGCATGCGCTCCAATGTCGTGTGGGTCGTTCGCTATTCCAGTACCAAGGCGGCCTACGATGCCCATGCCAATTACACTCGGTTTATCACTGAAAAGAAGGAACCTGCAGCGCAATCCACCAATCTTTTTCCGCCGCATGGTCCATTCCTGATCGGCACATGGACGGCCGAGGAGGAATCTCTCCAATACATGATGCCTCGAATCGGCAAGCTCCTGCCGCAGTAGATCACCGACGGACGGTCCTATCGCGCACCGGCGCAAAACAAAGCCCCGAGCGATCTTCGCCCGGGGCTTTGTGGTTTTCATCAACTTCGCGCGACCGTAGATCACTGCCGCGGAAGTTCGTTGTCTTAGGGAACGATACGTACCTCCATCACGACCGGGAGGTGATCCGACGCCGAATGCAATTGATCGGCGATGAACGTACCCTCCGGAATGGTCGGCGGGTCGTTGATGTCCAAGTTCAAGTGATTGCCGTCCTGGCCATATGCCTTGTAGGTGCCAGTGAGGTACTTCAGACCGGAACCGCCGCCGAGCATATTGTCGGAGACGAGCATGAAGTCGAATCGGTCGTCCATGCCGCCACCCGTCGCGTTGCCGGGGGCGCCGGGGTTGTCATTGTGCGGCGACTGCGTGTGGTAGGAATCGAACGCGCCGTTGGCGTGCCAGATGCCGATCTGGCTGATCGGGTCATTGCCGCGCCCGGCGCCGACAGCCGTCAAGTTACCCCATGCCGTTTCGGCCGGATTGTCCGGCAGGTCGGCGATGTTGCCGTTGTAGAGGTTGAAGTCGCCGGCGTAGATGAATCGCGAACCGCCGGGCAGGGCATTGGCGTCGGCCCGCATGATGGCCGCCTCGGCGGCACGGGCGTCGACGTTGGTCTGACCCTGACCTGCGCGAAGGTGCGCGGAATAGACGTAGAACTGGCCGGCGGCGCCCTGGCCGTCATGTGACAGGAACCAGCGATCGACGTTTCGCAGTGCCGTCGCCAGGACGACGTGATTACCGTTGGTGTAATCCAGCTTGATCGTCCGGTAGTAGAGCGCGTTGTCGGTGTCCGGACCGTCGGTGAATTCGGCCATGGCGTAGCCGCCGGGGCCATCGGCCGCGTTCAGAACGTTGGTCAGGAAGCCACTGGCGCCCCCCGAACCATTGACTTCCTGGGCGATGATAACGTCGGCCTGCATCGCGTTGGTCAGCTTCTTGAACGCCGCGTTCCTCGCCGAAGAGCCGCTGTAGTTCAGCAGATTGTAGGTGACGATGCGAGTGCCGGTGGGGGCGCCCAGGCCGCCGCACACGCTGCCGGAGAGGACGAGATTGGCAAACGGGCCGACGTCTGCATAGGTCAGCGCCGAGTCGAGCGTGATGTCGGCACAACCGTCCACGGGGCCGAACAACAGGGCGTCGGTGAAGGGCTTGATATCCTTGCCGTTGACCAAGCCGTCGTTGTTGATATCGCCGGCGCAACTGCCGCACGCACAACCGGCGGGATTCGCTGTGCCGGGCGTATCGGAACCCACCAGCGGGTCCTCCGGAAGAATCTGCCACTGATTAAGCAGCGGACAGATCGCCACGTGGCTCGGCGACGTAGTGCCCTCGGGGCCGACCGTCGTCGCGCTGTAGTAGTACTCGTTTCCGTCAACATTGGGGACGGGGTTGAGCTGTTTCACGACCGCCACGCTATCGACGATGCGCAGCCAGGGCGTGGTATTGAGCACGCCGTCATCAGGCGTGTCGAGGTCCTGACCGGTCGCGCCGGTAAAGTTCTCGACGATCATGTGGGTCGTGTTGTCGTCGTTCTCAAAGTTGAGGAAGGTGCTCTGATCGTCGGGTGAACCGCCCAGCGTGTAAGTGGTGCTGGTCGCCAGATAGTGCCCGTCGGCGGGGATCTTCTCGCTCGTCAGCCGGCGGAACGCCTCGATGACGCCGCTGCTGCCGGTGCCGTCGCCGATGACCACATAGGTCAAAGAGCCGAGCGGCGTATTCGGCGTTCCCTTGAGTTCGAAGTACTCGTCGAGATCCGTGCTGGGCTGATCCATGCGGATTTCGTTGATCCGTACATCATCCACGGTCAGGCACGGCGTCGCCGGAGGACAAGTGGCATCGCCGGGATTGAAATAGCCGCCCGATCCATTGCACAACGACTCGTTCAGGTCGTTGCGGCAGGTTCCGCCGGCCCCGCAGCAGGCCGCCGTGGGCCCGCAGTTTGCCGGAGAATTATTGAAATCTGTGAGCTTCCGCGGTGCAAGCTGGTAGTTGCTGTCTTGCGGAACCGTACTATCAAACTGGCCGAGGATGCCGGTAATCGTGGTCATTCCGGTCGGGATCGGCGAATTGATATAGTCCAGCGCGTTCGTCGAGACGCGCAGCGCGAGGTTGTTCGGTCCGGTGTTGATCGTGTAGTTGGTCGAGCCGGCGAAGTTGGGTCCGGGCGGACTGACAAACGCGACGCACTCTATCGTCACCAGCTCGCTCTCGCGTTGCTCGGCAAGGGGATTGCCGGTGGTGAAGTCCGAACCGGGGACGACGATGGGTACGACCGGCTGGTTGTCACCGTAATTGTGGACGAGCGCCAGCGCCCGGAGGTTGTTGTTGGACAACTCCATGAGGCCGTTGAAGTCGATCAGCGTGCCTTGAACGTCGATACGGTCGCCTTCATTCACGGATCCGAATTGCGCCGAAAGGAGTGCGGCGGTGCCAAAGATGGTCAGCCCGCTTTGGCCGTCTGCGCCACTGAGATCCTGAATCGCGTAGGACGCGTTGGGATTGTTAACCAGGCTCGTCTTGGAAGAAAGCCGCACATTGCATATACGTACCGGAACGGGAATCCGCGGAGTCGGCGGGTTGGCGGGGGGATTGAATAGCTCGAACCGCGCGCGGGCGTCCGCGATGGTCAGACATTCGGAACAGTCGATCGAACCGGCGTCCGGAGGGCAGGGAATTTGATTGCCCTGGAAAACGCCCGTGCCTCCGCCCAGCCCGGCGCAGGTATCCGGATCCGTAACCGTACAGGCATAGGCCTCGCAGTACGCGGGATCGGCGTCCGCACAATAGCAACAGGCGCCTTCGCAGGCTTCGTTGATCATGTCGTTGTCAGCGTCACAAGGGACGTCGCGCCCCTTCCAGATGCCCCCAAATCCGTCCACGCATTGGGTGCGAGTCTGGGCACTGCAGAACGAGCCGGCCTCGCAACACGCGCCGGTCGCCAGCGCGTTGCTCGCCCCGGGTGTGTCGTTGGCCAGGGCGGGATCGAATTCGGCCAGGAACACCCACGCATTGGCGGCCGTGCTGCCGTTGGGGATGCGTGAGCAATGCGCCGGGACGAAGGAACCATCCGGCCCGATGGTGTTGGGCGGAACGCCGTTGAGGCCATAGTGGCACTCCGTTGTCGTCGGCGGATTGGATTGCTGGATCAGGGCGACGCGGTCCACAATGGCCGCCCACGGTTGCGGCGCATCCAGCACGCAATCGCTCGGCGTGTCGAGGTCCTGTCCATTGGTGCCATAAAAGCCACTGACCAACAGGTGCGTCAGGTTATCGCTGTCCTCGAAGTTAATGCCCGTAATCTTGTTGGCCACCGCGCCGAAGGTGTCGGCGTCCTCGGCGACGAGGAAAAAACCGCCGGCTGGAATGGAATGGCCGGACAACTCGATGACCTCTTCAATGAAGCCCGAATTGCTCGGCTGCGGGGCGTCCAGGTCATCGCCAATGACGACATAGGAGAGGCCGTTGAGGCTACGAGTGCTGGCGCTGCTGTTGTAGATTTCGAAAAAGTGCTCCGTGTCGGCGCCCGGTTGTTGCGTTCGAATCTCGTTGATGAACAGGCCCGAATAATTGGGCGGACAGGCGCCGGTGCAGGAAACCCCTTCGCCGAGGAAGATCAGGCCGGCCGCCTGGCAATTCTCACGAAGTTGCTGAGAGCAGGAGGCGCCGCTGCAGCAGGCCCCGGTAATTCCGTCGCAGGTCGTCTCTCCGCAAAAGACCCCCGCCCCCTGGAATATTCCGCTGGCCGTCGCGCAATCCGTCGAGGTCATCAGCACGCAACCGCCACCGATGAGACAGCAAGCGCCGAGATTCGGATCAGGGCAATTGACATTGTTCGAGGCCCCGGGCGACGGTGTCTGTGCCAGGTAGCGATCGGTGTTCCGTGCGCCGCCGCTGTTGTCCGGGCATCGGCCGATCGAATCGTTCGTGACGTCGCCGCCGCTGGCTTCGTCGACCTGCGGCTGACTGGCGTTCAGCAAGATGAGGAGGCCGGCGTCGTCGGGGTCGGCGGTGTCGTACACGAGGGCGTCGACGAGGTCGGCCGTCGTCGGCGCGGTGCCATTGGGAAAAGGGGTATCCACGGCGTAGAGCGCAACGGCGTCAGCGCCGTTTTGGAGGACGTTTGTTAGTCCGATGTCCAGGTTATTATTGCCTGGCGTCCCGATTACGCCGGTATTGCCCAAGAGGAAGAATCCGTTGGCGTCGGTCGACTTGCCATCGAGGTCGAAAGAGGCGTAAGAAAGGTCGTCGCTGCCGTTGAAGAAGACGACGATATAACCATCAAGCGCGGTATTTCCGACGCCGCCATCGTAAAGCTCGACGAATTCAGCAACGTCGTCGCTGGGAGTGTCGGAGTCTATTTCATTGATCAGCAAGACCGGGACCCCGGCCCGTGCCGATGTCGGAGTCAGCAGGGTGACGAAAGCCAACCCGAACGCGATAAGAATTAACAATGACCGTGACGTCTTCATTTACCTGATCTCCTGTGGGTCGCCCGGTTCATCCAGGACGCCCTGCTAATTCCAAAATCACCGCGACCACTCCATGATCGTGGCTGTAGAAGTTACCGTCAGACTATGAATCGTTGTTGAGCGCTGCGCGTTGGTCGCGCTAAATTTCCGGGACGGCCGTCGTGACCGTCGGAACCGGGACGCTCGTGTTGTCATTCCCCTTTTGCGTTGCTCAATCTCGTGGGCCTTCCCTGGGCCCGTCCTCTGGAGAAGGTGGGTGGGGTACTTACTCCGCATCCTATTGTACCGCCCTCGCCCCCCGGAATGAAGCCCCAACCTCAACTTTTCGGACCCAACTTTCCGACTCTCTAATACCCTGCAAATGTGCACGATGACACAACATCGACCTGCCGCCCCGGCGATCTGAGTTGGCTTGTCGCTTTCCCAGCCTCCGGCTAGCATCCCCCATCCCCAGCCGAAGTGGCGGAATTGGCAGACGCGCCGGATTCAAAATCCGGTCCCCGCAAGGGGGTGTGGGTTCAAGTCCCTCCTTCGGCAATCCTTAGCCAAGCTCTGCTCCATCGGGAGCCTCCCTTCCGGACCGGGCGAGCCCGTCGTCCCCCGGTTCATCAGACCCTGACACATCTTCAACCAAACTTTCACCACGTGCTAATCAGACCTTAGCAATTCGGGTCTACCGTTCATTTTCAGACCGGAGCGTGGGCGGTCCACATCTCCTCGATTCCACGGCCAATTCTTGAAAGGAGTCCTCGCCGTGAAACACTGCCGCACCCCCTCGAAAGCGTTCACTTTGGTCGAGCTGCTGGTCACGATTTCCATCATTGCCCTCCTGGCAAGCATCCTGCTGCCGGCCCTGGGCAAGGCCCGCGAAGCCGGACGGGCCTCCGCGTGCGCGGGAAACCTGCGCTCGTTCGGAAGCGCCTTTCAGATTTACGCCAGCCAGGACAGCATGGGGGCGATGACCTCCGGTGCGTTTGACCATCTTCGGGACGGCGACGTCCGCAAGTACGGCTGGGTGGCGGATGTCATCAATCTGAAAGTAGGCTCGCCCGGTAAGATGCTCTGCCCGAGCAATCGCTGGACGATTAACGAAAAGGTCGCTGACTACACGGGAGCGGGCGCATCGGGGGCCAGCAACCCGCTGCGCGAGCATGACGTGCCGATCGTTCCCGTGGGGCCGAAGTCCGCCGATTTCTGGGCGGCGGGCTACAACACGAATTACGCCACGACGTGGCACCTGGTGCGCGGCGACCCCACGGCGGCCGATGGCTACGGGATCAACGGCAATACCGACGATCCCTCGAAATCACCGCTGGATGGCGACGGCCCGCTGAACCAGAAGCACTTTTCCAATTTGCTGACCACGCCGGACCAGGTGGCATTGATCGGCGACTCTCGCGCGGGCGACGGCGCGGAAGCGTCCGTCACCGCTCCGATGGCCCAGACCATTAATACATTTGCCGATAGTTCGGTCGTGAATTCCGGCGACTACACGGTCGAGTCGTTTACCGACGGGATGGCCGTCGATTTCAGCGTCGTCAGCGGCAACGCGGGTGAGAAAGTGCACGAAATCAACGACATCGCCCCGGTCCACAATCCCAAGAAGGGAGATTACCTCGGCGGATTCACCAACGTCCTGTTCTCAGATGGCCATGTCGCCGCGGTCAACGATAATGGTGGAGAGAATGACGCCCCCGATGGATGGATCGGTCCCTATAAGGCGAACGGCTCCGGAAACTTTGAGATCAACAACAGCGCGTACAAAGAAGTTCGCGGAAAGATCTGGCTCCAGCGGCTGCGGTCGAAGGCCTCGTCCGGCGGAGGCAGCAGCGAAGGCTAACTTCAGGGCCGATCGCATTACATCAAACTGAGCGCGGCGGCTACTTCGCGGGAGGGATGCAGAAGAATAGTGCCGCCATGGCCAGAAGGGCCGCCGCGCTCAGGACGATCGCCGCGACAATCTGCCGCTTCCGTTGTAAGGACCGCCATTCCGAGTAGCTCTTGTAGATGTTTGCTGCTAATGGCCGCCATTGCATTCCGCCCTCCGGCGGCGCGGCCAGTTCGATCTCCACTCCTGCCGAACGCCATTTTTCGAGGTCGGCCTGTTCCTTCCAGATCATTTCCAAGAGGGAATTGAGGTCTGCAAAGACCACGCGGACAAACCGACCGGCGCAGAGCCAGGCATTCAATTCGTCGTCGTCCTTTGGCAGGAACCTCGTTGCCGTCTCCCACGCCACCGGCCCGACGAATACCGCGATCGCCTGATGTTCGGATTCTTGCGCGGGCAGGCGAATCGCCACGCCGCTTGTTGAGGCCTTCTCGCTCATGGCGGCCCATAGTAGCGATGGACAAAGCCCGTCAACAGGGCGAGCCCGGCGATGCCGACAACGCCGGCGAAGGGGAAGATGCTCGCGCCCGTTATCCATGCCGGGCCGCGATAGCGCACGAACGGCCGGAGGCCCATGATGGCCAAGATTCCGCCTGCGTGCAGGCCGGCGGGCAGCCAGAGAGTACGTGTTTGCACGAACGCGACGCAAAGGAGCAGGCCGAGCATGACGTGACCGGGAAAGGTCCAGCGCCGCTTGACCGCGCGGACGTAATGGGCGGCGGCAAAGATTACCGCGCCGGCGGCGATCGCGATCGGCCTTGGAATCCACGACGTCAGTAGAAGGTCGTTCAGCAGCACGCCGCGAAAGAGCAGTTCTTCCACAAATGCGCCGAACAGGGCGGTCGGAATGAGAAGGACGAGTCGGCGGATCCACTTCTTGCGGGAGTGGTGGATGTCGATCTCCAGCCTCCCGGTCGCCAGCCAGACTCCGAACAGGAAACAGAGAAATAGCACCGAGACCGCCGCCCCGTGAATGAATTGAAGCATCAGCGGCCCGGGCGGAAGCAGCGATTGATAGTAGGCAAGGACGCCCTGGCCGCAGATCAGCGGATAGGCAACGATAACGGCAAAGAGCGAAATCTGCGTGGCGATCCGCCCGCCGGCCCGCACGCTCTTCGGCGCGCCATCGGCGTCAATTCGCCAGCGAATGGGAAAACCTGCCCGACGGAACTGCGCCGTCTGCACGGCCCACATCACAACCGGTACCGCGGCCAAAAGAAGCAGGGCAATCATGCGACGCCTTCCGCCTCTTGTTTTGACTTTTTGGGGATTTGACTTTTTGGCGTTTCTGGCACGGCGTACCTCGGATCACCGCGAAACACCCGCGTCCAGCGGCTGTCCCCCCACAGAAACCAGGCCTGAGGACACGCCCTGACGAAAGCGGTGAACTGCTCGGCCCATTGTTGCATGACCACGCGCAGCGCCTCGTTACGCCCGCCTTCTGCACGTGTGCGCGGCGAGACATAAAGCGGGGCGCTCGCGTAAATCACGTGCGTCTTGCCCGATAGGCGGCCGAACACCGGGACGATCGGCGCCTCGGCGAGCATGGCGATCGACGCGGGGCCCACGGGAAGGCATGCCGAATGCCCCAGGATTTGCACGCCGACGCCCTTGTCGCGGTCTTTTTGGGCGATGTCCGGCGTCATGACCAGCGCGCGACCGGACCGCAAGGCGTCCACACACGCGGCGGCCCGGCTCGTCGGATTGGACTGATCCGGTGGCTCGAGAATGACCGGCAATCCCACGGCCTCACACCATCGGCGCTTCATATCCAGCTTGTGCTGGTTGGGCGACCAGCGGAGGTACACCGTCAGGGGCACCTCTCGGTTCAGGCGCGCCAGGGTGAAAACGTAGTTGCAGACATGCGGGGCGGCGACGACCGCGCCCTTGCCCGCGTTTAGCGCGTCGCGCAGTTGGCCCACGGAAGGATCGATTTGGACCTGGTCGTCAATCAGCCGCGCCAGGGCCTCCTGCTTGTCGGCCCACTTGAAGATCCGCGCCGAATTGCCCAGGTGCAGCGCGACCTGTTCGAAATAGGCGCGGAAGACCGGCTCGCTCCAAACGCCGGCGGCCCGCATGTTGGAGCGAACATGCGCGGACAGCCGGGGGAGATGCCGCGCCAGGCGGGCCACGACCCATTCCACGACGGGAAGCGGACCGGCGGGCATGATCGTGGCCCAGGCGCGCGCGGCCGCGAGCGACTTCTCGGTGAGTAAACGACGCATACGGCGCAACGACTTCACGTGGGGTAATGATAACCGCTCCCAAGCGGCACGCCGCCGGCGGTCGCGCGCTGGCCCCGGCAAGAGCGTGGCGTACAATGCCGTCGCCCGGATGCGGAAACGCGATTTCAATTTTCAACAGGAGCTTTCGATGATTCGATCAGTGGTGTGCGTCGTTGTCACGCTTTCGATGGGAACGTGGGCCGCATCGTCGGCCGTCGCCGCCGAGCCGCATCCCTTCAGCATCCACGACATGCTGGCCATGGAGCGAATCAGCGACCATCACGTCTCACCGGACGGTAAGCGGATCGTCTTCGTACTTCGCACCACCGATCTGGAGGCCAACAAGGGCCGCACCGATCTCTGGCTGGTGGACGCGGACGGCTCGAATTTGCGCCGGCTTACGACGCATCCCGACGCCGACAATAACCCCCGCTGGTCGCCGGACGGACAGTCGATCCTTTTCCTCTCTACCCGCTCAGGCTCGTCACAGGTCTGGCGCATTGCGGTTGAGGGAGGAGAGGCTCAACGACTGACCACCGAGCCACTGGATGTCTCCAACCTCGTTGTCTCACCCGACGGAAAGCAGATCGCCTACAGCATGGATGTCTTCCCCGACGCCTCGCCCGCCGAGACGAAAGAGCGACTCGACAAGATAGAGAAAAGCAAGGAGACCGGCCGCGTATATGACAAGCTCTTCATCCGCCACTGGGACACATGGAAGGATGGCCGGCGTTCGCACGTCTTCGTCCGTTCGCTCGACGGGAAAGAGTCTGTCGATGTCCTGAAGGGGCAGGATACGGATTCGCCGAGCAAGCCCTTCGGTGGTCCCGAGGAAATCGCGTTTACCCCGGACTCCAAATCCATCGTCTATGTCACGCGCGACGGCGGCCGCGAGGAGGCCTGGTCCACCGACCTGAATCTGTATGTCATCGCCATTGACGGCTCCGGCAAGGCCCGATGCCTAACCTGCGCCAACGACGCCCTCGACACTTCGCCGGTCTTTTCGCCCGACGGCAAGACGCTGGCGTATCTGGCAATGTCGCGCGCCGGCTACGAGGCGGACAAGCAGACGATCATGCTCATGTCCTGGCCGGAGGGAACGACGAAGCCGTTGACGGACAAGTGGGACCGCTCCGCCGACGGAATCACCTGGTCGTCCAATGGCACGATCTTCACGACCGCACAGAATGTCGGTCAAAAGTCGCTGTTCGCCATCGACGCGAAAGGCGGCGACGCGAAGAGCACTGTCTGGGAGGGTTCGATCGGCGGCCCCGAGATTGCGGGCGACCGAATCGTGTATGCCATGAACAGCCTGCGCGGTCCGGCGGAACTGTACAGCGTCAAGTTCGACGGCTCGGACATCCAACCCATCACGAAGATCAACGCCGAGCGGCTCGCCGCCGCCAAAATGGGCGCTCCTGAGCAATTTTCCTTCACCGGCTGGAACGGCGAAAAAGTGTACGGGTATGTCGTCATGCCCATCGACCTGGATGTGACCAAAAAATACCCTGTGGCTTTTCTCATCCACGGCGGCCCGCAGGGTTCGTTCGGCAACGACTTTCATTATCGCTGGAACCCGCAAGCCTACGCCGGGGCCGGTTACGCCGCCGTCATGATCGATTTTCACGGTTCGACGGGCTACGGTCAGGCGTTTTGCGACGCGATCCGGGGCGACTGGGGCGGCAAGCCGCTGGAGGACCTGCAAAAGGGCCTCGACGCCGCGCTGCAGAAATACCCGTGGATGGATCGGGATCGGATTGGCGCCTTGGGGGCGTCGTACGGTGGCTATATGATCAACTGGATCGCGGGGAATTGGCCGGATCGCTTCCGATGTCTGGTCAGTCACGACGGGAATCTCTGCGAGCGTCTAGCCTACTTCGATACGGAAGAGCTGTGGTTCCCCGAGTGGGAGCATGGCGGCACGCCTTGGGAAAATCCCGAAGGCTACGAGAAGCACAACCCGCTCAACCACGTGAAGAATTGGAAGACGCCGATGCTCATCATCCACGGCGGCTTGGATTTCCGCGTCGTCGAGACGCAGGGGATGTCGGTCTTTGCGGCCGCCCAGCGCCGGGGCATCCCCAGCAAATTCCTCTATTTCCCCGATGAAAACCACTGGGTCCTCAAGCCCGCCAACAGCATCCTGTGGCACGAGACGGTTTTGGGGTGGCTGGATCAGTGGACAAAAAAGTGACTTCCGGCATCGTACCGGGCGTCGTTTACGTTTTCGTTTTCTCCAGGACGTAAATGACCCACGGCGCGATCCGGGTTTCGTTGACCCAATCGTAGGGTTCATCAACCCTGCCCAGCGGCCGGCGAACTTCGACCATCTGCAGGCCACCCGCGCGATACACGTCAAGGTAATCGTCGTGCGGCCAGAGGATGTCGACGGTAGGTCGCGAATCCCCTATTGCGGTATTGATGATCCGCACCGGATCGCCGCACTTTGCCCGGCGGTTTTCGGGGAACTGCTTCGTGCTGAAAGAAGCCCACTCGTGCCAGTAAATCTCCGGCGAGGACACGAGATTTACGATTCGGCCGTCCAGCTTCAACATCCGTGCCATTTCGCGGAAGAGGCGCACCTTTCCGGCCCAAGTGGGGATGTTGTCGAACGGAAATGCTGACAATACCAAGTCAAACGTACCGGCGGGCACGGTGCTCAAATCGCCATCCGCGATCTGCCGGTAATCGCCGGCTGGATCGGTGGCCCGCGCCTGGCGAATCATCTCCTCGGCAATATCGACTCCGACCGTGTCGAATCCCAATTGGCGGAGGAAGCGGGTCGAGCGCCCCGCTCCGCATCCGAAGTCCAGTGCGGTTCGGCCTGCTACATGCCGGGCCAGGATTCCCGGAAGGTCGCGAAAGGCCAGGTAATACGTGCCCGGAAACTCCAGCTTGGCGTAGGCGGCGGCGAAGTCGGTATCTTGATAGGTGTTCCTGAAGTTCATGCTGACCTTGGGCCCTCAAGATAGCACCAATTCTGCGTGACCGCGATGATTCCCGGGTTTAGGATCATCGGCAGGCAGCCCCTTCCAGTCAGCCGACGATATAATGGCTCCGGAACAACAAGACAGCCAATCGGAGTCAACGCCGCAATGCCATCGCAAGACCCCTTCAACACCAGCGCCACGCTGAACACGAAATCCGGCCCCGTCATCTATCACAGCCTGCCTGCGCTCGTGAAAGGGGGCGTCGGTAACGTCGATCGCCTGCCGTTCTCCATTAAGATTCTGCTGGAGAATCTCCTTCGCCACCTTCCTACAAAAATTGTCGGTGACGCGGATGTGGCGGCGCTCGCGGCCTGGGATCCCAAATCCACTGGCACGCGCGAGTTGCCCTTCATGCCCGCCCGCGTCGTTCTGCAGGATTTCACCGGCGTGCCCGCGGTCGTCGACCTTGCCGCCATGCGCTCGGCGATGGTTCGACTTGGCGGCGATCCGAAAAAGATCAACCCGCTGGTGCCCGTCGATCTCGTCATCGATCACTCCGTACAGGTCGACAGCTTCGGCTCCGGCGATTCGCTCGGCATCAACGAGGACATCGAGTTCGCCCGCAATCGCGAGCGCTACGAATTCCTGCGCTGGGGCCAGCAGGCCTTCGCTAACTTTCGCGTCGTGCCGCCCGCCACCGGAATCGTCCACCAGGTCAACCTCGAATATCTTGCCAAGGTCGTCACCACGCGCAAGCAGGATGGCAAGATGATCGCGCTGCCGGACACGCTGGTCGGCACGGACAGTCACACGACCATGATCAATGGCCTCGGCGTTCTGGGCTGGGGGGTCGGCGGCATCGAGGCCGAGGCCGTCATGCTGGGCCAGCCGATTTACATGCTAGCCCCCGAGGTCGTCGGCTTTCGCCTCAGCGGCAAACTGCCCGAAGGCACAACGGCGACGGATCTCGTGCTGACCGTCACGCAGATGCTTCGCGCGAAAGGTGTCGTGGAGAAGTTCGTCGAGTTCTTCGGCGACGGTCTCTCGGAGCTTTCGTTGCCGGATCGCGCCACCATCGCCAACATGGCCCCGGAGTACGGCGCAACGGTCGGCTATTTCCCGATCGACGACGAGACGCTGCGCTATATGCAGCGCACCGGTCGCACGCCCGACGAGGTTGAACTGGTCGAGCGTTACGCCAAAGAGCAGGGGTTGTTCCGAACCAACGGCATGCCCGACCCGGCATATAGCGACGTAATGCACCTCGAACTCGGCACCGTCGAGCCCAGTGTCGCCGGACCGAAGCGCCCGCAGGATCGTATCCGCCTCTCCCAGGTGAAGTCATCGTTCACCGCCGCATTGACGGCTCCGATCAAGGATCGCGGCTTTGCGCTTTCACCGGACGACGTCCTGCGGAAAGCGACCGTCAAGGACAACAGCCGCTCCGCCGAGATCGGCCACGGCGCGGTGATCATCGCGGCCATTACGAGCTGCACAAACACCAGCAATCCCTCCGTCATGGTCGGGGCCGGTCTGCTCGCCAAGAAGGCTGTTGAGCGCGGACTGAAGATCAAGCCCTACGTCAAGACGAGCCTCGCCCCCGGCTCGCGCGTCGTCACCGAGTACCTCGATGCGGCGCAGCTCACGCCGTACCTCGACAAGCTCGGCTTCCAGACTGTCGGCTACGGCTGCACCACCTGCATCGGCAACAGCGGCCCCGTCCCCGAGCCCGTGGCGAAGGCCGTGACTGAGGGGAACATCGTCGCCGCCGCCGTGCTATCCGGAAATCGCAACTTTGAGGGCCGCATCAACCCGCTCGTCAAGGCGAACTACCTCGCCTCGCCACCACTGGTCGTGGCCTACGCCCTCGCGGGCCGGGCGGACTTCAACTTTGACACGGACCCGCTTGGCACGGACCCGCAGGGCAAGAACATCTATCTCCGCGACATCTGGCCTTCGCAAAAGGAAGTCACGGAGGCCGTTGCAAAGAGCCTGACGCCGGAGATGTTCAAGAAACAGTATGCGAACGTCTTCGACGGCAACGAGAAGTGGAACCGCATTGCGGTCGGTAAGGGCGAGGCCTATGCATGGGACGACGCCAGCACCTATATCCAGGAGCCTCCGTTTTTCACCAATCTTACCCGCGAACCGCAGCCCATCCAGCCGATCGCCGAGGCCCGCGTGCTTGCAATGGTCGGCGACTCCGTCACGACCGATCACATCTCGCCCGCCGGCTCGATCAAGGCCGATAGCCCCGCCGGACGGTACTTGCAGGAGCATGGCGTGACGCCGACGGACTTCAACAGCTACGGGGCGCGGCGCGGCAACGATCGCGTCATGACCCGCGGGACTTTTGCCAACATCCGGCTGCGTAACCTGCTGGCCCCCGGAACCGAAGGAGGCGTGACGCGTTACTTGCCGACCGCCGAGCCGATGAGCATCTACGACGCGGCCATGAAATATCAGTCCGACGGTACGCCGCTCATCATCCTAGCGGGCGCGGAGTATGGAAGCGGCTCCTCGCGCGACTGGGCGGCCAAAGGCGCGCTGCTCCTCGGCGTCCGCGCGGTCATCGCCGTCAGCTTCGAGCGGATCCACCGCAGCAATCTGGTGGGCATGGGCATCCTCCCGCTGCAATTCGAAAAAGGCGCGACCCGCGAAACGCTCGGCCTGACGGGTGAGGAGATTTACACGATCGAGGGACTGACCGACGCCCTCAAGCCGCTCTCCAAAGTGAGCGTGATCGCCCGTTCGCCCGACGGAACAAAGGAGAAGAAGTTCCGCGCAACGGTCCGCATCGATACGCCGGTGGAGATCGACTACTACCGCAATGGCGGCATCCTTCCGACGGTGCTTCGCAAAATGCTACGTAACTAGAGATGACTTTCCGCAGATCGACGCAGTTTGGGGTGAAAAAGGCGCCAATTGGGAAAAAAGGGCAATCTCACTTATCATCTGCATCTATCTGTGTTCATCTGTGGATAATCTCCATCATGCCGCACCCCGACGCCGTCATCTCCATCCAGAACCTCCGCAAGACGTTTCAGAACGCCGGCGGGGAGCCGGTGACCGTGCTGCACGATGTGACGTTTGACGTGCATCGCGGGGAGACGATCGTGATCATGGGCGGCAGCGGATGCGGGAAGAGCACGCTGCTGAACTGCCTGATCGGCGAACTACCGGTGAATCACGGCCACATCCGCTTTAAGACCAAGGACATGCGGGAGGCGGTCGATATCGTTGGCCTTGACGATCGGCGGATGAACGAGATCCGCAAACGTTTCGGCATCCTCTTTCAAAGCGGGGCGCTCTTTAACAGCATGACCCTTGCGGACAATATCGCGTTGCCGCTCATCGAACACAGCCAGGTCGATCCTTCCGTCGTCGATATCGTCGTTACGCTCAAGCTCCAGACCGTCCACATGCTCCCGCACCGCGACAAAATGCCGTCGCAGCTCTCCGGGGGCCAGAAGAAGCGCGCCGGTCTGGCCCGGGCGACCGTGCTCGATCCGGAGATCCTCTTCTATGACGAGCCGTCGGCGGGGCTCGACCCCGTGACCAGCGCGGCGATCGACGAACTCATCATGGACCTATCGAAAAAACTGAACGTGACCAGCGTCGTCGTGACGCACGAGATGGACTCGGCCTTCCGCATCGCCGATCGCATGGTCATGCTCGACCGGGGGAAGGTCCTGAAGATCGGCTCGCGCAGCGAGTTTGAGGAGCTGCGCACCGCCCCGGCGGATCGGCTCACCACGCGCGAAGACCGCCTGATGAACCAGTTCCTGAATGGTCATACCAACGGCCCCTTGACGGACTCCGAGGGCCTCAGCGAATATGAGAAGCTTCTGGTTGCCGGCGAAGAGTGAGGTCATTGATGCCCGCAGAGAGAAACGCCTTCAAGGTCGGGTTGGTGACGATCGTCACCGGCGTGGCCTTTTTCGTGATCTTGATTTGGATCAGCCAGACTGTCGGCGGCGACCTGCAGCGGATCGCAGTGCGCTTTAAATCCGCGCCCAGCATGCCGTCGCTCATGGAGGGCTCGGGCGTCCTCGTCGGGGGTCAGAAAGTCGGAAATGTCGTTTCGGCGGAGCTGCGCAGCGAAGAAGTGGCTGACGCCGATAAGGGCTCGACGCACACGCAGTACTATGTGTACGTCGAGGCCGATCTTCGCGCCGACTTGAAGCTCAAGTCCGACGTAAAGGCCATCGCCGAGGGGCCGCCGCTGGGCGGCGACGGTATCCTCAAGATTGATCTGGGCACGGCCGCGACGGCGTGGGATACCGCACGCGTGATCGAAGGCGCCGAGCCGGCGGGTTTTGCCGCGATACTTGCTTCCCTTCAAGGCGAGTTCAACGCCGGCGATCCAAAAAGTCTCCTCGGACAAATCAAGGGCCAGCTCGATCCCAACTCGGAACTCTCGTTGATGGCCAAGCTGCTCAAGTCTGTCAGCGATGTCAACGCGATGACCGCGGCGCTCAACCGTCAGCTTACCTCCGAAGAAAAGGCCACGCTCATGGCCAAGCTGCAGGGCATCATGGACAACGTCAATGGCGCGACCGGCGCGCTTCGCGCCGAGATGGAATCCCAGAAGCCCGACGTCCTGCTGGGTAAGATCCACCAGGCCATGGACTCGATGAACGGCGGTCTCACCACAATCGCCCGCGTGCTCACGACGAACGAAGGGGCCATCAACCAGTCCATGGAGAACGTGCAGCAGACGACGGCCAATATCGCGCGGGAGACCGACGCCACCAAGCCCGAGAGCCTGATGGCGGACTTCAAGCAGGCCGGGGACAAGCTCAATCAGACGCTGGCGGACCTCAACACCGTGACGGGCACGACGCGCGAGGTGATGGTCCTGAACCGCGAGAACATCAGCCGCATGCTCCTGAACTTCAAGGAGTCGTCGGACCATCTCAAGAACGGGATGAAGTACGTCCTGCACCATCCGTGGCTGCTGCTGAATGAGCCCAAGGTCCAGAACCTGCGGCAACAGGCGATCGCTGACGCAGCGCGCAGTTTCACGGACGCAGCCGCGCGGATCGACGACGCCGCCTCGCAGCTTCGCGTACTCTCCGATCTGCACGGTGGGAAGATTCCCGGCGACAGCCCGGAGTTGGCGAAGATTGAGGCCGACCTGCGGAGCACCCAGGCCAAATACCAGCAGGCCGAAGCGCAACTCTGGAAAGAACTCAATGTGAAGTAGCGTGGGCTCTGCCCGCCGTTGAGATGCGTCGTGCGACGCACGCCCTACTTGCCGGGTTGCGACGCCGTCGCGCCGGATGACGTTGCGACCGGCTCGTGATCGCCTTCGACGAGCGGCCGGCCGAATTCCTGCACCCAATAAACGCCGCTCGGGCCGCCGGCCTTGATCGCCACGCCGATCTCCGTGAACTCCGGATCGAGCAGGATCGCCCGATGCGTGGGCGAAGCCAGCCACGCGGCCAGCGCCTCGTCGACGGACTCCTGACCGGCGGCGAGGTTCTCGCCGAGCTTGTCGAACGCATAACCAAAATCGGCCGCGCGGCTGCCGACGGTCGACCCGCCGAACGGGTCTTCGTGCGCGAAGAAGCCGCCCTCGACGAGTCGGCAGGCGTAGAAATCGGCGATCTGCATCAGCGTCTCTTCACCGTGGACCGGGCCGGCCTTGTGTTTGGCGCGCTCGGTGTTGACGGCGTCAATCATCCGGCGGATCAGAATCTGTTCGCCGGCCGGGTCGATGCAGGCGCCGGGACGGATGCGATCGGTCGCGGCGGCAGGGCCGAGCAGGCTGGATGCGGAAAGCGGGGAGGCGTCCTGGCTGTCGCATCCGCTCGCGGTCAGCAGCGCGCCGGCTACGAGCGTGGCGGCGCGACGAAGGCGGAGCATTCTGGAACTCGACGGAGATGCAGACGGGGCGGTGTTATGCGGGGGGAACTTCGCTTGCGATGATGCCATTCGGGAACCCTGGTACCTAACCATTCTATCGGGTGCGGAGGGAGGAAACTCACGCGCCGACCTCCCCGACCATAACCAACCGCCGATAAAGGAGCTACGGATTTCCAGCCGTCGGGGTTCGCGCCAGGTTATCCACCCTCGGCTATCGTCTGCATGATGGGCAGCGACGATTTTGCGGCGGCGCGGCGGGCGATGGTCGAGCAGCAGCTCGCGGCCCGGGGCATCGCCGATCCGCGCGTCCTGGCCGTGATGGGGGCGGTCCCGCGCGAGGCCTTCATCCCGGCGGACCTGGCGGGCAGTGCCTACGAGGATCGCGCCCTGCCGATCGACGCGGCCCAGACCATCTCGCAGCCCTACATCGTCGCGCTCATGAGCGAGTCGCTCCAGGTCGAGCCGCACCATCGCGTCCTCGAGATCGGGACGGGCACGGGCTATCAGACGGCCGTGCTGGCGCGATTGGCGGCGCAGGTTTATTCCATCGAACGGATCGAATCGCTCTCGGCCGCCGCGCAGCGCGTCCTTGCGCGGCTAGGGGTCGCCAATGTCTCGTTCCGCGTCGGCGACGGGACGCTCGGCTGGCCGGAGGCCGCGCCGTTTGATCGGATCATGGTGACCGCCGCGGCGCCGAAGCTGGTGGACCCGCTGGTGGCGCAGCTCGCGGAGGGCGGTCGGATGGTGATCCCGCTGGGGGAGGACGCGGCGCAGCAACTGGTAACGATCGAACGGGCCGGGGTGACGACGATCGAACGGCCGCTGATCCCGGTGCGGTTCGTGCGGTTGATCGGGGCGTCGGGGCATCCGGAGTAGTCGGCGAAAAGACTTGAGGCTTGAGACCTGAGGCTTGAGGGCGTGAGCGGAAGACGATTACCCCGGCCCTCTCCCCAAGGGAGAGGGGGCTTTATTTCGCCGGCTTGGGGACGTGCTGGTCGATGAGGATCGGGTTTCCGTCGGGGTCGGTCAGGGTGATATAGGCGGGGCCGGTCGAGGATTCGTCGGCTTCGTTTTTCAGCGTGAAGCCCCGCTTCTTCAGTTCCTTCTGGATCTCGCGGACGTCGGTGAAGTCGGCGAGCGTCTTCTTGTCGCGATCCCAGCCGGGGTTGTAGGTCAGCGAGATCCTGTCGACCATCCCCTGGAAGAGACCGATCGTGCTGGTCTCGTTCTGCATGACGAGCCACTTCTGCGATTGCTTGCCGCCCCGGACATGGAAGCCGAGCTTCTCGTAGAAGGCGCGGGAGGCGGCGAGGTCCTTGACGGGGAGGCTGACGGAGAAATTGCCGAGTTCCATGGGGGCCTCTCCTTTTTGTTTTGGGGCGCTCTTCTTCGAGGGGGACTTGGGGGCCGACTTCGGGGCGTACATCGAGGTGTAGCCGCCGAGGAAGAATACGAGGACGCAGACGATGGTTCGGGTCATGGGGGGCTCCTGACTCGACCGCTCGAAGGCCGAGGGCTCTATGGTAGTTGAGGGGGAGGGAACGGGGAACTGGGGCAATGCGGAATGCGGAACGCGGAATGAAGAACGCGCACCACAGAGGCACAGAGAACACAGAGTGATACTTTTTGGGGGGTAGAACTGGGGAGGGATTGAGGGATTGAGGGAATGAGGGATTGAGGGGCGGGCGGGGCCATGTCGGATGGCGGATTGAAGAATGCGCACCACAGAGAGGCACAGAGGGCACCGAGACGAGGATCTTTTGGGGCGGGAAATAGTGGAAAATAGGGGAACGACCTGGGGGGACGGTGGCCCCCTTTTTTTTGTTGGTGGAACAAGGCGGAACGGGCCGGAACAGCGCCAACGGGGAATGGACCGGATCGACAAGAAGAACACGATTTCGGAATGCGGAATGCGGAATGCGGAATCGGGGAAGGGAACAGGGAACGGGGAACAGGGAACAGGGGAGGACCGGAGCAGGTGAGCAGGTGAGCAGGAGAACAGTGGGCGGGAAGGCACGGAGGCACGAGGGGTGGCGGTTCGGTCCAATTTTTTTTTTACACGGAAAAAGCCGGAAAAAAACGGAACGGGGTATGAGCGATTCATGGCGGGGAAACTCCGAGGCCACGAGCCGCCGGCGATGCGCGGACAGCCGTGAGCCGAGCGATATTTCTTCCAGCTAACCACCACTCGTGCTCAGCGCTCCCTCTAAAAAAGGCTTGAGGCCTGAGGCCTGAGACTTGAGGGGGAATCAGAGTAGGGGAGCAGGAGAGCAGGTGACGGGCGGAGCGGGGGAACAGGGAACAGGGAACAGGGAACAGGGGTCAGGGGCTAGGGGCTAGATGCGAAGTCGGATGTTGGAAGTTGGAGGTCGGATGGGGGATGGGTCCCGCAGTCGCCTTGGCGACCAGGCTCCGGCACGAATGCTTGGCGGTACGGAATGGCAGGGTTGGTCGGGCCGGGTGAGAAGGGCGTGAAGGACTGGCCTGATTGCCCGCCTTTGGCGGGTAAGCCCCGTGAACGGGGCTGTACGTAATTGGAGCAATTCGTCGACGATTCAATCCGGCGGCGGCGCTCGCTCAAAGTGGCAGAGTCGGGCAGAATATTCGCGGCATCGTTGTGATGGAGCACTTTTGATGAGGGAGCATTTCTTATGAGCGAGCGTGTGACCGCTCGACGGCGCGGTTCGTATGGGATTGACGCGCCCTTTGCGCCGGCCTTCATGGCCGCCATGGCCGCTTTGGAGTTCTCCCTCGCCGCCACTAATCGCCGCGTGTTGCCCGTGCTGGCCGGCGTATTCATCCTGGCCATTCTCGGCATCTACCTCCACGCCACGCTTCGAGGCAAGTTCGTGGTCTGGGCCGAATTGCTCGACGAATTGAACCTTCGCGGTGACGAGCGAATCCTGGACATGGGGTGCGGTCGGGGGGCGGTTCTGCTCATGGCCGCTCAACATTTGACCACGGGCCGGGCGGTGGGCGTGGACCTGTGGCGCAGCGCGGATCAGTCCGGCAATTCCGCCGAGGCCACCCGGCGCAACGCCGAAGCGGAGGGCGTCGGGGATCGCGTTGAATTGCATGACGGGGACATGACGACGCTGCCCTTTGGAGACAACAGCTTTGACCTGGTCCTTTCCAGTCTGGCGGTCCACAACATCAGGGGAAGGGCCGGTCGGGAGAAAGCCGTCCGCGAAGCGGTGCGGGTGCTGCGTCCCGGTGGTCGGCTGCTGATCGCCGACGTTCGGGCCACTCGGCAATACCAGGCCGAGCTTGCCAGGATCGGGATGAACGATGTAGCCCGCCGGCGACTGTGGCGGTTCTGGTGGGGCGGCCCCTGGGCTGCCACGCGTCTCGTGACCGCCACGAAGCCGGAGCGTCAGATTTGACGGCAAAAATAACGAGGTCCTGCGGACACGGCGGGGTCCACCACCCACTGCGGCGGGTAGACTCTGGATCTTCGACCCGCCCAGGTCGCCCAGGCGGCTCGACCAGGCGAGCGGATCTGCGACTTCGACGTGGCGGGGAAGCCGCGTGAACTGGGCTGGACGTCGGGGTGCCGTTTCGGAGGCGGTTCATTCCGGCGGCGGGGCTGGATATCATATTTCTGAACACGGAGCCAAAGGACGATTCATGCCCACGAGCCAGCGTACATTGAGGGAACTGTCGGGAATGCGCTGGCTCGTCGAGGCCCGGAACAAAACCCAGAGCTTGATGGCCGATTTATACGAGGCGTTTCCGTGCGAGCATGTTAGTGTCGACGAGACGCTCCGAGACCGACTTCATCTAATGCTCGGCGCAGCCTTTTCACTGTGGCGCGCAGTCTTTCTCATCAGCCCCGAAGACAGCGAACGATCGTTCGCCGACTTAGAAGGAGACGCCAGGGAGTTTCTGAAACGAGTGATCGATACTAACGCGATCACGTTCAATGACGAACTCAGGTGGCGCGCTTGGTCGGGCGGCTATTACCTAAACAACGCCAGACAGCGCGTCTTTGACCTCGGAAAAAAAAGGGGGTTTGAGGGGTCTGTCCCATCGAATGTGGTGTTGAGGAAGGCGTGGAACAAGATTTATGAAGAACTAGACAAGATCATCAAGAAACACCAACAAATGGGTGAGAGTCAACGCTCATGAAAACGTGCGGCCAAACGCGCGGTAGAGTAGAGCAAGTAGCGCGGCACCATAGCGGCGGGGTGTATCTTGTTGCTGGTCGCGGGGCAGGAGGAGCAGGTTCGAGAGGTTTGGCGGCGCTTGAGTAGCGCGGATGCAACCAGGAACTGCTGAGGTTGCGAGGATTTCGGTCTTAGGTGGAGAGTTTTTCGAGGGCGTTCGCTATCGCTTTTTGTCCAATTGTTTTGAACGCATCGTCGGGCATGTCTTTGTATCGTGAGTGAATCTGGCGGCTTTGAATCGACGGGTGATCCAATCCGGGCTGCCCTGCAAGAAACTTGTAATTTGCAATCTTCTGATTCATGCTGGCCCAGCCCATGCCGAGGCGGTCGGCTAACTCCTGCTTCGAAGTGCCCAGCCCCGCGTCCCCAAAGCGGAAGAGGTAGTAGCCGATGAGGTCGTCATCTTCTGACCATTTGTGATTCATAACGGGTGGCTGTCCGAGTTTCCGGGGGAGCGGAGTTTAGCGAGTTGGGCGATTGCAAAGTTGTCGTTTGGAACCAAATCGAGGACTCTGACGAAACATTGGATCGCCTGATCAATATCTCCCTTGCTGAGGGCAATTAGACCGAAATTGTGCCACGCATTCGCATCTGATGGTCGAGCTTTGGTCCAAGAAGATAGCAATGTTTCGGCGGCTGCAAAGTTCTTTTCATTAAGAACCTCCCTGAGCAGCGCTTCCGCTTTTTCCAGGACAAGCGGCTTGGAGGGGCGAAGCCTGATTGCCTTAGCCGTGAGGGCCGCTGCTTCCGTAAACTGCTTTCCCAGGACGAGAGGTCCAACAAGATTCATCATGGCGGCCGTATTCTCAGGATCAAGGACTAGCGCAGTCGCGTAAGCTTTTCGGATTTCATCAATAGGCGCACTCATCCTGTTGAGCAATATCCCGAGGTTGTTCCAAGAATGAGTATTGTATGGGTTTAACTCCAACGACTTTCGTGTCGCTATAATGGCATCTTGGTATTCACCGCGTTCAATGTGTAGTCGGCCTTTCTCGGTCCATCCGCAAGCGTTCTCCGGATATTGCGACACGTACTTACAGATTGCATCTAGTGCGCGGTCCTTATTCCCAAGAGCCACGTAGCTCTGTGCCTGAGCATAGAGTTCCTCGTCTTCCTTGGCGACTTGTGTTTGTTTCACGAGCTTTGTTTTCAACTTTTTCGCGACGGTGCTCAAGTTATCGAGCAACTCGTTGTAGCTTGCGTATCTTCGGTTTGGGTCCTTCGCCAGGCACCGTGCAACGATCGGCATTAGGGGCGACTCAAGTGGCACGGGCTTCTGTTGGCTGTGCGCCCGGAAAAACTCAGCGGTAACATCAGCAGCTTGCTGATTGATTCGATACGGATACCGATTCCCGGAGGCCATCTGATAAAGGACAATGCCAAAACTATAGATATCGGCTCGATGATCAACATTTCGAGCATTCGTGAATTGCTCCGGCGCCATGAAGGGAGTGGTGCCCATCGCGACCCCCTTGATCGTTCTCGCAAGTGGGCTTGCCTCACGCTTTTTTGCGAAGATCCACCAGCGGCGCTTGTCACTAACGGCGTTGGTGTTAATCGATTTAGCCAGCCCAAAGTCGGTAACTTTGAGCGTCATGGCCTTGTCGATCATCAGATTGTCCGGCTTGATGTCGCGATGGGCAACGACCCCTTTCGATTTCGCATAATCCATGCCGTAACAGAACTGCGTCGCCCAAAGAAGGACAACCTCTGGGCACAATTGGGAAGCCGTCAGAAAGTGTGACAGGTTGTTTCGACCGTCCTCGTCGGGTTCTATGTATTCGGCGGCGATGAAAAGCTGTCCGCCGATTTCACGAACCCAATACGCTTGGACAAGATTTGCATGTGCCCCAGCACTTATCCAAGCATTTGCCTCTGAAATAAATCGGCACCTTGTGCCTTCGTCGCCCGCACCTTGGAAGGTCTTGAGCACGATGGGTCTTGGAATCTCCCAGTCTTGGACGAGATAGACGACGCCCATGCCGGACTGGTTTGCCCCACCGAATACATTCAGGACGGTGTACTCGCCACCTATCTCGTCACCGGTTTTATATTGCTGCATCAGCCTGCTCTTGCTGGTCCTTTTGTTCAGAAGCCAAGCTGACGAATTACAAAGGTCCCTATCGCTAACGCCCATCCTACAAGAAAAGCTGAGAGAACGACTACGCCAATAAGCGACACGCCTACCTGCTGCTTGACGTACTTTTCATAGTCAGTCCGTTTCCACTGGATCAAGGTAAAGAGCGCCTGGCCGCCAGCGAAAAGTGGGATGGGAATGCTGTTAATCGCTGCGAATTTTGCAGCGACCGTGCTTAGGCCAATGGCAACCGTACTATCTCCGATGAATTTCAAAGCTCGTCCTATTAACTCAGGCCCGACGACGAAGGGATGGCGTGCGCCTTCCCAGAATTGGCCGAAAGTCTCTACGGCTTCCGCTGCAACATTTCGGGGGGGTGACAATGTGCAGGCGAGAACGAGCAAAGAGATTGGGCCGCTCAAAATGATAAATGCCCTTGCGATCGGATGGACGTCATCAAAAGTGTCGGTTGGGATGCTCGACCGTGGCATAAGCTCATCGGCCGACGATGCTCGGGTTCGAAACTTAGCGAAACTACCGGTCGGGATCCAACCAACAGACACCTTTACCTGATGGACGACAACCGTTACCAATCGGCGTCCATAGAAGAGCTGGATTTCTTCGAGACGGACGCCGCATATGATCGCGAAAAGGGCTTGCGATCCGGTGAAACACGCGGTACAGAGCGCTGCGTACGCGCAGAACTGCAGGAAGGCAATCACGTCCATTCGTAACCGTTCAGAATCAGAATTCGCTGAATAATAATGCCTTGGCGCTCAGCAAAAAAAATTGAGTGATGCGCATTAGGCCTTTGTCGTGACTCCGTTGTACACCACGGAAATATCATCATCCCGAGCACAGGGCCTGTCGAGGGACGGAGGACCGCTCGATGAAGTCGCCGTCAGGCTGGGACGAGTTCGCGGGGTTGCGCTTGGACGATCGGCGCGCGGCGGATGGGCGGCGTGGGCGATTCTTCCGGCAAATGCTGGATCGCCCAGTTCAACTGCTTGCCGGTCGCCGGGGTGATCATGGATGGGGGCGGGGCGGGGGGAGGTTTCGCCGCGCACGGCCACGGTTATGGTACGGCGATACCGAATGACCGCATCAGGGCTTTTTCGATTTCCTGAAGCAGGGCGGGGCTTATTTTTCCGGCAAAACCGCCCCGGCGCAGGCGGGATCGCATGATGTAGCTGACGTTCTCACATCGGGCCATCGACGGCTGTGATATCCCGCCTTGTCCCTTGGGCAGCGGGACATGCGTCGGGGCCGGGCGGAGGTTGGTGGTCAAAGGAACAGCCAACACGCTGTTGCTGAATTGATTGCGCGCATCCAGCGATACGATCAGCGCCGGCCGCGACTTGGCCTCGTCGGGAAATTCAACCAGCCACACTTCGCCGCGCTCCGGGAATTGACGTTCCACGGCCAGGGCCTATTTTCCTTCCCATGCCTCGCGGCTGTCTCGGGCCACGGCCTCGCCCCACGAATCGTCGTCGGCGTCGGGTGGCGCCTGCTTCTCGTAATACTCGCGCGTCGCGACCTCGAGTTCGCTCGCCGAGTTGCCGTTGGACGATTCGAGCAGCACAACGACCTGCGTCTGCGGCGACGCCTCCAGCGGCTCGTCGGGGACGACGACCGATCCGTCGAAATGTGCCCTAATTCCGATCATGCCTCCATCTTAGCGGCGAGGGGGGCCGTAAACAAGAAAGGAGGGGCAAACGAGAGCCGATAAAGACCATCGCGGCGGACAGGCTGCGCACCAGCGAACCGTACGAAATTGGAGTCTCGCCCTCCCAGGCGTATGCGGCAAGGCGGAGCCTCGCCGTCCCCGCAGCGAAGAAGGTCCCTCGCTGGCGGTTGGCCCCCCGGTGACTCACCGGGGGCTAAGGTGATTTGATGATTACGCGGGGACGAGTTCGCGTGATTTTGCATGAACGACAGGCGCGAGGCGGATCGGGGGTGTCAACGTCTCATCGGGCAAATGCTGGATCGCCCAGTTCAACTGCTCCCCCGTCGCCGGGGCGATCATGGGGATGCGGGCGGGTTGGAGACCGTCCCACATTTCGATGGGGCCGCGCTTCAGTTTGCGGGACCAGGCGAGCATGGGGGGGAAGGTCATGGCGATGCCGATCTGACCGACGATCTGGAAGAGCAGGCGGCGCGCGGAGAGCTTGTCGTTTCGCCAGTTGGCGAGGATGCGCAGCGTGTTGATGGGGTTGTAGAAGGTCGCGTAGCCGCGGAGGACGTTCATCTGCCGCTCCCACGGGCGCGGGTGCTTGCTGGCGGCGACGTGGTTGCCGTCCTGATAGGCCTGGGGGATGGGCTGGCCGCCGACGCTCTTGAAGATGATCTTCGACTTGGCGGCGGGCTCGAAGTCGAGCGTGCCGACGGCGGGGCCGAGATACGTGCATTGATAGGAGACGGCGCCCTTGTCGAACATGTAGCGGGCCTGGTTGACGAGACCGCGGAGACTGTCCTTGGGCGTGCGGAGCGGCTGGTCGTCGTTGTGGATCATCATGGCCATCGGCTCGATGCCGAGCTTGCGGAGGGCCTCGTAGACGATCGTCGTCTTGCCGGGGGTCTGGCCCTTGTTGACCAGTTCGGCGGTGATGTCCTCGATGCCGAACCAGATCGCGCGCATGCCGGCCTTGCGACAGAGGGGGAGGATGTCCAGGTTCTTGTGGACGTCGAACTCGGTCGCCTCGGTGAAGAAGCTGATCACGTCGCCCATGGGCTTGCCGCGGATCTTCGTATTGGCCATCTCGGTCATCAGGTCGATGACGGTCTGGCGGGTGTTGAAGAAGTTGTCGTCGGTGCCGAAAAACTGCTTGATGCCGAAGTTTTCGTAAATGTGCTTGATCTCGGCGGCGAGGCGCTTGGGACTCTTGAAGCGCCAGGTGCGCTGATTGACCGCGGGGATGGGGCAGTAGGTGCAGGCGAACTTGCAGCCCTGGGTGCTGATGAGCGAGGAGACGATGGAGAGCTTGCCGACCTTGTGGGCGGGGTAGGGCTTTTCGGCGAGGGTCTTGCGGCGGTGGGGCGGCTCGATGAGGCGGTAGCCGGCGTCGGGCATGGGCATTTCGTCCAAGTCGCGGAGGAGGCGCTGGACGCCGGTGTTAATCGCGTAGTAGCTGACTTTGGAGAGCGGCCGCCCTCGGCTCGATTCTTCTTCGTCCAGCACTTCGCGCGGCAAGTACACGAGGCCGGGGATGTCGTTGAGTTGCCCATCGTCGCGGGTGCGCTGGTAGGCGCGGAGCATCGACTCGCCCGCGGCGCGGTTGTCGAGCAGGCGTTCGAGCAATTCGAGGAAGACGTAGCCCTCGCCGGTCGAGACGCAGTCGGCGTGCATGCCGGGTTCGGGGCCGAGGTCGAAGTAGTCGACGGGTTCGTAGATGGCCTTGGGGCCGCCGGCGAGGATGAGCGGGCGATTCGCGCCCATGCGGAGGGCGTCGCGGACCATGTCGTAGGCGGGCTCGGCGTGGACCTGCATGGCGGAGACCATGAGGATGTCGAGGGGGCGACCGTTTATGAGCGCGCGGCTGGGCGTGAAGTTGGGGGTCCACTGCTGGAGGACGACGCGGACGTGGCGGAAGCCGGCGGCGTCGAGGCAGTCGGCGAGGGTGCGCACGGAGCAGGGGGCCATCCGCTTGTCGGCGTACCAGTAGGGGAGCATCCGCGTGCGGAAGTCGAAGGCGTAGGGGATGCAGATTCGCAGGTCGTGCGCTTCCGTGCGCTTTCGCAGTCGGCCGAGGATGGCGGTGAATTCGCCGTCGGGGAGGTAGACGTCATTCGGTTTGCGGCGAGGTAGTTCCACTCGGTTCTCCGGGGGGTTGGCGGTCGCTGCAGGGCGGGTTCCACCCGCCACGATGGGGCGCTGGATGCACGGGGGGCTCAGCCCGCCTTACGTGTCGATTCGACCCCGCCGCGCGAGGGGTCAGTGCGCCGAACGATCAGAATCATACGGGTAAAGGAGGATGGTCGCTACAGAGAAATCCGTACGCGGGTTTCACCCGTGGCGAAGGGGTTTTTGCGATGAGCGGGCAGGGACGCCCGCTCCACTACCAGCCGCCCTGATCGCGGCCGCCGCCGCCGCGGTCACCGCGGTCACCGCCACGACCACCACCGCCGCCGCCGTAACCACCGCGCCCGCCGCCGCCGCCACCACCGTAGCCGCCGCGACCTCCACCACCGCCGCCACCGCCGTAGCCACCGCGACCACCACCACCGCCGCCGTAGCCACCACGACCACCGCCACCGCCGGAGCGCGGGGGCTTGGGCTGGGCTTCGTTGACCTTGAGGCTGCGGCCGTCCAGATCGGCGCCGTTCATGGCGGTGATGGCCGCCTGGGCCTCGGCGTCATTGTCCATCTCGACGAAGGCGAAGCCGCGCGATTCGCCGCTGTCGCGATCGCGGACGAGCGAGACCTTGGAAACCGAGCCGTGCGCGGCGAAGGCCTCGCGAAGTGCGTCTTCGGTGGTCGAGAACGAGAGATTGCCAACATAGATATTCTTCAAGCGACTACTCCAATCAAAATCGGCCCTTGCGCCCCCATCCGACCCCGCGGCCCATTACCGCTGGCGGTCCGACCGGATAGGGAGGCAACTGTTCCTTGCGTCGACGAGTTTAGCATCTGGCCGGTGCGAAAATCAGGTCGCCGCAAGGGTTAATTTTGTACCGGGGAGGGCCGAAAGCGTCAAGCGGGGGGTAGCGCGGTCGAGGCCGGGGGACACCGGCCAAGAAAGCGGCCGAGGGCGGCTGCCCTCCAACCGTATCGGGCGCGGGTCATTGCGGCGCTTTGAATTCCACAAGGTAGAGTTCGTTGCCATCGGGGTCGCCGAAAAAAGCGAGCTGGACCGGCGGGTCGTTCACGACGGGCCCACGGAAGGCGACGCCGCGCTTGGTGAGTTCGGCGACGGCCTGGTCGAGGGGCCGGTCGGGCGCGAGACCGATGCTGATCGAGCCGCGCGTGCCGGGCTTGGGGGCCTGGGGAGAGGCCGGGTGCAGGCCGAGGACGAGCCCGCCGCCGGCCGCAATTTGGGCATAGTGACCGCCGGCATTCATGATCAGCTTCATGCCGAGGACATCAGTGTAGAACTTGATGGCACGGTCCATGTCGGAGACGTAGACGTTGACGCTGCCGCTCTTAATCATGACTTTCTCCTTGTTAGGCACCGCGGCGGCCGGGATGGCGGTCGCTACAGTGTCTGACGAATCTCGCGGAGGCTCTCTTCGGGCTTGGCGTTTTGAAAGATGCCGGAGGAGACGACGAGGATGTCGGCACCGGCGTCCACGAGGCGGCGGGCGTTGTCCTTTTTTACGCCGCCGTCCACGGTGATCGAGGCAGGGGATTTGGTCGTTTCAATGAGGCGGCGGATTTCGGTGATGCGGGGGAATGTCGTGTCGAGCATGGCCTGACCGGCGAAGCCGGGGGCGATGCCCATGATGCAGACGTTTTTGACGTAGGGCAGGACGGGCTCGATGGCGGCGGGGGCGGTCTCGGGGTTGAGGGCGATGCCGGGTTCCCAGCCGGCTTTGGCGATGGCCTGGATGGTGCCCATCGCGCGGCGGCTCGCTTCGATGTGGAAGATCATGCGGAACTGACCGCAGCCGGCCATGCGGGTGAGCCAGTCTTCGGGGCGGCTGACCATGAGATGCACTTCGACGGGGAGCTTGGCGACTTGGCAGGTGCGTCGGACGACTTCCTCGCCGAAGCTGATCGTGGGGACGAAGTGACCGTCGCAGATGTCGAGCTGGAGGAGGTCGGCGCCGGCCTTCTGGCAGACGTCGATCGCGCCAGCGAGATGGAGGAGGTCACCGGCGAGGATGGAGCCGGCGAAGAGGGTTTTGCGGGCGGGGGGCATCGGGAGGATGGAAACGCCAAAAAGTCAAAAAGTCAAAACGTCAAAACAAGAGTGGCGGACGGTCGATAGGGCCATTATGGCGGAGGCATCGGACTATCGGTTGGATGTTGTGTCGTCCGCGGAAGAAGCGTCGGTCGAGTCTGACGCGCGGCCGTGGATAGGAATTCACTTCGAGTGCTGCGGGGTTTATGCGCGGGTGTATCGGCGGAGGGAGGAGCGGCAGTATCTGGGGCGGTGTCCGTCTTGCGGGCGGGCACTGCGGGTGCTGGTTCGGGCGGATGGGGTGAAGGCGAAGGTTTTTCGGGCGCGGCCTGCGTAGCCGGGGTTTGCCCTTGGGCCTTTCCATCCACCGGCGGTAGAATCGTGACGGTCGCGCGTGTGGGATGGGGCGTCCGCACGCGACGGCGCGCTACTTCCAGGCATAAGGAGAGTCACCATGAACCCCCTGACACATTGGCGGAACTCGTTTTGGCTGCACCTTGGTACGGGCGCACTTGCGGCCGTGCTCGCCGCGCCGGTCTCGGCGCAGGAACGCAAGACAATCATCGAACCCGGCAAGCTGCCTGCAAATATCCGCGCGGCCGTGGAGAAGGCCGTGCCCGACGGGGTGATCTGGAAGGTGGAACGCGAGCTGGAGGGCGAGGACCCGGGGCAGTACGACGTTTATGTGCGGCTCGGCGGACGGGAATACGAGGTGGAAGTCTCGCCCACCGGGGAGATCATCGAGATCGATGAGAAGACGTTTGGGGGCGCGCCTCCGCGCGATCAAAAAGACAAGAAGTGGACCGACTCGTTCCATCAGGAGCATTGCACGTTCGCGACGGTCGGGCGGAACCGCTATTTCGTCCTGGAGCCGGGTCATCAGCTGGTGCTCCAGAGCGCCCGTGAGAAGGTGGCGATCACGGTGCAGGAGGAGACGCGGAAGATCGGCGACGTAGAGACGCGCGTCGTGGAGGAGCGGGAGGAGGAGAACGGGAAACTGAAGGAGGTGTCGCGGAACTTCTTCGCGATCTGCAAGGAGCACGGGGACGTGTTCTACTTCGGCGAGGAGGTGGATATCTATCGCAACGACAAGATCGTCAAGCACGAGGGGGCGTGGCGGGCCGATGAGAAAGACTCGAAGGCCGGGATCCTCATGCCGGGCACGACGTTAATAGGCGCGCGGCATTACCAGGAGATCGCCCCGAACGCGATGGACCGGGCGGAGATCCTGCGCGACGACGTCACGCTGAAAACGCCCGCGGGCGAGTTCAAGGATTGCCTAAAGGTAGAGGAGACGTCGGGCCTGAATCCGAGTGAGCGGGATTACAAGATTTATGCGCCGGGGATCGGGCTGGTGCAGGATGAAGACCTGTTGTTGACAAGCTATCGAGCGGGGAAGGGGAAGTAACTGACTTCTTTGGTCTTGCGGATGGAGTGAAGGCGAAGGTCCTTCGGGCGCGGCTGGAGTGACTACCGTCGCGGGTTCGCGGATTGACGGCTATTAGTTGATATCGATCGTATCGAATATCCCAAAGAACTGGCGCGTATCCGGGAAAATAGTCGAAGGGCCGAGCCTGCTGCCCGTGGGAAGCCACTGGTGCGGGTTCGAGGACGTTAGATCGCCCTGGGTTTCCACGTGGCCGTCGTGGAAGGCGAGGTTGAGCTTGAAGGCGTCGCCGGGTGCGCCGACGGGGGGATCGTTGTCGGCGTGGCGAAAGGCGTAGCGCCGCGGCTCCCGTGAACCAAGATACCCATTCCCAGGTGCGCGACTTCGATCCCAGGAACGCGTCATTGTTGAATAGGAAGAAATATCCGCGAAGGAGCCTCCCCAACGAGGACGCACGCTAAGATCGTAGTCCGGAGGCGTGTATACATCTGAATAACGAGCGCCGTCTGCTATCCAGACTTTTTGTGAAAGATCGCCCATTCGATCAACGCGTGGCACAAAAGAATCCGGCAGCCGCTCTTCAGCATTATTAGGGTAAGTCGTGACTCCGTCGTCATACGGCGAGTGACCTTCCATATAGAGTTGGTATCTCGCCGTGTTGTAGCTGATCATCGGGCCGGTTCCCGCATTGGGTCCGTAAAAGTGATTGGCGACGAAACCATTTGCGGGACATTGAAATACAAGTGAGTTGCGAATCTGATTAAACCGTTCGATGAGCGCCGCGTTGTTTGCGGGTTGATCAGGCGGAAGGGTGAAACCGAGTCCAAAGAATTCCGCCAATGGGCCCATGAAGTCCCACACTTGAACGGCGTGTCCGTAGGCGTATAGGGTATCCGGCGTCAGATAAGCCCCCGACGTATTCGGCGAGCCGAGGATCCAGCTGTCGTTGGTCTGGCTGTAGTAGGTCGCCGCCTGGGCCAATACCTTAAGTCGATAGGTGCATTGGTGCCGCTGTCGGGCGCGGTCGGCGCTGAGGACCTCGGGGACGCCGACGGCGACCAGCAGGGAAAGCGTGGACAACAGAAATAGCAATTCAACGACGGTCGTTCCACGCCGTGATACAGGAGACGAGGTCATTGTGTTCCTCCTAGGCGGGCAGTGGGGGCGAGCAATAGAGATCATAGACTCGCGGTCGGTGGTGTCAAAAGGGGACCACGCAGCCGGTGCCGCGGATTAATTCGAGTGGGTGTTTTGACCGGATGCTGGTGCGACCGACGTCTCTAAGTTCATGATGCGCTTCGAAATCACGCTGAGACTAGTGCCGGCCCGTCTTATGCTGCATTCCTGGATGGGGATGGCGTTCGTTCTATTGTGCGCGGGCTGTCAACATAAGGAGGCAGAGTCAGCCACCCCAAGTCAGAATGTGCCATCGTCGGCACAGGAATCTGACGAGATGGCGGGTGGAGGCGAGAATTCGCGTACCGCCGGAGATTCGGCGCCGAGACCGAGCGTAGGGTGGGAGGCGGGCTCGGCGCCGGCGAGCGAACGAAAGTCGAAGGACACGAAGCCGCCTGAGCCTCCTGCGCTGACGAAGGCAGAGCAGGCGCGGTATGACGCCGTGGCGAGGAAACTGGTCGCGGCGATCAATGACCGCGACAAAAAGGCGTACCGGGCGCTGCACACGGACGAGGCGTGGGCGAATGCAATCGATTGGTGGCGGGACATGTTTACGGCGCAGGTGCTGCGGTTCGGGCCGATTCAGCGGGCGTATCCGCCGCAGCGCGGGATGATCCGATTCGGGAAGATGGGCATGGGCGGGGATGCGCGGAACGGGGCGAGCTTTGTGGTGATCTTTGAGAAAAAGGTCGGGGGCTTGTTTTCAATCGAGTTGAACGACGAGGACAAGATCGTACACACGTCGGTGTTTATCAAGGAGGAGCTGGGGCAGTATGAGGGGCTGGGGGCGAAGCCAGTTTATGAAAAGAACGGATGAGCCGGGGTGAAGTTAAATCCTCGGGCACTTTTCCGTCCCGAGGATTCAACTAGCGGCTACTCCTGATCTTTGACAGCCAAGGACATCATGGATGTTGCATGCGAGCGGCGGCAATCGATAGCGTCACCTCGAACCACGAGAGGACCCCGCTACAATACGCACGATGCCAACGAAACGACTCCCCTGGCAGGATGAATTGGCCATCATCGACCGCACGATGAAGGCCATCTCCGGCGTGACCGATCCCGAGACACTGGTCAACATCTATTGGGACGGCATCGGCGACTTGCTGCCAAGCGGGGACGACTACATGGCCGTCTCGCGGCGAGGGGTCGAGCCGCCGTACTTCCTGGTCACGCGCTCGTCCCGCTTCACTGAACATTTCAACCCGTGGACGCAGCGCGACCGCCTTCCGAAACTTTCGGGAGGATTGGTGGGAGAAATTGCCTACGCCAATAAGCCCGTCATTATTGATGATCTTCCGAGCCGGCTGAAGCGCGACGATCCGGCGTGGTTTTATCTCGAGGGGTTTCAATCGCTGGTCGCGCTGCCGCAATATGACGGCGGCGAGGCCCTGAACGTCTCCATCAACTTGGCCCCGGCTGGCGCCGAGATCGACCGCTCGTTTATCCCGATGATGCACTGGCAGGCCGGTCTGTTCGGCCGGGGGACGCAGAACCTCGTCCTGCGCAATCAACTCAGCGCGGCCATGACCGAGTTGGACCGGGAGTTGGAAGTGGTCGGCGCCATTCAGCGATCGCTTCTCCCTGCCCGGCTGCCCGAGATCGCGGGATTCGAACTCTCCGCCCACTATGTCACCAGCGCCCGAGCCGGCGGCGACTACTACGATTTTTTCCCGCTCCCGAATGGCCGATGGGGACTGTTCATCGCCGACGTTTCCGGCCACGGGACACCGGCCGCGGTGTTGATGGCGATCACCCACGCGCTGGCGCACGCGCAGCCGGGTACGCATACCCCGCCGTCCGCGTTGCTTTCGTACCTCAACGATCATCTGGCCAGAGCCTATACGCGCAATGGGACGTTTGTCACCGCGTTTTACGCCGTGCTCGATCCGGCTGCGCGGACGCTGACGTATTCCGCCGGCGGGCATAATCCACCGCGGCTGGCGCACGACAGGCGGGTCCTGTCGCTCGACGATGCCGGGTCGCTTCCCCTGGGAATCGTGGAAGGGCAAACGTTCACTCAGGCGGTCGTCACCATGGGATCGGAGGATGTGCTGCTGCTCTATACTGACGGCATCTCGGAGGCGATGGCCCCGGGGAACAACATGCGACCGCATGAGATGTTTGGCGTTGATCGGCTGGACGGGCTGCTCCTGGCGTCTGTCGGAAGACCGGCGGAGGAATGCATCGCTCGGATTCGAGCGGAGGTGGCTTCATTCTGCGGGAATGCGCCGGCGACGGACGATCAGACGCTGGTCGCGATTCGCTGCCTGTAGGTTAGCCATGATTCGCTGTTGGCGGATTCGATAAGCAGGATCTAAGGACGCAGTGACCCGCGAAGAATGTGCCCGCAGGGTTCGAAGCCGGCCTTCTGCAGGGTCCTGCGAGAGGCAAAGTTGTCCGTATTGCATCGCGCGGCAGGGACATGGCCCCCTTCGTAGCAGACCTTCTTTAGTTCCTGAACGAGGTAGGCGCCGAGACCGCGGCGGCGGAAAGGCTCCGCGACTTTCATGAAGATGTCGCCGTAGGGCGGGTTGTAGTGAAAGAGGATTCCGCCGGCGGCGGCGAGCGAGCCATCGAGCGTGACCACCCAATTTGCGTGAGGGTCCATTTCGTGCGCAGACAACTGCGCGGCATCGTCGGGGACGGCGGGGCGAAAGACCGCGTTGGGGATGGCCAAGGCTGTCGTCGCCTTGTCGTGAAAGAGAATTTTTTCGCTGGTCACGTCGTTGGCGTATGTGTGCAGCATGACGGTCAGTAGGACGTCGTTGGTCTGCGTTTCGATGGCGACGGCCTCCGACGCCGCCAAGTATGCCTCGAAGATTTCGAAGATGCGCGAGCGATGTTCCGGAAGGATGTAGAACTCGAAGATGGTGGGCTTGCCTTGCCACGGTCCGCCGATGGCGACGGCGCCATACCCGACCGTCTCGCCGCCCGCCGACAAGAGGTAGGGCTGCGTCCATCCCGCGCGGGAATGAAGCGAGTCGTGGATGATCTGGCAGTTCATCTCGCGACGGTAGGATTCTCGCAGCGGCGATATGTCGTCAACAGAGATCGCCTCTACAGTGATGTCCATGACGTACAGTAGTTAGGCTTGTTAGATTCCGATCGACGAGTTTGGACACACGCACGCTGAAGCTACGCGCGGCGCTCCCTTACGGTCGCGGCTCTGATTTGACGGCATTCTGTCGACAGGGGCGCCGGCTGGTACTCGAACCCTCACCCCGGCCCTCTCCCTAAGAGGGAGAGGGAGCTACTTGATCTTGCACACGATCGTCTTGGCCTTCTGATCCTCGATGTCCAGCTCGAAGCCTTCGAACTTGGCCTCGGCCAGGTGCTCGGTGAAGGTCTCGGCGGTCATGTTGGTCTGGACGGTGAACTTCACGACGCCCTTGACGCCGTCCTTGACGATTTCCTCGACGCCGGGGATTTCCTGGAGCGCCTTTTTGATGGCGATGCCCTGCTTGATGTCCGCGACGTTGCCGATTTCGATGATGATGTCGCCGACGCCGCCGGCCGTGCCGCGGGTCCAGGACTCGAGCAGGTCATAGACGCTGGCATCGGCGAGTTTTTGACCTGTCTTTTCCAGTGTCTGGCGACCGCCGGCCGGGCCGGGGACGCGTGAGCCGCCGCGGACGCCGGTCATGGTGTTGGTGAAGATCGCATCGGCCGTCTCGGTCCAGAAGCCCTGAATCGTGACGTCGGTCTCCCACATATTGAGGTTGATGCCCGCGGCCGTCGTCTGCTCGGGGCCGGAGGCGCGGGAGACGCCCTTGATATAGACCTGCGCGCCGTAGTTCATGGCGAGGGCCTTGAGCGCGGACATGTCGCCTTCCGCGGTCGCGACTTCGGCCTTCTTGCGGTCGATCTCTTTCATCTGACCGGAGTTGACGACCTTGAAGCCGAGTTTGAGTAGCTTGCGCTCGATGGCGGCGCCGAGGATGCTGTCCAATTGAATGATCTCGCGGTTTTCCTCGACGCGCGTCACGTCGTGGATGATCTCGGTGAAGATGATCATGATCTTGGGGCGGCCGAGCTGTTTGAGGAGGATGGCAACTTCGCCCCATGTGGCGTCCAGGAGCTTCTTGCTGACCTTTGCTTCGATCTGAACGGTGGTGACGCCTTGGGCGGTGTTCTTGCTGAGGATCTTATGGTCCGTAACGATCCCGTTGGCGCGGGAGAGGACGACGTCGTATTCCAAAGCGTAATCTTTGGACTGCGACTTGCTGAAGATCTCGTTCTTGCCCCCTGTCTCGATGGCGCGGCGGAGGGCGTCTTTGACGGCGCTGTCTTCGTCGATGCCCTGGCCCTGGACCTTG
The DNA here is from genome assembly GCA_035275405.1 of Phycisphaerae bacterium. Taxonomy (NCBI): domain Bacteria; kingdom Pseudomonadati; phylum Planctomycetota; class Phycisphaerae; species Phycisphaerae bacterium. The sequence goes on from DATEMU010000003.1 coordinate 1,110,886, forward strand.
ACGACGACGATGTCGTCATCCGCGCGCGCGGCCGGTGCGGCGAAAAGAATCAGCGCAAAGGCGGGCACAATGAACGCAATTGGGAATCGAAGTGTCATGGGTATCCTCCGTTGATGATTCGCTGGAGACATCGCCCGCGCGATGTCTACGGAGGATTCTGGGAGTGGGAATGGCCGAGGTCAAGCGGCGGAAACCCTGGGAAGGGGGCCCCGCAACGAATCAGCGGCTGTGTGGCCGCGCTCCCACCAAGGACAAAAAGGCGTTGCTAAAGCTAATCGTCGTGATCGTCGCCATCCCAGTCATGGTCGTCGTGGCCATCCCAATCGTCATCGTGATCGTCATGATGATTATCTCCATCAGTGACGAAGATGATGTTCACGTTGTCGACGATGCCGCTGAGTTGATCAAGCGTCGCCTGGTCGAGGGTGACGGAACAGGTACTGGTCTGAAAGACACTGGCGGCAAACGCGACCGCCATGCCCGAGGAAATCAACCGCCGCTTACCTGCTAACTTGAGAATCGTCATGGGCCATCACTCCATTGCGAGGAAGGACTCAAAAATACGCAGCATGCCCCGGATCCACCTGACACTTTGCCTAAGAACGTCAGATGCACTACGTCACGCTCATCGTAGCGGCGCGCCGTTTCACTGACAAACAGATTGACGACGATTTGAATCCGATTGGCTTCCGCCAGAGGAGAGGCATCGCACCCGCGAGCGCGGCTGATCCAAGGCATGTAGAAAGGAAGGGGCCGTGCGGCCCCGGCACACTGGGCGCCGAAGCGGCACGGCCGGGGAGGAAGCCGTGGGTCCAAGGCGGCTTGTGTCAAACCGGATCGTCGGGGCTGTCGTCGGTGTCGCCGGCATCGGGTTCGTCGGCGACGTCGTCCTGGTCAGGACCGTGGTTATTGAAGTGAAAATTTCCCTGCACACTTCCATTTTCCAGTAGGGAAGTGAGCGATTGGAGAAGATTCTCATCCACATTCACCGTACAACCGCCACCCTGGGCGACGCCCGTAAAGAGGGTTGCCGACAGGGCCACCGCCATCGCCTTGCGGGCGCGCGCGAACTTCTTGGTAACCATACTCGATGCTCCATTGCGAGGATGTTTGGAAAAGGCGCGAGCCGCTCCGCCTGGCGTGCTCGTTTACGTGAGTAAAACGTAAGATTGGCCGGCGATCCGGGCAAATCAGGTAGATTGGTTATTGACCGGCCGCGCGGTTAGCGGTCGGGGTGTCGCTGGTGTCGACGGCGGCAAGGGATAAGATATCGGCCGATACCTTTCCCGGAGGTCCTGATTATGCCGTATGACGAGATTGAGTTTGAGGCCGAGGATGCCATGGACAAGGCGGTGAAGTTCCTGAAGAACGAGTACCGCGGGGTACGCACGGGCCGCGCGTCACCGGGGCTTGTCGAGCATGTGAAGGTCAAGGTGTCGGCGTACGGCGACACGGCGATGGAACTCAAGGCGCTGGCGACGATCACGACGCCGGATGCCAGCCTGATCCTCGTCAAGCCGTTCGACCCGACGACGTTAAAGGACATTGAGCGCGGAATCCAGGAGGCGGACGTCGGCATCAATCCGCAGTCGGACGGAAAGGTGATCCGGCTGCCCGTGCCGGCGCTGTCGGGCGAGCGTCGGCAGCAGATCGCCGGGCAGGTCAAGAAGATGGCCGAGGCGCAGAAGGTCGCGCTGCGCAATGCCCGGCGGGACGCGATTCAAAAGATCGACGCGGAAAAAAAGGCGGGCGATATGCCGGAAGATGCCGCCAAGAAGGGCCACGAGGACATCGACAAGCTGACCAAGAAATATGAGGCGATGCTCGACGAGCTGATGAACGCGAAGACGAAGGAAGTGACGGCCGTTTAAGTTCGGCCGCGATTACAAAAATCGCCTATTCTTCTACGGCCCATTTCAGTCGCTACGACTATCATTCCACCATACGACGGTGGTCGGTCTGGAGATAACCATGTTCTTTTTTGATCCGATGTATTTGTTATTCCTGGCGCCGGGCCTTTTGCTGGCCTTGTGGGCACAGGCCAAAGTCAAGTCCGCCTATCACCAGGCCGGGCAATATCGAGCACGGAGCGGGCTTTCGGGGGCCGAATGTGCCGAGCAGATTCTGGATTCGCACGGGATTCGGGATGTGATCGTTGAGCAGACGCCGTCCATGTTGGGGGACCATTACGATCCACGAAATCGCGTGCTGCGGCTCAGCCCCGATGTCTATGAAGGTCGCACCCTGGCGTCTCTGGGAATTGCGGCGCACGAAGTCGGTCATGCGATTCAACACGCTACCCACTACACGCCGCTTGCTCTACGATCGGGCCTGGTTCCTGTCGCGGCTTACGGCCCACAACTTGCGTATCTGCTGATCATCGCGGGTATAGTCGTTTCCTCTTTTCGACCGCTGGCGTTCGTCGGTTTAGCCATTTTTGGCGTGTCGGTCCTTTGCACGCTGGTGACGCTGCCTGTCGAGTTCAATGCCTCGCGTCGGGCCCGGGCGATTCTGACAACGCAGGGGATGGTGACGCACGAGGAAGATGCCATCGTCGGCAAAGTGCTGAACGCCGCCGCACTGACTTATGTCGCCGCGGCGATCACAGCGCTACTCACTTTTCTTTATTACGCTTCGTTGGTCATGGGGCGGCGGAACAATTAGGGTCGAACAGTGCCCTTTGACCGCCTACGGGGCCGTTTTCTTCCTAACTATCTATAATCAAAGTGTTTAGGCATAATCTCGGGCGTCGTTCGTCCGTGCCAATATGACCAAGTGAAAGTATTGACTTACGACGGCGATTTCGGTTATTATCACTCGATAATGGTTGCGCGAGGTCTTATCCCGCGCAGCGAGTGGCAATAGGAAAGAAGCGGCCCGGCTGTCCTCAGTGCGGCTTGGCATGGGAAGGGAATGCATGAAGCTCTCAAGATACTTAAGCCTTATCGCAGGCGTTTCGTTGAGTTGGTCCAGCGCCGTTCAGGCGTTTCCGACCATCACTCAGACGATCCCGTTTGGTCCGGAAATTCCGGACTACGATGCGACACTGACGTTTAACCAGTTCAACGGCAACCTTGTTGATCTCGTTTCGGTCGAGGTCTCGCTCGAATTGAACGTGGATGGCGGCATTTTGATTATCGATAACGACTCGCCGAATCCCGCCCACGTGGACGCCCACATCGGCGCGGAAGGCGCCATTTCCTCGGTGGATGTCGGCCTGCTGGCGTGTCCGTTTATCCCGGTCGTCGGAATGGTCACCGCGGAGACGATTGCTTCCTTCGACTTGGATCCCAATATCGGCGACGGCGCTAACGACTTTGATCCCACCCCTCCGGACGGCGCCCAGCTCAACGGCGGTGCCGCGACGGATAGCGACAGCGGATTTGTATGTAGCACGTTTTGGGCCGGCTACGTTGGCGCGGGGACCTTTGACGTCCTCGCCAATATTGATCAGTTCTTCGACTATGGCGCGGTCAGCGGCGTTGAAATCGGCTATACGCCGGTGGTTGCCGATGGATCGGTCACGGTCGTTTACGAGTTTGTTCCCGAGCCATCGACCCTGGCGCTCCTCGCACTGAGCGGACTCGGCCTGATTCGAAGGCGTAGGACCGCTTAACGAAGTGCTGGTCGCCCCGGCTGTTGTTTGCAATCCAAGCCTCCGATCGCAAAACGATCGGGGGCTTTTCTGTTTCTGACGTACAAAATCCAAATCTGCTCGTCAAATCTTTGTCGCCTGCAGGCTCCCAATCCTCCATTTTCTTGGCGTTACGAAAACCAATGTGTTATGATAAGCGGCGGATCGGGAAACGCCGTTGGTCGGCACTTGTTTGAGGGGAAAGCCAGCGGAAGCCTCAAACAACCAAATTAAATCCCCTGTAGTGACTCCGCGACGTCTGCGCCCCTGCCCACGAGGGTTGCAACTTGTTTGATTCGACGTCAATTCAGGTCCAGCCGGGCCGCCCGGCCAGGCCGCGCGCGGCGATATTCGCACTCTGCACCATCCTCGCAATGACGGGCAATACGCGGGCGTCGGCGCAATGCACCGGCGTCTGGACCGGTTCGCCGGGACCGGCGCCTTCCGCACGCAACTATCACGCCATGGCCTATGACGCGGCCCGCGGACGGACGGTCTTGTTCGGTGGCCAGAACGCCGGAGGTAATCTTGCGGACACATGGGAATGGGATGGGTCCGCGTGGGCCTTGGTCGCGACGACCGGCCCGGCGGCGCGCTCGCTGCACGCGATGACCTACGACAGCGTCCGAGGAAAGGTGGTGCTGTTCGGCGGTTTTGGATTCAGCTTCCGCCGCGATACCTGGGAATGGGACGGTGTCGCGTGGGTGCAGAAATCCAATACGGGTCCGACCGCCCGATTCCTGCCCGGCCTGGCATTTGACGCGGTTCGGGGCAAAGTCGTGCTCTTTGGCGGTTTTGACGGCCTTTCCAAGGCCGACACGTGGGAATGGAACGGTACGACGTGGACGCAGGTGATCGCCCCGGGCCCCAGCGCCCGGTATGCGCTTCCGTTGGCGTTCGACGAGGCCCGCTCACGGATCGTTCTCTTCGGAGGATTGGAGGCCGGCACCACGCCGCGCGGGGACACGTGGGAGTTCAACGGGACTTCGTGGGTCCTGGTCTGCGGATCGGGGCCGAGCCCGCGCTACGGACACATGATGTGCTTTGATTCACTACGCGGCCGAATGATGGTGTTCGGCGGAACGGACGGGGTCCCAAAGAACGACACATGGGAAGCGAATGGCGCGATCTGGAACTGGGTCACGAGTTCCGGACCGACGGCGAGATATTCCGGGGCGGTGGCGTTCGACATTGATCGACAAGAGGCGTTCTTGTTTGGCGGCACTCCCGGCACCGGGTTTTTGGGAGATGCCTGGCGCTACAAAGGCCCGGGACCGCCGACGATCATCAACAGTCCGCTGGGCGTGGCCGTCAACGTGGGCCAGATGGCATCATTCACGGCATCCGCGACCGGCAACGGGCCATTCTCGTGGCAATGGCGGGCAAACGGCGTCAATTTGGCAAACGTCGGACCCTATTCCGGCGTCAATACACATACGCTGACCATCAATCCGATCACCATGGCAGAGGTCGCGGCGTATGATTGCGTAGTCGCGAATTCGTGCGGTAGCGTGCGCAGCAACCCGGCGGCCCCACAGGTAATACCATGCGTGGGCGATCTCAACGGCGATCTGCTGATCGACGGGCAGGACACGCAGATTCTGGTTGATATGATGCTGCTGACCAACGGGGTTTGTCCGTAGTATCGCAGTGACATGCCGCAGCTTCCATCCGCCGCGCGGGCGGGAAAGAACCATTCCAGAAGGGAGCAAATAATGTCCGCGAAAAAATCAATCATCGCCGTCATCGTCCTCTTTAGCACGACCCACGCCGCGGCGGTCGACCTGCAAGTCGTCTCGGTCTCTCCCTCGCGGCACGCGCTGACCGCCCCGCTGAACACGCCGATCAGCATTACCTTCGATCGGGCGGTCTCGCCGCCTTCCATCACTCCAAACAGCTTTCGCGTCGCGGGCCGATGGAGCGGGCCGATGTCCGGCACATTCAGTTTTTCCAACGGAGATCAGACCGTGACCTTTACGCCGCAGGCGGGGGGTTCGTACTCTGCCGGCGAGATCGTCTACGTTAATCTCTCGACGGGCATCCTGGCCGCGGACACCGCGCCGCTCCGGCCCGGCGGATACGCCTATCAGTTCTGGACGGTCGCTGCGCCGGCAGCCCGGGAGTTCAATTCGATCGCCGTCATGTCCAACCGAACTCCTCCGGGCACCTCGAACACAAGAATCTACGGCGCGATGGGCGCCGACCTGAACAACGACGGCTACCTCGATCTCACCACCGTGAATGAAGACAGCCACGACCTCCGCGTCTTCATGAACAAGGCCGACGGAACCGGCCTATACGACCCCTTCCTCACGCCGCCCCTGCCGATCGGCGTGGAGGCCAGCCCGAACGAGCCCGGCGATTTCAACAACGACGGGTTCGTGGACATCGCGGCGGCGGCTTCTTCCTCCCACAGTGCGTGGATCGCCCTGAGTGACGGCGACGGCACCTTCTCGCCCGCCCAGGAAGTCGCCGTCGGTAACACTCCGCACGGTCTCGCCGTGCTCGACGTGGACGGCGACGCCGATCTGGACATCGCCGTCACCAACACCGGGTCGGGCAACGTCGCGCTGATGATCAACAACGGAAGCGGTGTGTTCGGTCCGGCCACCTTTTTCGAGGGCGGGGGCTCCAACGAATACGGCCTGATTTCCGCGGACATGAACAACGACGGTCTCTACGATCTTGTCGTCGGGGCGCAAGGCTCCCACACGTTGATTGTCCACCTCGGCAATGGCAACGGCACGTTCACGCCGCAGCCCCCGACGTCGGCGGGCGGGGCCGTCTGGATGCTGGCCGGCGGCGACGTGAACGCCGATGGCAACATGGACGTCACCGCGGCCAACAGCTACAGCCAGAACGGCGCGATCGCCCTTGGCAATGGCGCCGGCGGGCTGGGCGCGCCGATCATTGCAGCAATATCCATCCATTGCATCGCCACCGATCTGGGCGACCTCGACGGAGACGGCGATCTAGATTGGGTGCTGTCGAGCTTCTCCGGAGGCTTCTGGCGTCTCTATACGAATAATGGGGCGGGCGCCTTTACGTCCGATCAGGACTTCGACGCAGTGTCTAATCCGTCTTGTGCCATCATGCTCGATATCGACAACGACCGCGATCTGGACTTGGTCTTGACCGATGAGATTGCCGATCTCGTCAACGTATGGAAGAACCGCGGGCCGGCGGTCAAGGGTGACATGAACTGCGACGGACGAAACGATGGGATGGACGTTGGCGCGTTTACTCTGGCGCTGCTGAATCCCGCCGCCTACAACGTGGCCTATCCTCACTGCCTGATTGAAAACGCGGACGCGGACCTGAATACGATTATCAATACGGGCGACATCTTGCCGTTTGTGCAGTTGCTGGTCGAGTGACCCGGGGGATGCGGCCGGGCGCGGTTGTGATTTTTTTGTCGCGGCCCCGCTCCGTCGGGGCCGACGGAAAGACCGCGAATTGCGAGATGTCTCGTCGTCCGCCACAGAGGGCGGACGCTACGGGAAAATCCCGCGTTCCTTATAGACCGTCTCGATGTGGGTGATGGCGACGATGTACGCCGCCGTCCGCCAGTCGGTCTTCAATTCGGCGGCCTTGTCGCGGACCTTGCGATAGGCGGCGAGGACTTTTTTGCGCAGCTTCGTATCGACTTCCTCGACATCCCAGAACTCGCTCCGCTTGTTCTGGAGCCATTCGAAGTAGCTAACGATCACGCCGCCGGAGTTGCAGAGGAAGTCCGGCATGAGGTCGATGCCGCGTTCTTGCAGGATCGCGTCCCCCTCGGGGTCGGTCGGGCCGTTCGCCCCTTCGGCGACGAGCTTCACGTTGAGCCAGGGGGCCGTGTCCCTGGTGATCTGGCTCTCCAATGCGGCGGGGATGAAGATGTCGGCCTTGGTCTTCAAAAACGTCTCGTGGTCGATCGGCTTGGAGCCGGCAAAACCCCTCACTCCGCCGGTCGCGCGGACGTGCTCGGCCAGATGGTCGGGGTGCAGGCCTTCGTCATTGGCGATTGCACCGGTGTGGTCCTCCGCGGCCAGCAGCGTCGAGTCGTGTGGGGCCAGGAGCCGCGCCGCCCATGAGCCGACGTTGCCGAAGCCCTGCACAATGTACGACGCGTGCGTCAGATCGACGCCCTTGTCCTTGGCCCACTGCTCGATCAGAAACACGACGCCCTGACCGGTCGCCTTGTCCCGGCCCTGGCTGCCACCGGAGACGATCGGCTTGCCGGTGACGACGTGGGTGCAGCGCTGGCGGTCGTGCGCGGGGATGGTGGAGAGATAGGTGTCGAGGATCCACGCCATGATCTGCGGGTTGGTGTTCACGTCCGGCGCGGGGATGTCGTAATCCGGGCCGATGTTCTCGCCGAGGGCGTAGGTGAAGCGGCGGGTGATCCGCTGCAGCTCGTGCATCGTGTATTTCTTGGGATCGCACTGGATGCCGCCCTTCGCCCCGCCGAAGGGGATGTTGGCCAGCGCCGTCTTCCACGTCATCCACGCGGCCAGTGCCCGGACCTCGTCGATATCGACGGAGGGGTGATACCGCAGACCGCCCTTGTAGGGGCCGAGGGCGTTGTTGTGCTGGACGCGATAGCCCGTGAACATTTCGATGCGGCCATCCTCCATGCGCACGGGAAAGTTGACGGCGATCTCGTTGGCGGTCATGGCGAGGATCTTGCGGATGTCGGGATCGAGCCGCATGAGATCAGCGGCCTTGTTGAACTGGGTGATGACGTTGTCGAAGAGGGTGGGCTTGTGGTGGCGGCGGTCGGGGGTGGGCGTAGCGGTTGGGGCAGCGGCGCTTGCTTGAGGTCTTTGCTCTGTTGTCGGGGCTACGGGCGTGTGGACGGTCATGGTGCGCTTCCTGGTACTTGTGGAGCAGCCACCCTCGGCTGCCGCCTTGTCTGGCCGCGAACGAGGGCATTATACCGGAAAGGCACGTAGAAGATGACTCCCTACGGGGTTCCACAAAAAGCACGGCCTCTGGCTCTGAATTCGCTCGTTTTGGAACGTGTTTCGGGAGGGCGAACATGGAACATTCGCCTTCCAAACGGTATGATGAAAGCTATCGATCGAGGCATTCATGGGTAAACGCACCTGCTCGGCACTTAACAGGCTCGCGATCGGGGAAGATTCAGGGGCTGGAGACTATGGATCGAATCAGAAATTCGTTCGTATTCGATAGGTCGATAATTTGGATTGTCTTAGTTGCTTTCGGATTCTCCCCTCCTGCGCTGGGTCAGCATTTTCATGAGGAACTCGCGATTGGAAGAGTTGATGAGCTTTCACAAGTCAGATGGAAGGGGCCCATCCTCCTCACTCCTCGTTATAACCATGCAATGAGCTACGACAGTGCGCGCGGTGTGACGGTCCTGTTTGGTGGGTACCGCTACGGCAATTATGACGGCGGAGACTTTATTGGTGAGACGTGGGAATTCGACGGCACTAAGTGGACACTGCGTTCAACCGTTGGGCCGTCGCCTCGCTTTGCACACGGAATGGTTTACGACTCCCGCCGTGCTGTCACGGTTCTGTTCGGAGGCTACACCGATAGCCAATTTGACGGCGAGACGTGGGAATGGGATGGTTGCACCTGGGTGTTACGGTCAAGTGCTGGCCCGGCGCCCCGTTTCGGTCACGCGATGTCATACGACAGCGCTCGCGGCGTGACGGTGCTATTTGGAGGAAGGTCCGGGAGCACTACATTTGGCAGCACGTGGGAGTGGGATGGTAGCACTTGGACGTTGCGCTCTACCATTGGGCCATCTCCCCGCACGACACACGGGATGGCCTACGATGTCAATCGTGGCGTGACAGTGTTGTTTGGTGGCAGTGGCAACGGCGACACATGGGAATGGAATGGTATCACTTGGACACTTCGATCCGCTAGTGGACCATCGGCCCGCTCCCTACTCGCGATGTCCTACGACTCCCTCCGTGCTGTCACGGTACTTTTCGGAGGCTATCACAGTACCCAATCTTACGGTGATACGTGGGAGTGGAATGGGAGCACCTGGAGTCTCCGTTCCACAGGTGGACCGTCGCCACGCAGTGACCACGCGATGGTTTACGATATCGGCCGTGGTGAATCAGTTTTGTTCGCGGGGGTGATAGGTACCCCACCTAGCCAAGGCGCCATCGTTGTAGCCGATACCTGGAGCTGGAATGGCGACATATGGACACAGCGCTCCCCCTCGCCCGCCATTCCTTCGCCCCGAAATCGACACGCAATGGCATATGATTCAAGTCAAAACGTCACGGTGCTATTTGGTGGCAACACAGGTGATTCTTTTTTACCTAGTAGCGAAACATGGGAGTGGAATGGCACCATTTGGTCCCTACAATCGAGCAGCGGTCCCGCGGGCCGCCAGCGGCATGCAATGGCATATGACTCAAGCCGCAACAAAACGGTAATGTTTGGGGGCAGTAGCGATTCTGGCGTCGCCAACGGCGAGACATGGGAGTGGGATGGCAGCTCCTGGCTGTTTCGTACCAACGTCGGGCCGTCTCCCCGATGGGCGCACGCAATGGCCTACGATGCCGATCGCGGCGTGACCGTCTTGTTTGGGGGCCGAACAGAAGAATTCCCTAATATTAGCGATGAGACTTGGGAGTGGGACGGCACCGTTTGGACAATGCGAACCGCCACTGGGCCACCACCGCGGCTTGGGCACGCTATGGCGTATGATTCTGGCCGCGCCGTCATCGTGTTGACTGGCGGATTCCAATACGACAACGGAAACTACGGTTACTCTGAAGATACTTGGGAATGGGACGGTAACGCGTGGACGCTGCGTGCCAATAACGGATTCCGCCCCGGTACAGGAGTTGCGATGGCGTATGATTCCGGCCGTGGCGTGACAATGCTCTTTGGAGGAGACCACAACTTCAATAACTTGACTTGGGAGTGGGATGGAAATTCTTGGATGTCGACTCTTCGTCGAGACAAAGTAAGCCCCGCCTCGACTTGGGATGGTAGCACCTGCACTCCAAGTTTTACCGGTCCGTCGCGTCGTAATGAGCACGCGATGGTATACGACACTGCCCGAGGATCGATCGTTTTGTTCGGGGGAATCGAGAATAGTGGCAAATTTAAGTGGGATACATGGGAATACGGCGCGCCCTAGCTCACTCCCAACTCGTATTTTCCAAGAACCCTGTCAGCTTCAGGACTTTTTGAGCAAGGCGAGCTTTTGCCGGACGCGTTGGTAGTTTCGAGTGGGCCCACACAAAGAAAACCCAATGGCCCGACTTGCCTTTTTCGGATTCCGCGCTATATTAGTTAGGTATTAGTTCGGCACGAGGCTTACGTTACGAACCGCCCTGGTCATCGGCATGGGTTTGCGCGGGAAGTGCGTATGGCTGCGAACGCGATCTTCGGTCAAATCCGTCCGAATGTTTTTCGCTTGTTTTCGTTCGTTTGCACATAGAAAAAATTCTGGGAGCGAGAGGGGTCGTTTCCCATGCCCCCAAGGGGGCTGTATCCGTTAGCCCGGGGTTGGTCGGGCGCGCCGGGGACGTGCGTGGCGAGCATCGATTGGGTTGACTACATGGCCTCGGCCAGATCGAAGGTCGGAACCGAGATCTTCTTGGCCCCATTCATCGCCTTGGAAGCGAACTCGTCCAGCGTTTCGAGGACCGGGCCGGGGTAATAGCGCTCTCCGCACTTGGTGCAAACGCCGATCGGCACGTTGTAAAAGACGTAGAGCCGCTCGCCCCGACGAAGATCGACCGTGACCCGACGCGAACGAACCGGGCCGCCGCAACATTCACATTTGTCGAATTTGGTTCTCATAATGCGTAAACCGTGATGAACCGGACAATTCCCAGGGACGTAAGGCGGCAAACGACGCCGATACCACGACGATCAACGGCCTTTCCGTGGATCACGTCCTTCCGAGGTCCAGCACCGTGCCGCTGCGTTGCCACTATTGTACCCGAATAGACGCACGATTTCACGTCGTCGATGGTGAAGCCGTCCTGTTCCATCTCGTCTTTCGCGTGCCCGGTCAGTTCATACTGGCCAAGCGCCACCTTACGCCGTATTATGGAAATCCGCGATGCCATTCTTCCTGGCCACAGGATATGCGAAACGCAGGGTCAGGAGAACCTGCGGAACCCGCGGGTTCGATTCCGCATACCACCTGCCTATAATCGTTTGGAGTATCGTGGTTCTAATCCGCCCGTACCTTCGATCGCTGGTGTGTCTGTTGCTGCTTGTAGCGGGCGGCTGCGACGTCTTGCCCTTTTTTGGGGGCGACAACGGTATCAACGGCGTCATCCTGGCCGGGCCGACGTGTCCGTTTCAGATGGAAGGCGAAGATTGCGACGACCGGCCCATTGCCGCGACGGTCATCGTTCGCCAGCCCTTTGGGTTCGAAGTGACGCGGTTCACCTCGGACGACGACGGGCGGTTTCGCGTCGAACTGCCGCCGGGGAACTACCAGCTCGACCCGCAGCCGAACGAGTGCTGCATCGGCACGGCCCCATTCCAGACCGTCACGGTTCAAGACGGGCAGTTCAACGAGATCGTAATCTCATACGACACGGGCATTCGATAGGGTGTTCTGCCGTTCGGCCCCCCGGAGGGGGGCCGCTACAGTTCACCGCACCAGCACCACCCGGCCTACCTGCCCTCCCGTTGGACGGGCGTTGGGATTGATGGACACTGCGTCGCTGGTGTAGGCGACGGGTTGGATGACAAGGGCCCGTTCAGCGACCGCGCCGGACAGGTCCACGTGCATGATGCGGCCGAAGCGCAGGCCGATGTTGCGGAAGGAGGCGTTGGTGCCGGGGTCGGTCACCTGGTCGTGGACGAAGAAGCCGATCACGTCGCCGATTCGCGCCTCAAGGTCGGCGCCCATGCTGGACATCGCGCCGGTCTGGCCGGACATCGAGTATGTCGTCGGCTCACCAGACTCGGTAACGTAACTAACGTCCGTCGTGCCGATCGCGGCTTGCAGGTCGGCCGGGGTGATGCCGTTGCGGATCTGATCGCCAACCGTGCTGGCGCCGCCGCTTCCGAAGTCGAGGACGCCGAAATTTCCGGAGCCATCCGATGAAGTGCTTCCGCCGGAACTACTTCCACCGCCTCCTCCTCCGCTTTCCTTCCACGGGAACAGCTTGACTTCCGAAATGCCGTCGCTGCCTGACAGCGGTCCGTCGTCGTAGGCGTAAGCGTCCGGGCCGTTGGCGGACATATCTTCATAGACGCTGATGTTGACCGTAAACGGCAGGAGCGCCGGGCCGCGGTTCGCCTCGTAGCGGTAGCCCGCGAACCGGTCATCCATCGCGGCGATGGCGGAGGCGGTGACGGCGGCCTCTTTCATTCCCAGGATCCCCGCGAAGTAAAAAGCGACGGCCCCGTTGGGGCTGTCAGCCGATCGCCGGGTCGTCGCCTGCACGGCGTTGAAGCGCTCAGAGCCGGAGACGCTGAAGGACTCGGTACGTTCGGCGAAATCAAAAGACGCGAGGGTGATATCGGAGACATCGATATAGGTCGGCCCGGACCGGAAGGACTGGTTGTGTGCGGCGAATTCCTGCGTCCGCGACTCCACGATCGAAGCGATGCGCGAGGTGTCCTGGGCCAGTCCGGCGTCGCTGAAATAGCCGGAGACACCGGCGAGGGCGGCGGCGTCGGCGGCGTTCTGCAGGTCGCCGCGGACCGAATAGAGCAAGCCGACATCGACCGCCAACGCGGCCACGCCGGCAAAAAGGACTGCACCGATGACGACGTGAGCCACGACAAGTCCGCGGCGCTGCGCGGGGCGAACTGCGAGACAGGCGAATTTCATGGGACGACCTCCTAAGGCGCTTCCCGTTTAGATAACAACCGCGGAACGGGCCTGACACCCGCAGTCCGCACCTGTGGCGATTCCGTTTTCAGGAAGGGGCCCGCAGGTCTATCGGGTAACTCTGCAATTCGGGAGATGGAAATGCAAAGTCCGGTAGTGCCGATGCGTGGCGGGGGGGCAATCAAGTCGGTATGGGACGAAATCATACGGGACGTTAGCCCACGCCGAGCCCCGTGTTTTCCCAAAGGACGGTGAGGTTGGGCTCTTTTTCCAGCCAGCCATATTCGGAACGGAACCAGTCTTTGATCGCTTCGTCCATGAGACCGGCACTGAGGCGATTCTCGCTGAACATGTTGATGAAGCCGCATTTGAATTTGGTGAGCAGTAGGTCAATGTCGCGGCGGATGATGTCGGGCGTCTGACCGCGGATGCCGATCATGAGGCAGATGGCGTCCGTGGCGGCGGCGACTTCGTCCGCGCTCTTCCAACGCATCGCCTTGTTGAGCACGCGGTTGCGGAGGTCGTCGTCGAAGGTTTCCACGCCCAGGAAGAGGTAAGTCGGCACCCCGAAGAAGGCCCGCGTGGCGGCGTAGTCCTTGCGGTAGGACCAGTACGATTCGGTCCAGAATTCGCGGATTTTCCGGGCCGCCAGCAGGTCGCGAATTTGCTCACGGACGACGAGCGGCAGCTCCTGGATCGAGCCGCTGTTGATGACTTGCAGGCGACCGAACTCGCCGGTCACCCTGGCGAGCTGTTCATCCGCGACGCGGGCGATGGTTGTCTCGTCCGTCGTGTTGTCGTCGATGTAGTCGCAAAACGTGCACCGGCTCCAGATGCAGGGCAGGCCCTTGAGCAGCACGACCTCGCGCGGCAGGTTACCGGTGTAGCGGGCGTAGCGGACAAGTTGCCGGGGCTGCGACTGGCCGAGCAGGTCCATCCCTGTTATGATAGTGGCCGCCTTCGCACACGTCGCGGACTTCGCCAAACGTCAAAAAGCCAGAACGCCTAACGGTCATTACGGCAAGCGGGCGCAGCTCTGATGTGCAAGCGGAGGATGAAAGGAAGAAGTGCTTGGTCGAGCACGCCAAACATCTCGCGATGCAACTGACAGACGTTGTCGACCTGGAGACGCTCCAGTCGCTCCAAGACGGCTTTGCGCGCCTGACCGGTCTTTCCACGTCCATTCGCGATACAGAAGGCAGGCCTATTACGCGACCGCACGAGAGCAACGGCGATGTAACCCGGTTCGAAGCGCCCATCATGGTTCAGGAAGCGCGGCTTGGGAGCATCGTGCTGGGCGATCCCATCGCTGTTCCGCCCAGCCCCGACAATCCAACGATTCCGGTTACGGGATTCCTGCAGGACCTCGCTGAGACTATTGCGCAGCTTTGCCATCACGCCTTGCAACATCGCAGCCGCGTCGATGAACTGGCCGTCGTCTATGAGATGTCATCGCTGCTGGCGAAGCGCACCAAGCTTCAGGACTTGCTCGATACGGCGACGCGACAACTGGTTGAGACGATGGGCCTGCGGGCGGCGTCGTTGCGGCTGCTCGATGAAGAGTCGGGCGTACTGAAAATGGCATCGGTGGCGAACCTGTCGCCGAGCTATCTCGACAAGGGACAGATTCTGGCTTTGGACAGCCCGATCGATCAGGACGCGCTGGCCGGGAAGACGGTCTATATCGAGGACTTGCGGACCGACCCACGCGTGCACCATCAGCAGAAGGCGCGCGAAGAGGGGCTGGTCAGTTGTCTCGTCACCGGACTGTCGTCGGGCGGGAAACGTATCGGCGCGCTGCGGATCTACATGGACCATCGGCACACCTTTACGCCGTTTGAGGTGTCGCTGCTTCAGGCGATCGCCTCACAGGTCGCGGCGGCGATCGTCCACGCGCGATTCCGGCGGGATGCCGTGGAGGCCGAACAGCTTGAGCGGCAGGTGCGGCTGGCCGCGGACGTGCAGCGGCGCATGATCCCGTCGCGGTTGCCGACGAACTCTCATTACCAATTCGGCTGTGTTTATGAGCCGGCGTCCAACCTGGGCGGCGACTTTTACGATTTCATCGGCTTCGAGAACGGCGACACGGGCCTCGTCATCGCGGACGTCGTGGGCAAGGGGGTGCCCGCGTCGCTGCTGATGGCCAGCGCGCGGTCGGCGCTGCGGTCGAATGCCCGGCGAGTGGAGGACATCAGCGAAATCATGCGGTCGGTCAATCGCCGGCTTCACTTCGATACGCTACCGAGTGAGTTCGCGACGCTCTTTTACGCCGAATTGAGCCACAATGGCCGGGCGTTGAAGCACTGCAACGGCGGACACGAGCCGCTGATTCTGCTTCGGCGCGGGGAGATCATCGAACTGGACGTCGGCGGCCTGGCGCTGGGGATCGACCCCGACTTTCGCTACGAATGGGCCGAGCAGGCGCTGGAATCGGGCGATCTTCTGGTACTTGTGACGGATGGGATGACCGAGGCGCTGAATTACGATGGTGAGCGTTACGGGCGGGAGCGCTTGCACACATCGATCAAGCAATATGGTTCGATAACGGCGGACTTGACGGCCGAGTTGATCGCCAAGCAACTCTTCTGGGATGTACGACGGTTCGTCGGACTCGCCCCGCGCTCGGACGACATCACGCTGGTGGTGGTTCGCGTCAAGTGACGCACTGCACGATATCAAAGCAGGGCGTTAAGCGTCTTGCAGACGTGGTCGACTTGCGATTCAGTCAACCCATTGTGGAAAGGCAGTGCAATCGTGCGGGCGGCGACGCGTTCGCAGGCGGGGAAGTCGCCGGGCTTGTAGCCGAATTGCTCGCGGTAGAACGGTTGGAGATGGATCGGGCTGAAGTAGTTGCTGCAGCCGATGCCGCGCTCGCGGAGGGCGGCGATGGTGGAGTTGCGGTCCTGCTCGCTGTATCGATCGGCGAGCTTGATGACGAAGACGAACCAGCTCATCTCGCAATCGGGGCTCGTCTTTTGTAATTCGACGCGGTTTTCGTCGAGCAATCGTTGCCGGTACCAACTCGCCACACGGGCGCGTTTGCCGAGGATTTCGCCGACTCGCTGCATCTGCACCGCCCCGATCGCGCAGGCGATGTCCGACAGACGGTAGTTGTAGCCCAGTCGCTCGTGCGAGAGCCAGCCCATGCCCGTGTCGCGGCCCTGGTTGCGCATCGAGATGCACAGCCTGGCGATCTCGTCGTCGTTCGTGGTGATCATCCCGCCTTCGCCCGTTGTGATTTGCTTGTTGGGGTAAAAGCCGAACACGCCGGCATCGGCCAGACCGCCGGACATGCGGCCCTTGTATTTCGCGCCGAGCGATTCGCACGAGTCTTCGACGACACGGAGTCGATGGCGTTTCGCGATGGCGTTGATCGCGTCCATCTCGGCGACCTGACCGAAGACGTTGACGGGGATGATGGCTTTGGTCTTCGGCGTGACCGCGGCCTCGACTTTCTTGGGGTCGATATTCCAGGTCTGGGGATCGATGTCGGCGAAGACCGGGCGAGCCCGTTCGAAGAGGACGCAGTTCGTCGAGGCGACGAAGGAAAACGGGGTGCTGATGACCTCGTCGCCGGGGCCGATGCCGACGGCCCGCATGAGCAGGTGCAGGCCGGTCGTGCCGCTGGAGACGGCGACGGCGTGCTTGACGCCGACGTAATCCGCGACGGCCTTTTCAAAGCGCGGGACGGCGGGGCCAAGCGATAGGCGGCCGGAGCGCAGGACGTCGGCGACGGCGTCGATTTCGGCCTGGGTGATGTCGGGACCGGAGAGTTCGATGTTCATGGAGTTTTGGGCTTTCCCCCGATTTTCGGCGACCAGGCCGCGTCGATTGAGCCCTGCCGGCGTTTCGTCGAACGAGCGGGCAGGCAGGATAAGGCAGAAACGGGCAAAGTTCTCCCCTTAACACGGGTGTCGGGCGGGACTAGTTCGGCCCAAGCTACAGGTCTGCTTGACAGGCAAAGTCCCACGTCAAATAATCCCCTTAAATCCCTAGCCGCGTAAGTGGTTGTGCGGCGATGGGGCCGGGAACACTGTTGAAAACGGCGGTTGGTAACCCGCCGTGTTTTTGGGCCGCACTTCGTGAATTATTTCACGGAGCGTGGTTGCTAGCAAGCCCCCATAGATGCAATGAACGCAGATTCCCAAACTCCGACAAACACCACAGACGCGACGGGCGAACCGATGACGGGCCGTTTGATGGCGCGGCTGTTTATCGTGCCGGCGATCATTGTCTGTTTGCTCCTCGCCGTCGCCGTGGTCGTTGTTCTTTTCGGAAGCACCAGTCTGGAGAAGCCCGTTTCGACGGCGGACCTGCTCGCGCAGATCGAGGCCGATCGCGGCGAGCGGACAATGGATGTGATGCTGCTGCCGCACGCCCGCGAGTCATGGCAGGCGGCCCAGGAGCTGGCCCGGCGGTTCGAGCAGAAGGACAAGTTCCTCAAGCCGGAAGAAATCGCGCCGACGGCGGATCGGCTGGTCACGCTGCTCAACAAATACGAACCCGGTCGCGATGTCGACGAGGCGGGACCGGCGCAGCAATATTTTCTGATCATGGCGCTTGCGAAACTGGAAGCGCCGGCGGGCGTGGATCCGCTGGTCAGGCTGCTCCGCGATCCGAACGCTTCGACGCGCCGCACGGCACTGCAGGCGCTAGCGGACATGCGGCGGGTACCGGAGGCGCGGCAGGCGGTCGCGCACGTCCTACCGCTACTTGATGATGCGAAACCGGCGGTGCGGTTGGTGGCCTGCGCAACGGTGGCGTGCCTGGCCGAACCGGGGGACAGCACGGCGATCCGCGCCGTTGCGCCGCTCCTGGAGGCGGAGGCGGAGATTCAGTGGAACGCGGCGATGACGCTGGCCCGCCTGGGAAGCCGCAGCGGCAAGCTCGTCCTGATGAACATGCTGCAGCGGGCCTACTGGGAAAAGCTCGAGCTGGAGTACCTTGAAAACGGGGCGCAGGTGCGGCGGAAGTTCTCGGATCTGGAGGTGTCCCGCAATCTGGCGTCGGCAATTGACGCCGCAGGGCATTTGAACGATCCTGACATCGCCGGGCTGATTAATGCCCTCGAAAAAGACCCGTCGGTGACGGTTCGCGATGCGGCGCGGGCCACGCACAGCCGGGAGACGTCCGAAAAGACGGCGGGCGCAAAAGCGCCGGTCGGCGGCGTCGATCCCGCGGATGTGGAGATTCTGTAATGGCCACCCAAGAGATGGTCACCAAGGTCTGGATCGCCCCCGGGTGCATCGTCTGCGATGCGTGCGAGACGACCGCGCCCGATGTGTTCGAGGTCCAGCACGACAACGAGACGTGCATCATCCGGCCCGAAGCGCTGGACATGGAGTTCACCAAGCCGCGGACCAAGAGCATCATCGAGGCGGCGGAGGAATGCCCGGTCGACGTCATCAAGTTCGAGACGGTCCCGGTTGAGGGCGGCGCTGTCGTCGCCGAAGCGGCGTCGCCCCCGGCGGCGAAGCCTGAAAAGGCCGCGGCTACGGCGGAGGCCGCGACTCATGCCCCGGCGGCGAAGGCGTCGCCCGCGAAACCGGCCGAGCCGCCCAAGCCGAAGGTTCTGGACCCGGCGATTCAGGCGCTGCTCGCGGCGACGACCGTGCGCGGCGGGAACGTCGTCATCCATCGCGACGTCAAGGACATGCCGGATGCGGTGAAGAACCTCGCGAAGCTATCCCCCGACCAATTGCCGCCCGATGCGCGGTTTCAGAAGGTGCTGGAGAAGGCTAAGCCGAGCAAAGCCGAGCCGACCCGGCGGGATATGGTGCTCGGGGCGGGGTGGGCGGCGCTGGCGATTTCGTTCGGTGCGGCGCCGCTGGTGGCGTTCAACCGGTTCATGGCGCCGAACGTGCTGGAGATGGAGGACCCGAAGGTTCGCTGCGGGTCGCTTGCCAAGTTTCAGTCGATGGCCCCGGGAGATGTCAACGAAGACTACAAGCCGGTCAAACCGAGCGGGTTCTGGATCATCCGCGAGGAAGAACGCATAAGTGCCTTATCGATTATCTGCACGCACTTGGGCTGCATCCCGTCGTGGCTGCCGAACGACCGCAAGTTCAAGTGCCCTTGCCATGGCAGCGGGTTCAAGCCGAACGGGACGAATTTCGAAGGCCCCGCTCCGCGACCGCTGGAGCGGTTCAAGATCTATCTGGACGGCGATGAGGTCATTGTTGATCGATCAAGGAAATTCTTGGCAATGGGACCGAACGATACGGGCCCGTGGAATGATCCGGATGCGTCGATTCCGGTTTGATGAAGTGAAAGGCGTTCGGAGATTGATGCCTCTTCTTGTTTTGAGCCTTTTCGGAGGAGCCGCTTGCCATCTAGATGACAGGTGGCCGCCGACGATGACACTCCAAGAGAAAACAAAGGCCCTTGTTTCTTTTATTGTCAGTGATTACGAAAAAAGAGCTATAACGTGCAGCCCGTCAGTAATGAGGCTCGAGTATTTTGCATCGCTTACTCCTTCGCATTTAAGCCGGACCCTGTCAAAGGCGCTTTCTCCTTTGCGGGACTCGATAGTTGCCGGGGCTTATCACATCTCGGTGGCAAACGACACGATTGACACGTCCTATTCAAACCAGCTCGGCATGTGGATTTTGGCAATCAAGGCCGACGGTAGTACTGAGGTAGTATTTCAAAACCTCCAGTTTGACGGAATTGGAGAGCGTTGGTATCGACTAAGCGAAGAACCAAGTTAGGAAGGCGAGTTAGGGCATGGGTCTGTTTAGCGCGGCGGGAGATTACATTCGGGAGAGCCAGGTCTGGGGCTCGATCTTTCGGCACGGCGTGCCTAAGGATCGGCGGACGCGGGCCATGGCCATTCTCAGCAACGTCTTTCTGCACCTGCATCCGGTCGCGGTCCGCAAGAGCGGCATCCGCCTCTCCTTTACCTGGTGCATGGGGGGGCTGACGTTCTTTTTGTTCCTTGCTGAGACGATCACCGGCGTATTGCTGATGTTTTACTACCGGCCGGTCGTGGAATATGCATACGCGGACATCGTGGGGCTGCGGGCGCATGTGACGCTCGGCCTGATGCGCGAGATTCATCGCTGGGGGGCGCATGCGATGGTCATCGCGATTTGGCTGCACATGCTGCGCGTCTTCTTGACGGGCAGCTATAAGCCGCCGCGGGAGTTCAACTGGGGCGTTGGCGTCGTGCTGCTGACGCTGACGCTGCTGCTGTCGTTTACCGGATATCTGCTTCCGTGGGATCAGTTGGCCATCTGGGCGATTACCGTCGGGTCGAACATGGCCCGGGCGACGCCCTTTGCCGGTCATGAAGGTCCCGGTGCCGCGGCGTTGATGGTCGGGGATGTACCTCTGATTCACGGCGGATCGGACGCGAGGTTTCTATTACTCGGCGGGACGGTCGTGGGACCGGGCGCGCTGTTGCGCTTTTATGTGCTGCACTGTATCTTCATCCCGCTCGTGGCCTCGGTGTTGATCGCGGTCCACTTTTGGCGGGTGCGCAAGGATGGCGGCATCTCCGGGCCTCTTTAGGGCGACGGAAAAGCGGGAGTTTTTCAGTTTCATATAAGGCGGACCGTAGAGAATAAATGCCGGCAATCCTTCACACCCTCCTGGCCTCGACCGACGCGGCCGCGCATGAGTCGAGCTTCATCGAAAGCGTCAAGGGCTTCATCGACGCGCTGTGCGCTCCGTACTACTTCGTCCCGCTGACGACGGCGATGCTGATCATCGGCCTGGCGACGTATCGGCGCTGGACCCGGCCCGCCGCGGCCCTAATGGTGCTGTTCGTCTTCACCGCGTTTTATGGCCTGAGCATGCTGGATGAGGACTTCTTCAAGATCATCAAGAAGCCCGACAACGTCCCGATCACGATGATGATCTACTTCACCGGCTTCTGCTCGTGGCTGGGGCTGCGGCAGGCGGCGCTGAACGACGAGCGGATCGAACGCGGGGAGCCGCTGATCGAGAGCGGAGCGGATGACAAGGTGCTGGTCTGGCCCGATCTCGTCTATACCGAGTTGATCTGCCTGGTGCTCTGCACGCTCGCGCTGATCGTGTGGGCGATTATTCTCAAGGCCCCGCTGGAACCGCCAGCGAATCCGACGAACATTCCCAACCCGTCGAAGGCCCCGTGGTATTTCCTCGGCTTGCAGGAACTTCTCGTCTATTTCGATCCGTGGATTGCGGGTGTGCTGCTGCCGGGGCTGATCATCGTCGGGCTCATTTCGCTGCCGTATCTGGACAAGAACCCGCGGGGCAACGGGTACTTCACGTTCAAAGAGCGGCCGATGGTCATTTCGATCTACATGTTCGGTTTCGTCATCATGTGGGTCGTGCTCATTGTGCTGGGGACGTTTCTTCGCGGGCCGAATTGGAACCTGTTCGGGCCGTATGAAACATGGGACCCGCACCGACCGGCGGCGCTGCTGAATATCAACGTCTCCGACGTTTTCTGGGTCGTTTTGCCGGAGAAACTTGGCCTGGCGTGGTGGAAGCCGGGTCTGCCCACGCAATCGGTGGCGGGAGTGCCCGCCTTTCTGATTCGCGAGGCGCCGGGGTTGGTCCTGGTGGGGGGGTATTTCTTTATCCTGCCCGTCATTTTGGCGCGAACGGTCTTCCGAAAGATTTACGCTCAGATCGGGTTGATCCGCTTTTGCGTGTTCTGGCTGCTTCTGTCGTGGATGTTCATCGTGCCGATCAAGATGGTCCTTCGCTGGCTCGTCAACATGAAATACTTTGTCGCCATCACGGAGTTCTTTTTCAACATTTGAGCCATGCCGGTACCTACTGAAACATTCCGTAGCACGAAGCGACTCAACGTCTGGTTCGCGATTACGTCCGTCGTCACATTGGCGGGCACAGCGTGGATGTTCTGGCACGACTACCAGCGACCGTGGCGGGGCATGCAGACCAATTATTTCAATGTCCGCTCAGCGATGGCGCATTTCGACGTGCTGGGCTATGAGAGCCCGGGAGAGAAGGCCCGGCGCGAGGAGCTGGCGAAGGCGGTCGCCGACGCGGAGGCGGAGTTGGCCACGCCGGACAATCGCCGTCGGGAGCGCGACCTGCTCGACCGCGAGAAGGAACTGAACGGGAAGTTGCAGGGCGTCGCGCTGACTTACGGGAACATGAACGCCGAGATGCAGGTGCGAATCTTTGACTTCGAGGAGGCCAAGACGCTGCACGGCGAGAATGATCCCAAGACGCTGGCCATCAAGACGGATAACGATCGCGCGGCAAAGGAGCTGGCGGCGACCAAGGTGAAGATGGACGAGTTGGAGGACGATCTGCGCGATGTCAAGGGGCAGATCAAGTCGCTCTATCGAAAGCGGACCGAGGCGCAAAAGGTCCTGGCGGCATATGACAAAGGCTTGAACGACGCCAAGCGGCTAGACTCCATGTACGGTCCCGGCATCAAGCGGGCGGCCCTGAACATCCCCCTGCTCGACTATCTGGCGCCGAAGGATACGCCGGGACACGAAGAGGTCCGGCAGATCTTCACCAAGACGATCCGCTTCAATTACAACTTCGTCGATTCGTATATCACCGATCGATGCATCACCTGCCACATGGGGATCGACGATCCGAACCTCACGGTGGAGAACTTCGTGCGGCGGTCGGAAAAGGCGCTGCACAATGAAGAGGTGCAGGAGACGCTGCGGCGCGAGAACCCCAAACTTCGCCGGGAGATGGAGCAGCGGCTGCTCGAAGCGGCGGACGATCCCGAGTTCGCCACGCTTACGGTTGAGAACCTGGACGATGTCACACGGGAAAAATACATCCGGCGGCTCGTGCGGGCGGTGAATGACTATCTGGACGATATCCAGCGGCCGGAAATCGATGTCCAGGAGATCATCGATAAACACAAGGACAAGGAGCCGCACACGCGCGGGCGGATCGCCGACACCATTACGGCGAAGTTCAACAGCATCCTCAAGGTCGAACGGCCGAAGGATGGAGTCGGGAAAAAAACGCTGACGTACGATGAGATGGACGAGAAGCAGCGGATGGCGTACGTCGCGTCGCTCACCGCCGCGCTCAACCTCCATCTGGCCGATCAGGGCCGGCCGCCGATCGACTTCAAGAAAGAGATCAAGGCCCACCCGCACCTGGACCTGTACATCTCGCCGAATTCGGCGCACCCGATGAAGCTGATGGGCTGCACGGTCTGCCACGAGGGGGCGGGGCAGGACACGGATTTCATCCTGGCGGCGCACACGCCCAAGAACAAAGAGGAGATGAAGCACTGGGAGAAGGAATACTATGTCAAGGAACTGGGCATCCCGCTGGCGACGTTCCACCTCGTCGAGGAGTTCTGGGAGCGGCCCATGCTCCTGCCGGGCTATACGTCAGCGAGTTGCCGTAAGTGCCATGCGCAGACGTTTGACCTCGAACGGCATAAGACGGAGCCGCTGGCCTCGGCCCGACCGATCGTCGAGGGCCGAGATTTGTTCACCTCCCTCGGCTGCATCAACTGCCATGCCGTGGACGGCCTCACGGACTCGCGTCGGGTCGGTACGGACCTGACGCACGTCGGCGAGAAGCTCACGACGGGCTTTATCCAACGGTGGGTGGAGTATCCCGCGAACTTCCGGCCGAGCACGCGGATGCCGCACTTTTTCCATCAGGAGAATAATCTGCCGTCGAGTGCGAACGAGTTCGATCCCGATCCCGTGCTGAGAACGGAGGCGGAGATTCAGGCGATCGCGCATTACCTCAAGACCTTCTCGAAGCCGTTAGAGTTTCTCCCCGTGCCGGAGGGGATCACGGGCGACGCGAAACGGGGAGAGGAACTTTTCGTCTCCATCGGCTGCTTCGCCTGCCACGCCAATCTGGAAGCGAAGGACCCGCTCGCGCAAGGCGGCGAGAATCTGGGCGAGCGGTGGATTACGGCCGACCTGATGCACAAGGAGGGGATTTCCGCCGAGGATGCCAAGAAGAAATATGAGGCGATGTCGCATAACGACCGGACGCGCTACGCCATGCGCCGTCTGACGCCGCTGGAGAGGGAAGCGGCGATCGCGCGGGCGCATGAGGAAGAGGTGGCGGCGGACCGCGAGGGCCGCGAACCCGATCCGAAGAAGATGTACATCCCCGCCGCGTTCAGTCGCAATGCGCCCGAGCTGACCGGCATCGGGACGAAGCTGGTCAACGATCCCAACAACGCGGAGCAGGTCGAGCGCGGGCGTCGGTGGCTGTACAACTGGCTAAGCGACCCACGCCATTACTCGTCGTACACGCGGATGCCGCGGCTGTTCCGTGATAATTACTACCAGTACGACAGCCCCGAGGAGCAGAAGAAGAAAAACGATCAGGACATCCTCGACGTGGCGGCGTATCTGCTGACGATGCGCAACGACGATTTCAAGATCGAGTCCATGGCCGAGGACGACAAGCACGTCGAGGAAATGCGCCGGCAGATCCTCGGCATCCTCGGCGGTCAGAACACCGAGAGCGTCTCCAAGCTGATCCTTGAAGACGGCAAGTTGGAGGATTCCGATCCCTACGGCCGGCTGACCTCGGCGATCGTGGCGCAGGCCTTCAAATCGTTCGGAGGCGGCGAGGAGGGCAAGAAGGCGGTCGCGGAGATCATTGCCGAACGTTCCAACAGCCTGGCCGAGCGACAGAAGCTGTTCTTCGGCATGAAGATGATCAGTCATTACGGCTGCTCGGCGTGCCACACGATCGCGGGGTTTGAGGAAGCGACGCGACCGGGGACGGACCTATCGTTGTGGGCGCAGAAGTTCATGAGCCAGCTCGATTTCGCCTTCTACTCGCCCGCGTTTGAGCACGAGGTCGAGGATAATCCGGCTGTCTTCGGCAGGCTGTACATCGATTCGCCGGAGTCGGCGCACCTGATTCGCGATGCGGACGGCAACCCGCGGGAGGAGATCCTGCACAACCACGCGTCGTTTGCGTATCACAAGCTGCTGAACCCGCGGATCTGGGACCGTGAGAAGATCAAGAAGCCGTACGAAAAATTAAAGATGCCGAATTTTTACCTGAGCGAGCCGGAGGCCCGTTCGCTCACGACGTTCCTCTTAAGCATGCGCGAGAGCAACGTCACCAGGGACGTGCAACTGGCGTACAACACGACGCCCGCGGGCAAGATCGCCAAAGGACGGGCCCTCGTGCGCGAGTTGAACTGCATCGGCTGTCACAAAATCGAGCGCAACGAGCCGAACATCTCTCAATACTACACGACGGACACGAGCGTGGACGACAACTATCCGTTCGGTCAGCGCTTCAAGCCGCCGCTGCTCTGGGGCGAAGGGGCGAAGGTGCAATACGACTGGCTGTTCTCGTTCCTGAACAACGTGGAGATGCTGCGGCCGTGGCTGAAGGCGCGGATGCCCAGCTTCCATCTCACCAAGGCGGAGGCGACGACGCTGGTGGAGTATTTCGCGGGTCTCAGCCAGTACGAATCGGCGTTCCTGGCCGAGGATCTGGATCCCGTTATCAGGCATCTTCGGGAAGTGCACGCTAATGTTGCCGCAGGTGAGGACAAGACCGCCAATGGAGGAAGCGCGTGGTTTCTTGACGAAAAACTGGCGCCGCAGGCCGAGTTTCTCGCCCGATACGCCGCCGAGCACGAACAAATTCGGCGAATCGAACTGAATACCGGCGATGCGTCGACACCGGGCCAGATCGCTGAGGTCCTGGGACCTGTGTATGACAAGATCGTGCAGCGGGCGCAGTTTCTGGCCAATGTGTATCGGGTCGAGTTCCCGTTTACCGACCCCGTCTCGCACACGACCGACGACGCGCGGTTCAAGCTGGGCGAGGAGTTCCTTTACAACCAGAAATGCCTCGCCTGCCACGTGGCGGGCGATCCATCGGTGCCGGGGACGACGACGGACATCAAGGCGCCGAACTTCGCGCTGACGTATAAGCGGCTGCGGTATGACTGGGTGATCAACTGGCTGCAGGACCCGCAGTCGATTCAGCCGGGGGCGAACATGCCGCAGATCTTCCAGGGCGGCAGCGCGTTTGCGGGCGTGCCCGAGGAAACCAGGAACGAGTTGGAAGCGAAATTCGGGAAGACCGTTCCGGAGCAATCCACGCTGCTGGTAGACTTCCTCTACAATCTCGGCGAGCGCCGCTTTACGGCGATCCAGCCGGGCGGTGCGCAAGCCGCGCCGAAGCCCGCAGAGCAGAAAGGACTGGAAGGCGATTTCGACTTCGATGCGGGGGAACCGACGACGAAGCCGGCGGAACCGGAGTTTGACTTTTAGCAGAATCCCGGAGTGGCACAGCGCGTAACTCTAGCTATGACCGTTAGTTGGAGTCGCACCGGGGATTTACAAACTATCAGTACTTGTAGCAAGTTGGTCTAGACTTTCGGAAGTGGTTATTATGCCCGCGGAAAAAATGCCATCGGGCGCTCGATATCAAGACAAGTGAAAACTTTCACAAGGAGTCGAACATGACGATCAAGCAGCTCGGAAGTTGGGTGTTGGCCGGATGCGTGGCGGTAGCGCTGACCGCGACGACGGCGCTCGCGGATAACGAGAAGGGGACGGCGGTCATCAAGGGCAAGGTGACGTTCGATGGCACGCCGCCGAAGATGAAGGCGCTGGCCATCCAAGGCGACAATCACTGCGCGCAGGCGCATACAAAACCCGAAGCCGACCAGGGCACGATCGTCTATACGAAAGACGGGAACACCATCCCGTATGTGTTCGTCTATGCGAAGAGCGGCGTGACGGGCAAGTACACGGCCCCGACGACGCCCGTAACGATCGATCAGAAGGGCTGCATGTACCATCCGCACGTCTTTGGCATGGTCGCCGGTCAGCCAATCGACATCAAAAACAGCGACTCGACCAATCACAACATCCACTCGCTGGCCAAGAAGAACCCGACCTTCAATTTCGCCCAGTCTCAGCAGGGCATGGTCAAAAACCTGGCGGGCAAAGACACGTTTACTCGCGAAGAGATCATGGTCAAGATCAAGTGCGATGTTCATGCGTGGATGTCCACCTACGTCGGCGTGTTGACGCACCCGTTCTTCGACGTAACCAAGTCGCACGAGGATGACGGCGGCGACAAGGCCAAGCGCGGCACCTTCGAGATCAAGGAACTGCCCGCCGGCGAATACGAGATCGAGGCGTGGCATGAGTCCTTCGGCACGATGACGCAAAAGGTCGCCGTCAAGGACGGCGAGACCAAGGAGATCGAGTTCAAGTTCGGCGGCGCCAAGAAGGCCGAAGCCCCCACGCCGACGCGGACCGTGATCCTGGGCGCGGAGACGGGCGCGCAAAAGTAGCGTGTGATTCGGGGCCCTGGGCTCCGTCGTCGATAAGTAAGGGTGGCCCCTCGGCCGTCGGCCCAGGGCGCGGATCTGATGGATCGTTCGGAATCGGCCGCTCGATGTCGGCGCGGTACGCGAGCGGCCTGCCACGGATGGATCGCTTCCATTCTCAGATCGCCTCCGGTACCCTAGCTTTTTGTGGCAGCGGCGGAAATTCCGTCGCCGGGAGTTTGATTCACCATGCTGGCGGCCCTGCACTACGGTAACTGGCTTCCTCCCATGCTCTCGGAGCACGGGGACCGGATCGATCGGATCATCGACATTCTGCACGTCTTCATGGCGCTGCTCTTTGTGGGGTGGGGCGTTTTCTTCGTCTATTGCCTCGTAAAGTTCCGGCAGCGGTCCGGCCATCGCGCCGACTACTCCCTCATCAAGGCCAAGGCCACGAAGTACGCGGAAGTGGGAGTCGGGATTTTCGAAGCCGTGCTGCTGCTCGCGTTCTCCATGCCTGTCTGGGCCGACTACAAGAACAAGCCGCCGGAGGCGGACAAGCGGTTTGAGGTTCGCGTGATCGGCGAACAGTTCCAATGGGACTTTCATTACGCAGGCAAGGATGGAAAATTCGGCAAGACCGATACCAAGCTGATCTCGCCGAGCAACCCCGCCGGGCTGGATGAGAGCGACCCCGGCGCCGCCGACGACATCGTTACGGTTAATGAGTTTCACCTGCCGGTCGGCAAGCCGATTTACCTGCGCCTGACGTCCAAAGATGTCATTCATTCGTTCTCCGTGCCGACCATGCGGGTCAAGCAGGACGTGATTCCGGGGATGGAGATTCCGATCTGGTTTACGGTGAAGCCGTCGGCCACGAGCGATTCGATTCGGGAGCAGATGACCGAGATGTTCCGCGTGGAGCGGCTGTCGTGGTACCGGGTTCGGCATCACATCGCGGCGGAGGATGTCAAAGCCAAGGATGGCGAAGTTCTGCTGGCCAAGGGAGCGGACCTGGGCGCGGACTTAAAAAAGGGCAAGGAAATGATCGCCCGGCTAAAGAGCGCGGGCATCGCGGAAGTGAAATTGCAACCGCGGCAACCCCTGGAAGTGGTCTGTGCGCAGCTTTGCGGCAACAGCCACTTCAAGATGAAGGCCCAGCTCGTCACGCACGACGAGGCCGGGTTTGCCCAGTGGATCGAGGAAAAATCCAAGAAGGTTGAAATCCAAGAGGACTTTTAACGCATGAGCGGCCACGACCATCACGCCGGGCACGACGCCCACGGCGACCACCATCATGACGAGCCGGGTTTCTGGCGGAAGTGGGTCTTTTCCGTCGACCACAAGATGATCGGCTGCCAGTATGCCGTCACCGGTCTCTTGTTCCTCTTCTTCGGCTTCACGTTGATGATGATCATGCGCTGGCAGTTGGCCTATCCCGGCCAGCCGATTCCGTTTATCGGCAAGTGGCTGCCCAGCTATGTCGCGGATAACGGCATCATGAGCGGCGACGGTTACAACGCCTTCGGCGCCATGCACGGCACGATCATGGTATTTCTCGCCATTGTGCCGCTCGGCGTGGGTGGATTCGGCAACTATGTCCTTCCGCTCCAGATCGGCGCGCCGGACATGGCTTTTCCCCGGCTCAACATGGCCAGCTACTGGGTCTATTTCTGCGGCGGCGTGGTCATGCTCGCGAGCTTCTTCGTGCCTGCCGGTCCGGCAGCCTCAGGATGGACCTCCTATGCCCCGCTGTCGGTCATCGCGCAGCCGGCCAATACGTTCTTAATGAAACTCTTGTCGGGGCAGTCGCTCTGGCTGATCGGCATGATCTTCCTGATCACGTCGTCGCTGCTCGGCTCCGTCAACTTCATCGTCACGACGGTTCAATTACGGGCGAAGGGCCTCTCGTTTTTCCGCCTGCCCTTCTTTGTGTGGGCGCAGTTGGTGACGTCGTTCCTCCTTCTCCTGGCGTTTCCGCCGTTAGAGGCCGCCGGCATCATGCAGCTTCTGGACCGTGTCGCCGATACGAGCTTTTTCTCGCCGGCCGGGCTGGTGGTCAGCGGGGTGCAACAGAATCAATACGCCGGCGGCGGCAGCGCCCTGCTCTGGCAGCATTTGTTCTGGTTCTTGGCCCATCCCGAGGTGTACGTGCTCATCCTCCCGGCGATGGGCATCGTGTCGGAAGTCATCGCCAACAACACGCGCAAGCCGCTCTGGGGCTATCGCCTGCTGGTTTATTCCGCCATCTTCCTGGGCTTTATGTCGTTCATCGTCTGGGCCCACCACATGTTCATGACCGGCATGGGCACCACGCTGTCCACGTTCTTCCAGGCGACGACGATGATCATCTCCGTCCCGTCGGTGATCATCCTGACATGCCTGATCCTCAGCCTGTACGGCGCGTCGATTCGGTTCAATGTTCCGATGCTCTTCGCACTGGCGTTTCTGCCGATGTTCGCGATCGGCGGGCTGACGGGTCTGCCGCTGGGTCTGACGGCGTCCGACATTCACCTGCACGACACCTTCTATGTCATCGGGCATTTCCATTATGTCGTCGCGCCGGGGACGATCTTCGCCGTCTTCGCGGGCATCTATTACTGGTTCCCCAAGGTGACGGGCCGGAAGATGAACGACTTCCTCGGCAAGCTGCATTTTTGGCCGTCGTTCATTTTCATCAACGCGGTGTTCATGCCCATGCTGTTCCAGGGCATGGCGGGCATTCTTCGCCGCCAATATGACCAGACCGAGCAGCTTCACGGCGCCAGCGCCCAGGGATTGTCCGTGATGGTCTCGTGGTCGTCGTGGATGCTGGCCGTCGCGCAGCTCCCGTTCATCATCAACTTCGTCTGGAGCATCTTCGCGGGCAAGAAAGTCGGCGCGAATCCATGGGAGGCGACCACGCTCGAGTGGGCCGCCCCATCGCCGCCGCCGCACGGCAACTTCGCGCATGTGCCCGTGGTTTACTGCGGTCCGTATGAGTACAGCGTTCCCGGCAAGGACCGGGATTATTGTCCGCAACACGTTGCTCTGGAGGCCTAGCCCTTGTCCGCTGTCGCCATTCCGCACGATATGGATCCGCATCCCGATACCGGGATGTACAACGGCAAGTTCGGCATCTGGCTGTTTCTGGCCTCCGAAGTGATGCTGTTTGGGGCCCTGTTTTCGTCTTATGTACTGCTGCGCGTCGGCGCGCCGGCGGGGACCTGGCCGCATCGCGGCGACGAGATCCTCAACGTCTGGATGGCGATGATCAACACCTTCGTTCTCATCACGTCCAGCGTGACGATGGTGATGGCCTGGGCATCGCTCAAGATGCACGACCTCGCCAAGGGCAAGCGACTCCTGCTCATTACCTTTGCGCTGTCCTCGGTGTTCCTTGTCGTCAAGTTCTTTGAATACAAGGCCAAGTTCACGCACCACGAGGTATTCCTTAACACGCCGGTCACGCTGCACGGTTCGGACAAGCCGGTGACGAGCATCGACGGGCATTTGGAGGAGCAGACTGACGCTCACGTGAGAATCACTCCGTATCCCAAAAAGGGCGAAAAGGGGCATGGGGAGCCCGTCACGATCGAGGCCGCGAACATCAAGCGGCTGTCCACCTATGGCCCCAGTCATAGCACGTTTCTGGCGACCTATTTCACGCTGACCGGCCTGCATGGATTGCACGTCATCGGCGGGATGGTCGTGATGATGTTTCTGTTCCTGACCGGCGATGCGATGTGGAAAAAGTCGCCGGACAAGTTCACCAATCGCGTCGAATGCACCGGTCTTTACTGGCACTTTGTCGACCTGGTCTGGATCTTCCTGTTCCCCGTGTTGTACCTGTTGTAGGAGCGTATGCATGAGCGCGGCGTCGGCTGAAGAGATGCGTAAGCACCTGAAGGTCTATTACATGGTCTTCGGGGCGTTGGCCGTGCTGACGGTCATCACGGTCGGTGTGGCCGAGCTGCACTTCCTGACGGTCCCGCAGGCGATCACAGTGGCCCTGGCCGTCGCCATCGTGAAGGGCTCATTGGTGGCGTGCTATTTCATGCACCTGATCAGCGAGCGGGGGATGGTGTTCTGGATTCTGGGCATCTGCGGGCTTTTTTTCATCGTCCTATTATTAATTCCGGTGGTGACGGTGTCGGAGTCGGTAGGGCTGCACTGATGTCGCTCAAGGCTTTTCATGTTTTTTTCGTCGCCGTGTGCCTGGTGCTGCTGCTGGGCTGCGGATGGTGGGGGTTGCGGGACTATCGCGCGGGGGGCGGCGTCGAATCGCTGTATCTGGGCGCGGGTTCGCTGGTCGCGGCGTTCGCACTCGGGGTATATGGTGCGTGGTTCCTGCGCAAGCTTAGAAACGTCAGTTACGTTTGAGGGGCACGATTCTTGAATCGAGTACGGTTGATCACCCTGGCTATTGCGGCGGCGGCGGTGGTATCGCTTTGCACCGCCATCCCTTCGTGGGCCTGCGCGGTCTGCGGGGGCGATCGCGACTCCGATCTCGTCAAAGGCGCGGAGGCCGGCGTGCTGACGATGGTGGTCATTACGTACGGCGTCCTGCTGTGTTTCGGCGCCATGGTCGTGGCCTGCTTCGTGCGCTCGCGGAGGCTTCGCCGCGCCGCGGACCCGTCCCATACCCCCGGCGAGTGAGCACCGCGGCAGCACCATGAATCCCTCGAATCTGGATTACGCAACTCGCAGCCTGCCTCGCCCCGCGAATCGCTGGCTGCATCGCTTTGCCATCCTTGTCGCCGTCGCGACGTTTGTCCTTATCATCGCCGGCGGCCTGGTCACCAGCACGGGGAGCGGTCTCTCCGTTCCGGATTGGCCGACGACCTACGGCCACAACATGTTCACCTTTCCGTGGTCGCAATGGGTCGGCGGCATTCGGTTCGAACACAGCCATCGGCTGATCGCCTCGACGGTGGGATTTTTGACCATCGTACTATGCATTTGGCTGTGGCGGCGCGAACCTCGCCGCTGGCTCTGCTGGTTGGGGACGGCGGCGCTCTTGGCGGTCATCACGCAGGGCGTATTGGGCGGCCTCACGGTTCTCTACCTGTTGCCCACACCGATCTCGGTGCTGCATGGCTGCCTGGCGCAGATGTTTTTGTGCATGGTCGTCTCCATCGCCGTCTTTACCTCACCGCGATGGACAGCGCAGCCAAAACTGGAACCGGCGATCAACGCTGGCGCGCCACAGAAATGGGCGCTGTTGCTGACACTTGGCATCTTCGGCCAGCTTATCCTCGGGGCGGTCATGCGCCACACCGAATCGGGCCTCGCCGTGCCGGATTTCCCGCGAGCCTATGGCCAGTGGGCGCCGGACCTGGGCGAGTCAGCCATCGACCGCTACAACGAGCAACGGCGCTTTGAGATGCTCCTGCCGGTCGTGACTCGAGAACAGATCGTTTATCATCTGGCCCATCGCGCCGGCGCGATCGCCGTGGCGATCCTGGTGTTGGCCGTGGCCGGACGGATGCTGCGGGACCATGGGCGGCTGGCGTCTTTGCGGCGTCCGGCCGTGTTGTTGATGGTGTTGTTGGCCGTGCAGATCGCCCTCGGCGCATGGACGGTCTGGTCGGAGAAATCCGCGCTGATCGCCACGGCCCATGTTGCCATCGGCGCGGCGATGCTGGCGACGGCGTGGGTGCTGACACTGCGATGCTATCGCGATGTGGCTCCGATTCGGCAGGAGCAACTGGAGTTTGATTTGGCGAGGTCCGCGGTATGAAGGCCCCGTTTGAACAAGGCGATGGCGGCGTGGCTTCGGGTGCGGTGGCGTCCGGCGCTTCGGCGTCGCTGCCGATCGGGCTGGCCGTCCGCGGCCGCCTTGCGGATTATTCGGAGCTGGCCAAGGTCCGCCTCTCGCTGCTCGTCCTCGTCGTAGCGGCGGTGGGGTTCTGTCTGGCGGACTCCGCGCCGGTCAACCTTTCGCTTTTGGCACACGCTATCGTCGGAACGGCCCTGGCGGCGTTTGGGGCCAATGCACTGAATCAATACATGGAGCGCGATTTTGACCGGCGGATGCGCCGCACGGCGCAACGGCCCTTGCCCGCCGGCCGGATGGCTCCGCGCGAGGCGCTGTTGTTCGGGACGACCGCAGCAAGTACCGGAGTCCTGTACCTGGCCCTGGTGGTCAATAATCTGGCGGCGTCGTTGGCCCTCGCCACCGTCTTGCTTTATCTGCTGACCTATACACCGCTCAAGCGAAAGACCGTTTGGAATACGGCGGTGGGAGCGATACCCGGCGCGCTGCCGCCGATGATCGGCTTCGCGGCCGCCGCCGGAACGCTTCAACCGATGGCCTGGATGCTGTTCGCCATTCTTTTCGCCTGGCAGCTTCCGCACTTTTTCGCCATCGCGTGGATGTACCGCGAGGACTATCGCGCCGGCGGCTATCGGATGCTCTCCGTTGCCGATCAGACCGGCCGCGCGACGGGGCGGCAGACGGTCCTGTTCTCGGTGGTGTTGTTGGTCGTGAGTCTGTCACCATGGATCGCGGGTTTCTCGGGGCCTGTTTATTTACTCGGCGCCATCGCGCTCGGGGCCCTGATGATCTTTGCGGCGGCGCGGTTCGCGAGACTGCGCACGACGGCGGCGGCGCGGGTCGTGCTCTGGGCCTCCCTGGTCTATCTGCCGCTTCTGATGATGCTGCTCCTTCTCGATCGCTGGCCCGTGTAAGCCATGGCCGACCTCGTTCAGGTTGACGCCCTTCGCCATCAATACGGATCGAGGGTTGCGCTCGACGGCGTCAGCTTCGCGGTCACTGGCGGCGAGTGTTTCGCATTGCTCGGCCCCAATGGCGGGGGCAAGACCACGCTGTTTCGCATCCTGACGACGTTGCTTACGCCCTCCGGCGGGACGGCGCGAATCTGCAGTTGCGACGTGCGGACCGATCGCCCGGCCGCGCGGCGGCGAATCGGCGTCGTCTTTCAATCGCCGAGCCTCGATATCTACCTGACGGTCCGCGAGAATCTTCGCCACGCCGGGCACTTGTACGGAATGTCGGGGCGCGAATTGGAGCGGCGGATCGTCGAACTGCTCGGCCGTCTGGGTCTTGCCGGCCGCGAGGATGATCTCGTCAAGACGTTGTCCGGCGGTCAGCGCCGGCGGGCGGAAATCGCCAAGGGGCTGCTGCACGAGCCTGCGCTGCTCATCCTCGATGAACCGAGCACCGGGCTCGATCCGGTCGCGCGGCGCGAGTTGTGGCAGATGTTGCAGGAGCTTCGACAGTCGACGGGCGTGACGATCCTGCTGACCACGCACTTTATGGAGGAGGCGGAGCGGTGCGACCAGCTGGCGATCCTCGATCGCGGTCGGCTAGTGGCCTGCGGCAGCCCGGCGCAGCTGAAGGGTCGCCTCGGCGGGGATTGCATTACGATTCAGTGCGACGATCCGGCGGCGCTTCGCGAGCGGGCGGCGCGAGAACTGGGCGTCGAAGCGGCGGTCGTCGATGGGATGGTGCGGATCGAGACGGCGGACGGTCCGGCGGTCATGGCCCGGCTGATGGCTACGTTCGCCGCGGAGACGAAGGCGATTACGCTGGGCCGACCGACGCTGGAAGACGTTTTCGTCCATGAGACCGGACGGCGGTTTGATACGGAGGTCGCCGCCGATGCAGCCTAGCCAAGACACGGCAATCGTTGGCCTCTGGCAGCCCTGCTCGACGCTCTGGCGGCGGGAGATGGTTCGCTTCCTGCGGCAGCGCAGCCGGATCATCGGCGCGCTGGGCACACCGCTGGTGTTCTGGCTGCTCGTCGGTGGGGGGCTGAAGCAGTCGTTCAAGCTGCCTGGCGTGGACTCGCGGATGACGTATCTGGAGTATTCGTTTCCCGGGGCGATCGTCGCAATCCTGCTCTTCACCGCGATCTTCTCCATGATCTCGATCATCGACGATCGCAAGGACGGCTTTCTCCAGGCCGTGCTCGTTGCGCCGGTCTCGCGGGCGTCGATTGCGCTGGGAAAGATCCTGGGCGCGATGACGCTGGCGGTAGGGCAGGCGCTCGTCTTCCTTGCGCTGGGCCGTCTGGCTGATATTCGCATGGGGGCGCTGTCGATCGCCGCGACTTTCGCCACGATGACGCTCGTTGCCTTCGCCCTGAGCGGGCTGGGCTTTGTGATCGCGTGGCGGATGGAATCGACGCAGGGTTTTCACGCGATCATGAACCTCGTGCTGATGCCCATGCTCGTGATTTCCGGCGCATTTTTCCCGCCGGGCGGGTCGGCGACGTGGCTGCGCTGGATCATGCTGGTCAATCCGGTAACCTACGGCGTAACGCTCCTGCGCTGGGCGATGTATCTCGACTCGCCCGCTCCGCATCCCAGCCTCGACGGCAGTCTGGCGGCGGCGTGGGTGGTTACAATACTCTTTGCGTGCACGATGTTCCTGCTGTCCATGCTCGCCGTCCGGCAGGACGCCGCCAGGGTGCTGCAATGACTGCCGAATCATCCAACTCGACTCCACCGCTCCCTCAACCCGAAAGCCCCCACAGTCGACCCGGAGCGGGATTCTGGATTCTCTTGATGCTCTCCCTGGCTGCCGTCGGCGGCGTGGCCTTCCTGCAATATTCCCGCGTAGACAAGGCGCGGCTCCGCAAGGCGTCGTTGGAACAACTGACCGCCCCGAAGCCCGAGCCCCTGCCGGTCATCGCCACGCTGCCCGACTTTACCCTGATCGACTCCAGCGGCAAGCGAGTGTCACTCAACGACCTGCGCGGGCGCGTCTGGGTGGCGGACTTTTTCTTCACGTACTGTGCCGGCCCCTGTCCGGTCATGTCGCGGCGGATGAGCGAGCTGCGGCAGATTCTCAAGGACGAGAAGATGGACGACGTCCTGTGCGTCTCCATCAGCGTGGATCCCGAGCGCGACACGCCGAAAGTCCTCGCCGAGCACGCGGAGATGTTGAAGGCCGAGCCGGGCAAATGGCTCTTCATGACCGGCAAGAAGTCGCAGATTTATGACCTGGCCATCAAGGGCTTCAAGGTGGTCGTCGCCGACTCGGAGCAGGCCGACGAACAAATCCTGCACTCGACGCGATTCGTGCTCATCGACCGGCTCGGGCGGATCCGCGGGTATTACAAGGCGCTGGCCGACGATGAAGAAATGGACCCGCAGCTTGCCGTCCCCGGGCGCGGCATGCCGCAGGACATCCGGAGCCGCCTGCTGACGGATATCCGCGTCCTTCGCGACGAGGCCGCGAAGTGAGCATCAGCGACCTGCCGCACGTCAACGCCGCGTTGAATACGCTTGCGGCGATCCTGCTCGTCGTGGGGCATCATCAGATCAAGCGGAAGCGCGTCGCGGCGCACAAGGCGTGCATGCTCTCGGCGACGGGCGTCTCGGCGGCGTTTCTCACGAGCTACCTGATCTACCACTACGCGGTCGGGAGCGTCCGCTTCGCGCACGGCGGGGCGCTGCGGACAGTCTACCTCGCCATCCTCGGTTCGCACACGATCCTGGCCGCGATGGTTCCCATCCTGGTTGTCATCACGCTCTGGCGGGCCCTGAAGGGCGACTTCGTGCGCCACCGCCGGATCGCCCGGTGGACGTATCCGATCTGGCTGTACGTCAGCGTGACGGGAGTGGTAGTGTATTTGATGCTATACCAGCTCTTTCCCGGGCCGCGGCCATAATTGGAATGTTTTTTCCACAGATTGCCGCAGATGGCACAGACGGGTTTCACGCGAGCAACAACAGGTGGCTGTGGGGCTGTTCATAATCTCTGGCATTGGCCGAGACGAGTTCGGCGCGGCCGTCCCCCTTCCACTGGACAGCGCGAATTGACGGGTTACTCCGCGATTCCAAGGGTCGAAGGCGGCTGTTCTTCGCTGGCTCGTCTTACATCTTTCTCCTTCATCCGTTTAACGATGTCCGAAAGCTCAGTTGAACTTAACTCGTGCCGCGGTTGCCCCACTACAATCGCTGATGGGTAGACCATGATACCCGACGGCTTATCCAAATAGGTGGGGATTACGATTCTCCATTGAGCAAATCGGGGTTCTCTTAATAGACTCTGTAAGGCAAGTAGTACCTTTATGTGCAACACCGAAGGATCAACAATCTCAAGGTATTGCGTTCGGTCGCCAAAATTATCACCTCGAAAATAAAAATGGCATCCCTTTCGATAACCGACTTTTCCAAGCCTCGATAACCAGTCCTCCATCACTTCGTACGCGCGATCGTATTCCTCATTCGTTACGTCTGGATCTGACGGAGCGCTTTTCCAAAGTCCATTCGAGTCTTCCGTGCTAGGAGTGCCGTAGACGTAATCCTTATCGTTTTGCGTGCCCATTCCGACATCCGCATAAACCGGATATTAGTGACGGCCACCTGACTCTTGCCCGTTCGGAGAACATTCTACCATTTCAGGATTTCCGCTCCAGCCTTTCCAACGCTTGCCTGAGCCCCTCCTTCGCCATCTGCAGATCAGGCTGGAGTTGCAGGGCTTTTTCGTATTCGCGGATGGCCTCGTCGAGGCGGCCGAGTTGGAGCAGCGCGGCGGCGAGGTTGGCGTGGGCTTCGGGCCAGTTTCTACGAAGGCGGATGGCCTCTTCGTAATGGCGGATCGAATCGCTGGTGCGACCGAGCCGGACATACATGGCGGCGAGATTGTGGTGCCCCTCGGCGGATTGCGGATTGAGGCGGATGACCGTCTCGAATTCGGCCGCGGCGTCGGCGAATCGGCTCTGGCGCTTGAGGAGGAGGCCGAGGTTTTTGTGGAAGTGGTCGTCGTCGGGCCGACCCTCCAGAGCCCGACGATAGAGTTCCGCGGGCCTGTCGGTCATCCCGGCGACGGCGAGTTCCTCGCCGATCGCGGCGAGGTCATCGGCCGAGTCAACGACCATCGGCGGCGGTGGCCCCGTGAGGGCCCGCTCAAGGTCCGACGGCGTCAGATAATAGATGAGGATGGAACGGCCGACGTCGGCGTCCGGCTCGCGCTCGCGGAGGAAGGCGCAGAGCCGACCGAAGCGGATGCGGCGGACGATCTCGTCGGGGAGCCCCTTCGCGTCGGCGGGTGAAGCGAAGTCGTGCCGTTGCAATTGTTCGATCCGCGGGAGGGCCGCTTGATACAGCGATTCCAACTCCGGCGTCCAACGGCTGACGGGGAGCAGATAGACCTGTTGGAGCAGGGTGGCGCTGATGCAATAGATACCGGGCTCGAAGGCGGGGTAGTCGCCGGTCTGCCACCAGGAATTGCTGGGGAGGTAGCGCGGACGTATTCCGTAGAACTCCGGATTGCCGTTGCCGAGGTAGGACAGATAGACAGGCTGCGCGCCGGGCGATTGCGGTGGGTTGTGGTCATTGAGCCAATCGGCAAGACCCCGCAGGTCCTGGCCCCAGTCGACGGAGCTGTCGACGAGATGGCGATAGCCGTTTCGCCCGACAAAGCTATTGAAAAATGAAAGATAATTTGGCCAAGCCCAAAGGGCAGCACCGGCGTGGAGGGCGAGAATGGCGGCGGTAATGGTAACGACCGGCCTCTTACGCCACTGCACGGTCGCCAGGGCCCCGCAGGCGATCATGAGCGGCGGGTAAATGGGGAGGATATGGCGGTGACCGATGTTGAAGGGACTGGCGATCGCCGTGGCCCAATAGAGGATGAAGAAGATGATGAGGGGCAGGGCGCGGTACCAAGTTGGAGTATTAGGAGCAGTCGTCGCATTCTGAACCGGCTGGTCGCTTCGCCGACGCAGCCGTGTCACGAGCGAAAGGAGAAGAACCGCCAGGAACGGCAAAGTGGTTTTGATCAAGAATGTGTAGGGGAAATAGGAGCGGAACCCGGTCCGACGACGTTCGCCGTTGAGAAAGGCGACGCTGCCCTTGGTCATGTTCTTCGCGTAAAGGAAGCCATAGAGATAGGCTTCAGGCAGGAGGCGGTGGTCGCGCGCGAAGGAGACGGCGGGAGCGACCCAGCCCGCGCGGTTCAGTTCGAAATCCCACTCGGGTTGGCGCGACTCGGGCTCGGTATTGGTCGACATCCAGCGATCGACGCCGGGGCGGGCGTTGACAAAGGCCGGGTATTTCAGGCCGTGGGCAAGCCAGATGCCGCCGGTAACGATCAGGACTTGTGCAGCGAAGACGGCGGCATGTACTGCGAGTCGTCGCAGACGCGGCGCGATGGCCACAGAGCGGCCAAATGCCACATCCAGCGGGCGATTTGAAATACACCGCGCCAGGAGCAATACACCGTAGCAGGGAATAACGAGGACGGCGGAGAGCTTGGCGTTGAAGAGCGCGGCCAACGCCACGCCACTGAATAGTACTGATGCGATACTGACGCGATGGAGCGCCCACCAGATGGAGAGCAGCGAGAGGAGGAAAAAGAGCGTGGCCGCCATGTCGGTCGTAATCTGGAATCCGTGGGCGAGCATCTCCGGTGAAAAAGTGAACAGGGCTAATGCAATCAACCCACCGGCGACGCCGAACCAGCGCCGGGCGACGAGGTAGATCGTCAGTCCCAGACCGACGCTGAAGAGCCCGATCATCGCCCGACCGGCCAATAGCATTCGATCCAGCGGATTGCCCAATTCATAGAAGAACTGCCAGCCGAACTGCCACTGATTGGAATTGTGCCAGGCGGGTTGATCGAGGCTGGGTAGTTTGAGCGACATGAAATTGAGCGGGAGAGAGGCCCACAGTTCGATCAATGGGGGATGTTCGGGCACAA
Organism: Phycisphaerae bacterium; assembly: GCA_035275405.1. Classification (NCBI taxonomy): domain Bacteria; kingdom Pseudomonadati; phylum Planctomycetota; class Phycisphaerae; species Phycisphaerae bacterium. The sequence continues at coordinate 1,151,192 of DATEMU010000003.1, forward strand.
GCCGGTAATCGCCGGTCTGCCAGTAGGTGTAACCGGCAGTCAAATACGCGATTTCGTCGCAGGAGCAGGACTTCCGCCAGACACTGGTAAGGCCGAGTGCGTAGTGCGTGCAGAGGAGCACTGCGACGACCCAGCGTGCGTTAAATCGCCGTGGCTCGGCCGGGACGCCGTGCGCTGCGCGGGTCGCGCGGGGCGGTCGAGATGAAACGCGTCGAGCCGTCATTGTTCACGCGGCGGTGCGGCGACGTCGGGGCCAGTCGTTGCCGGCCGGGATGTGGTCATTTCCGCGAGCCGCCTGGCCGCGGCCTTGTCTTCCGGGTTGATGCGTAATGCCTCACGGTAGGCGTGCCGCGCTTCGTCGGCGCGGCCGAGTTGGCGAAGGGCGTTGCCCAGGTTGACATGTACGGCGGTCGTGTCGGGATCCTGGCGCAGCGCCTCATGGAAACTGGCGACGGCCTCGTCAAAGCGGCCGGCGCGCGCCAAGGCAATGCCGAGATTGTTGTGCATGGCGGGCCAGTGGGGATGGAGCCGCAGGGCCTCGCGATAGTGGATTATGGCATCTGGCAGATCGCCTTTTCCGGCATAGAGACCGGCGAGGTTGGTGTGGGCCTCCGGCCAGTTCTTGCGGAAGCGGATCGCCTGCTCATGATGGTGGATGGCGTCATCCATGCGGCCGAGTTTCACATACATGGCCGCGAGGTTGTTGTGGGCCTCGGCGTATTTCGGGTAAAGACGGATCGCCTCCTGGAACTCGGCGGCGGCCTCGGCGGACTTGCCTCGGCGACTCAACATGATGCCCAGGTTGTTGTGGCAGCGATCGTCGTCGGGCGTAAGCTTGAGGGCCTCGCGGTAATACTGCTCGGGAATTCTGGTGAGACCGGCCATGGCAAATTTATCCGCCATGTCGGCGAAGTCCCGGGCGGTCTCGGCGACCATGGGCGGCGGCGGGCCGTACAGTGCACGATGGATATCCGTTGCCGACACGCGATAGATCAGGATCGAGTGACCGACCTCATCGTCGGGTTCGCGTTCGCGCAGAAATGCGCAGAGCCTTCCGAAGCGGAGATTGCGCACCACCTGCTCCGGTAAGCGGTCCTCGGGGTCTTCGCCCGGGAGCGTCGTGGGGAATGGTTGATACTGCTGCATTCGATCGATCCGCGGGCGACTCAATTGATAAAGGGCCTCCAGGTGCGGCGACCAGCGGGAGAGTGGAAGTAGAAACACCTGCTGGATCATTGTCGCGCTGATGCAGTAGATGCCGGGCTCGAATGCGGAGTGCTCCTCTTTCTGCCACCAGCTATTACTGGGCAAATAGCGGGGCTTGATGCCGTAATAGCCCGGCGAACAGTTGCCCAGATACGAAAGGTAGACGGGCTGCGCGTGGGGGGAATCGGGCGGGTTATTCGCCTTGAGCCAGTCGGCCAACCCCATCATGTCCTGACCCCAGTCGACGGAGCTGTCCACGAGATGGCGATAGCCGTTGCGCGAGCCGCCGATGGAGCTGTTGAAGAAGGAGAGGTAGTGTGGCCAGGCCTGCGCCGCGACGCCGGCATGGAGGACGACGAGAACGGCGACCACAGCCACAATCGGAACTCGACGCCATCGTACGGTCGCGAGTGCCCCGGCAAAGATCATGAGCGGCGCGTAAATGGGCAGAATGTGGCGGTGACCGATGTTGAACTGACTGCCGATGGCGGTGATCCAATAGATGACGGAAAAGATAATGAAGGGCATGGCCCGATACCAGACGGGGGCCGCGCGCCAGTCCTGCGCCGTTGTTTCATCGCCGCGCGCTTTGATGAGTGTGGTCCAGGCGACGAGCGTCAGGAAAAAGAGTCCCAGGGCCGGAAGCGTCGTCTTGATAAGGAATGCGTAAGGGAAGTAGCTGCGAAACCCCGTTGACTGCCGCCAGCCATTGAGGAAGGCCTCGCTGGTCTGCGTCATGTTTCGGGCAAAGAGGAAGCCATAAAGGTATGCCTCCGGCAGAAGCCGATGATCGCGGGCGAACTTTACGGTGGGGGCAAACCAGCCGGCGCGGTTCAGTTCATAGTCCCAGTCCGACTGCCGCGATTCCGTGTCGGGATTCGTGGAGAGGAAGCGATCGACGCCGGGCGTCGAATGGACGAACGCTGGGTATTTGAAACCGTGCGTCGCCCAAATTCCGCCGGCGACGATCAAGCCCTGCAATACAAAGACGGCGGCATGGACCGCCAACCGCCGCAGTCGAGGGCGAATTTCAATGATCCGACCGACGGCCAGTTCCAGCGGACGACGCGAAATGCAGCGGATGGCAATGAGAATAAAGTAGGCAGGGAAGATCAATACGGCCGACAGTTTTGAGTTGAAGAGCGCCGCCAGGGCCAGGCCGCTCAGGAGAACGCTGGCGGTGCTGACGCGATGCAGTGCCCACCAGATCGAGAGCAGCGAGAGCGTAAAGAAGAGCGACGCCGCCATGTCGGTGGTCACCTGGAACCCGTGGGCCAGCATCTCTGGCGCGAAGGCGAACAGCGCCAGCGAGATGAGGCCGCCGAGGGGCCCGAACCAGCGCCGGGAGGTGAGGTAAATGGTCAAGCCCAATGCGACGCTGAAGAGGCCGATCATGGCGCGACCGGACATGAGCATTTTTTGGAGCGGATTGCCGAGTTCGTAAAAAAACTGCCAGCCGAATTCCCATTGGTTGGATGCGCGCCAGCTCGATTGATCGAAGCTCGGCATTTTCAGGTTCATGAAGTTCAGCGGGATGGTCGACCAGAGTTCGATGACCGGGGGGTGCTCGGGAACCAGTCGATAGTCGCCGGTCTGCCAATAGGTGTATCCGGCCGTCAGGTAGGCGATTTCGTCGCAGGAGGATGACTTACGCACAACACTGGTGATGCCCAGCGTGTAGTGAATGCAGAGCAGCAGCACGACGATCGGCCAGGAAATCAGCCAGCGCGGCAGCCTGCGGCTATCGGATGCGGCGGCCCATTGCGTAGTGGAATCTGGAAACTGTGTCATTGTGCCGATCTATTTGCTCGACTGAGTCGTGGAAACCGGGGGCGTATTCCTGGCGGCTAATTCATGCAGCCGCGCCGCAGCCCCACGATGCTGAGGGTTGATTTTACGGGCTGCTTGAAACTGTTCCTCCGCTTCCTCGCGACGGCCCGCCTGCATCAGCAATTGGCCGAGGTGGAAAAGCGGGTCGGCGTCGCCGGGCCGCGCCCGCGCGAGTTGGCGACATTGCTCCAGGGCCTCCTCGATCTTCCCTTGTTTCATCAACGCCTGAGCCAGATTGTAATAGGGCGAGGTTTCGGCGGGCTTCAGTTGGATGGCAGTTCGGAATTGAATAATGGCATCATCCAGCCTTCCCTGGCGGGCCAGGGTTATGCCGAGATTGCTATGCACTTCCGCCCAGCCCGGCTGCAGGCGCAAGGCTTCCTGATAATGTTCCGCCGCTTCGTCGAGCCGGCCCAGTTTGGCCAGCACATTGCCGAGGTTGTTGTGCACGCGCGGCCATTCCGGCTTGTAGTAGATCGCCTCGCGGTATTGTTCAACCGCTTTGTCCGGTTGGCCGAGTCGCGCGAGCAGCTTTCCCGCCGCATTGTGTGCCTCGGGATAGGCGGGATCGAGCCTGATCGCCTCACCGTATTCGAACAGGGCTTCCTGGTGTTTTCCCAATTCGCCCAGGACGAGGCCGAGGTTGAAATGGGCGCCGGGGTGCGCCGGCGCGAGCCGAATGGATTCTCGAAACGAAGCCTCCGCCCCGACGTAATCGCCCCGCTTTGCCAGAACCGAAGCAAGATTGTGATGGGAATCGCCGTGGTCCGGCCAGCGCTGGAGATTCTGGCGATAGAGCGCCTCGGCTTCGTCCAGTCGATCGAGCCTTAAGTAGGCCGTGCCCAAAGCGTCGTAAGGACGCGGGCTGTCGGGTCGCTTGGCGATGACATCCTCCCAGATGGAGATCTCCGTTCGATAGTCGTAGTTGCGGCGAAGAGTCAATCCCATCAACACGATCGCGACCACCGTAGGCAAACCGACCGATAGGGCGCGCGTTCCGGCGTTCGAAATGCGACCGGAGGCGGAGGCGCGTTGTACGAGACGGTGGATTCCCACGACGGCAAGAACACAAATGGCCGCCAGAGGCAAGTACATGCGGTGGTCAAACGCCCGGTCTTCGATGGGTATGATGCTCGACGTCGGTCCGAGGATGAGAAAAAACCAGAGGCCGCAGAATCCCCACGCGGGCCGGCGCCGCAGTGCCCACACGGTCGCCGCGACGAGCAGGGTAATGACGATCCCCGGCCCGATGATGGCGAGCGGGTCCTTCGCCAGCGGCCAGCCGTAATCAAGACAGAGCGGATAGGGCAACAGCGTTAGACGGAGGTAATGGAGGATGACGCCGAACTGGGTGAGCGCGTAACTGAGGGGAGTTGAACTCTCGACGGAGAACCCGGCGGAGGAGGCGCGCGGTCCGCCGATGTTGAGCCAGGCCACGATTATCCACGTGGAAAAGAGCGCCAGGTAAAAAGGCCCCCGCCGCCGGAACTGTTCTTTGAACGACTCTGCAAAAAAAATCCGATCGAACGCCAGCAGGGCGAGCGGGGCGGTCGCCATGACCTCCTTCGTGGCCATGCCCAGAGCGCTGGCGATGACCGACGCGGAGTACCAGCAAAAGGCCGAGCCTCCGGCCATCCCGCGAAGCGCGGCGTACAGCGTCAAAAGATAAAAAAGTCCGCAGAGTGACTCCGCGCGCTGGATGATGTAGGTCACGCTTTCGGTCTGGAGCGGGTGGACGATCCAAATCAGGGCTGCGACGAGCGCCAGGCCGGTTGAGGAATCCGCGAAGGCAATGGTCCGCCGGCTCGCCAAAAGCGTCCGACGGAGGATCCCAAAGAGGAGGAGTCCGGCGAGAAGGTGGATCACGAGATTGAAAATGTGGTATCCGGGAAGCCGGAGGCCGTGGAGGGCATAGTTGACGGCCAGGCTGAAATTGACGATAGGCCGCCCCGAGACGGTCGTGTCGGGGGCCGCGTGCAGAGAGTAACTCAGCGGCCAGAGTCGGCGGATGAAGACGTTGTGCCGGATGGCATCGTGGTCATCGAAAATGAACGGGACGTGGAAAGTATTGCAGTAGGCGAGGATACCGCTGGCGACCAGGATCGCCGCCGCGGGCAGGACTCGTAAGGGGGGCCGGGAGGCGGGGGACGGACGTGGCAGCGATTCCTCCATGTCGTGAGGCTACAGGATGTTCCAGGCGCCGCCAATCGGCCGTTTGCCCGCTGGCGGAGGTCCCGTTATAGTACGGGGCTGCGCTACGTATGCCCTGGGCGCTCGCGGGCGTTCCGTGAGCCATCAAGGGCGTCGGGTTCAAGGGTACGACATCCGTCGGACTGCCTGACCGGTTTCCCATCCCATCGGCGAGTGGGCTCCGGCAGGATGATAGTACGAATGGGCGATGCGGGGAGTGGGCCCCGGCGTCGCCGCGGACGGAAGGTTTTCATGCAGCGAATCAACAACGAAATGCTTGCCCAGATCGATGTCTCCGACGACGAGTTGAGTCAGGAATTGCGGACCGCGTTCGGGGACACGGCCGATGCGCCTGCCCTGGAAAAGGCGATCGGCAACATGGTCGCGGACTTCAAAGCCGACACGGTCATCAAGGGCAAGGTCGTCGCCATCAGCGGGCAGGACGTGGTTGTGGACGTCGGGCTGAAGAGCGAGGGATACGTACCGCTTTCAGAATGGGAAGACTCCGGCGAAGTGGACGTGGGCGACGAGATCGAGGTCCTTCTGGAGACCATCGAGTCGGACAGCGGCGTGGTCATCCTGTCCAAGCGCAAAGCGGATCGGATTCGCGGCTGGGAGCGAGTGCTGGAGAATTGCAAGGAAGGCCAGCGCGTCAGCGGCAAGTGCACGCGGAAGATCAAGGGCGGGCTCCTGGTGGACATCGGCGTGCCGGTGTTCCTGCCGGCCAGCCAGGTCGACACGCGGCGGCCCGGCGATGTGGGCGAATTCATCGGCAAGACCGTCGAGGCCGTGGTGCTCAAGATCGACATTGAGCGCCGCAACATCGTTATTTCCCGCCGCAAGCTCATCGAGATGGAGCGGGCCGAGTCCAAGGCCAAGGTGATGACGAACATCGAAGTGGGCGAGATTCGCGAGGGCACGGTCAAGAACATCGCCGACTTCGGCGCGTTCATCGACTTGGGCGGAATCGACGGCCTGCTGCACATCACGGATATGAGTTGGGATCGCATCGGCCATCCGAGCGAAATCCTCCGAGTCGACGACAAGGTGAAAGTCAAGGTGCTCGCCGTCGACAAGGAGAAGGAGAAGATCGCCCTGGGCCTGAAGCAGACGCAGATCAATCCGTGGGACGAGGTGGAGACCAAATACCCAATCGGGACCAAGGTCCGCGGCTCGGTCGTCAACATCACCAACTACGGCGCGTTCATCAAGCTCGAAGGCGGCATCGAAGGGCTTGTGCATATTTCCGAGATGTCCTGGACGCGGCGAATCACCCATCCTTCGGAGATTCTCTCCCTCGGCCAGGAAATCGAAGTCGTGGTCCTGGAAATCAACAAGAACAAGCAGGAAATCTCCCTCGGCATCAAGCAGACCGAGATGAACCCGTGGACGAAGGTGGCGGAGAAATACCCGCCGAATACCGTCGTGACCGGTCAGGTCCGCAACCTCACCAACTACGGTGCGTTCATCGAGATCGAAGAGGGCATCGACGGCTTGCTGCACGTCTCCGACATGAGCTGGACCAAGAAGGTCAGCCACCCCTCAGAGCTGATCAAGAAGGGCGACGAGATCAAGTGCGTCGTGCTGACCGTGGATCAGGAGAAGCAGCGAATTGCCCTGGGCCTCAAGCAACTGACGGAAGATCCGTGGTTGCACGCCGTCCCCGAGCGGTATATCCCGGGCATGATCGTCAAGGGCAAGGTGACGAAGATCACCAACTTCGGCGTGTTTGTCGAACTTGAGCAGGACCTCGAAGGGCTCCTGCACGTGTCCGAATTGACCGACCATCGCATCGAGGACCCCCATCAGGAAGTCGAAATCGGCCAGGAGATCGAGGTCAAGATCCTCCGCGTCGATACGGGCGAGCGTAAGATCGGCCTCTCCAAGAAGCGGGCCGATTGGGCGTCCGATACGACGACCGAGGGTGGCGCGGGGTCCCGCAAGGAAATCAAACAACGGCGCGGCGGTTTGCACGGCTCGACGGGTGAGGAGACGACGGGCATCATCAAGGGCACCGATCTGCTGACGGAGCACACCGAAAGCAAGCCGGATGAGGTTCCCGCGGCGGAAAACGAGACCAGCGACACACCATCGTAATTACAGGACGAAATGTACGGCGGGCGGGGCGGCCCTGACCTAGAATGTGGGGCGCGCCGTGCCGCGGTCCCTAAATATCCGGAGGCGGCAAGGGGCGGCCTCGGAATTCAGGCGAACCAGCCGGCCACTTGGCCGATCTAGGTAGACGAGTTGCCGCCGACACGGCGGGTCTTGCATCCAGGGCGTCGTCGAAGCGGGAGGATAGGACCATTTCATCAGTTGAGCCGGGCCTTCAGCAGTACCTCAGGCAGATCAACGAGTCGGCCCTTCTTTCCGCGGAAGAAGAGAAGGAACTGGCGCAGGCGATCATGCGCGGCACCGCCGCGGCGGGTCGATTTGCCCGGCGCGAGATCAACCACGAAGAAAAGCACGAACTCGAACAGACGGCGGCGACGGCCCGCGAGCGGATGATCCGCAGCAACCTTCGCCTCGTCGTCAACATCGCCAAGGCGTATTCCAATCGCGGCATGCCGCTGTCCGACTTGATCGAAGAGGGCAATCTTGGGCTCCTGCGGGCCGTCGAAGGATTCGATCCCGAAATCGGGGCGCGCTTCAGCACGTATGCGAGCTGGTGGATCAAGCAGGCCATCAAGCGAGCACTGATCAACGCCGTTCAGCCGGTGCATATTCCCGCCTACATGGTCGAGATGATCGCCCGATGGAAGCAGGTTCATACCGAGCTGATCGAGGAACTGGGCCATGCTCCGACGGTGCAGGAGGTTGCCGAGCGGATGCAGCTTCCCGAGCGAAAGGTCCGGATTATCAAGCGGGCCGTCCGGGCATTCACCGCTCCGACGCAGTCCTCGATGAACGATGCGGGGGTGCTGCTCTCGGACATGCTCCCGGACGAAAAATCACCCACGCCGGACGAAGCCGTCTTCAACGAGGCCGAGTCGCAGATGCTGGCGAAGCTGGTCGATGCGCTCGATCCGCGGGAGGCGACGATCCTGCGGCTGCGCTACGGTCTGGATGAAGAGGAACCGATGACGCTCAAGGACATCGGCGCGCGGATCGGATTGACCCGCGAGCGCGTCCGGCAACTCGAGGGCGAGGCGCTCCGCAAGCTCCAGGAAACGCTGGCACCATCGGTGTAGCCACTCCCGCCACCCATCAATCACTGATTACCACGCGGACATGGCCGTCACCATCAATGGCTGATACAGAATCTCGGGCGGCATGTTGTACCACGCCGTCGAGATGATCCCCAGCGCGGACTTGTTTTCCGTACAGCGTCGCGCGTGCGTACGGATGTTGTGCTCGAAGCGCGTAAAGTTCGGCACGCCGTCCTTCGTGTCGCCGTTGCCGATTGCCGTGGGGCTTGTGATCACGTCGTGACCGCGGTCCTGGTAGTACTCGAGGTAGGGCAGCGCCCGAATCCAGCGGGGGAAGCCGCCGCCGAGATAGCGGCCGAATTCGGCCATGTAGGGTTTTCCCAACGCGGTCTTGAGCCGGGCGGGCTCCGAATAATTCTTCATCACGTCGCGTTGTACGTCGGGCACCTTGCCGCGTTTGTCGGCAACCGTCCAGCGCCAGTCGTGGCAGACGCGCGGCGCGCCGTCCAGGTGGGCCATGCGGGGGATCAGGACCGGCGTGGGGTCGGAGACGGCGATGTAATCCCAATATTGGATGATCGTTTCCTTGGGCAGATGCTCCAATGCGGCGGGAAAGGCGCAGAAGGTGTCGTCCCAGACGATGGGGCGCAGGCCTTTTTCGAGAATCCACCGCGTCGCCTCGCCGATGTAGCGGCCGAAGAGCGCGCCGACACCCTCCTGTTTGGCGATGGGGGCGCAGCGCGAACAGGCGCCAATCTTGCGGGCCTCGTCGGCGCCGAGGTGGAAATATTTTGCGTTGGGGTGCAGGGCGAGGATGTCCTGTGCGAGGGCTTTGAAGAGCGGGAGACTTTCGGGGTGTAGCGGGCAGAGCAAATTGGACTTTTCGGGCCGTTCGCGGAGGTGTGCGAGGTGCGGATGTCGCAGGGCGAATTCCAGATGGGCGATGCTTTGCTGGAAGGGAATGATCTTGATGCCGAGTTCCGCTGCGCGGGAATTGAGTCGGCCGATGTCGTCGGGGGTCAGCGCGAGGTCGTCGCGTAGTTGCGGGTGCGACGTGAAGGGGAATCGCGAGCCGTATTCGACCAATAGGACATTAAGCTTGAACGCGGCGGCCGCCTGCATGAGTCGCAGGGCCTCGTCGATGCCCATGCGGCGGTAGTGGTCGAAGTTGAGATGGAAACCGCGGAAACGCAACGTCGGCCCGTCGCAAATGCGGCCGGTCGGTACTCGCCCGCTGGATGCGATCTGCTTGAGTGTGTTGAGGGCGTAACGGAAGCCGTTGATGTCGCCGGCGCGGACATCTACGTGAGATTCGCCGAAGTCCAATTCGTAGCAGGATGCCGGGAGATCGCCGGCTCCCAATCGGACAGACATCACGCCGTCGGCGCGGCCGCCCAGGTCCGATGCGTATGCGTTGCGCAGCGGCTCGGCCGCCGGCACTTCGCAGGTTACTTCGATTTGTCGCGGCCACGGCTGTTCGGTCGGGTGAAGATCGTACTTCTTGGGGATGGGGATGATCTCGCAGGGTTTGTTGCTCATAATGTCATCGCCGGAGTACCATGCCGACCGCGCGGCGGAGTATAACCGGTCGCGGCGGGAGACGTCATGTGCGGGATCGTCGGCGGCATTTCGATCGAACCGTTTTCCGGATTGGCGGAATCCGGCCGGCTTGATGCCGCGATTGACACACTGGCGCATCGCGGTCCGGACGATCGTAGCAGGGCGACTTATTCCGACGGCCGCGCTTTCTTTGGGCATCGGCGGCTGTCGATCATCGACGTTGCGGGCGGGCATCAACCGCTCTCCAACGAGACGGGCACGGTCCACGCGATCTACAACGGCGAGATCTACAACTACCGCGCGCTCCGCGACGCGCTGGCGTTTCGCGGACACGAGTTTCGCACACAGACCGACGGCGAGGTGGTCGTCCATCTGTACGAAGACAAGGGCGCGGACTTTGTACGTGAACTGTCCGGCATGTTCGCGGTCGCGATTTACGACGAGACGGCGCGGAAGCTTACGCTGGCCCGCGATCGCAACGGCATCAAGCCGCTCTACTACTTCCACGACGGCCGGTCGCTGATCTTCGGATCGGAGTTGAAGGCGATTCTCGCGCTGTTGCCCGCGCGACCACGGCTCTCCGCGCATGCGCTCGCGGAATATTTGCGATGGAAGTATGTCCCCGCGCCATGGTCGATCTATGAGGGCATTCATAAACTGCCGCCGGGCCATGTGTTACGCGCGGGGTACGACGAGGGGCGGATCGCGGTCGAGACCCGTCGGTATTGGGATGTCGATTACGGCGTCGCGAAACTGTCGGACGAGCGCGAGGCGATTGAACAACTCGACGCCAAGCTCCGGGCGGCTGTGAAGAGCCATCTGGAGTCCGACGTCGAGGTCGGAGCGCTGCTCAGCGGCGGGGTCGATTCGTCGCTCGTCGTGGCGCTGGCCTGCGACATCGGCGGACGGCCGATCAAAACATTTTCCGTGGGCTTTGAGGAGGAGGGGTTCGATCAGCTTCCTTTCGCACGGCTGCTGGCAAACCGCTACGGTACCGTGCACCACGAGGAGCACGTCCGGCTCGATCCGATGCAGGCGATGCCCCTCCTGGTGCGGCAGTTTGATGAGCCGTTCGCGGACTCGTCCGCGCTGGCCTGCTACGCCGTGTGTCAGGTTGCCGCGAAGCACGTCAAGGTCGCGCTGACCGGGGACGGGGGCGATGAGAGCTTTGCCGGCTACGGCCGGTACGAAGAGGTCCTGACCGCGCAAAAGCGATCCGGCATCTGGCGGGGGCTGCGGGATCGGGCGATCATCTCATCCTCGTCGGCGCTCGTCTCGCCGGAGGCCAAGTACCTCAAACGGTTCCGCCACGCGGCGCTCGCTCCGCTGGAGCGGCACGAGCAGCACCAGAGACTGTGCAGCGACTGGCTGCTCAACAAGCTGTTGACAAACGCGTACGCCCGCGAAGCCGGGCCGAATGTATTTGGCGAGCATCGCGACCGGGCGACGGGGCGGGGGTGGTCGGCGGTCGATGTCGCGCAGTACGTCGACCTGCACGTGTCGCTGCCGGACGACATGCTCACAAAGGTCGATCGGACCAGCATGGCGTGCAGTCTGGAGTGCCGCGTGCCGCTGCTGGACCACACGATCACCGAGTTCAGCGCGAGTCTGGCGACCGACTTGAAAATACGCGGCGGCGTACGGAAATACCTGCTGAAGAAGCTGGCGGAGCGATACGTGCCGCGCGAGCTGTTGTACCGGCCGAAGATGGGGTTTCGCATCCCGATCCGGCGATGGCTGAAGCGCGGTCTGCTCGCGCAGACGGAGGCGCTCGTCGTGGATGGGGCGCTGGTCGGACATGGGATCATCGACCCGCAGGCATTTCATTGGATGGTCCGGCAACAAGGGCGACCGTGGATCGATTTCGGGAGCCAGTTGTGGGGGCTATTGTTTCTGGAGCAGTGGGCGAGGGAGTATCTGGGGGAATGACGAATGGCGCGACCGGACTGGGTGATGTCCACCAAGTAACCTAACCCACTTGAAGACGCGTCAGCGAACCCCGGCAAAGAAATAGGCGAGCACACCCTGGGTCATGCCGATGCCTCGCCAGAAGGCGCGAAGGAAGCCGAAAGGGGCGTACCAGAGATATTTGGCCTGCTGCGTGGCGGTGGTGAGGCGGATGGTGCGCGGAAACTGCATCAAGAGCAGGATGATTGCCAACAGATGCGGCAGGCGGTTGAGGCCGGGGATGAACAGGAAGACAAGTGAGGCTAGGGTGAGCATCGCGACCGCAGGTTGCGCGTGGTCGATCAGGTCGCTGTACGCGTCGCCGGCCGCCTTGCTTCGATGGCGCATGTGCAGGAAAACTCGCCAGTAGCCGTGATGGCGCTGGGCGCGAAGGTAGCGGGTCAGTCGCGTCGGGTGAAAGTGGCGGACGATACTTCTTGGCTCGAAGCGGAGGAGGTGACCGGCCTCGTGGACACGGTAGGCCAGTTCGGCGTCCTCCGCGCCGGGGGAGCCGGGTCCGTTGTAACGGTGCTCGTCGAAGCCGCCGACCTGTTCGAGGATCGCCTTGCGGTAGAGGACGTTGAAGCCGCCGAGGAAGTTGACTTCGGCGGGCATCGAGCGGTGTCGCTGGATGATTTCTTCGTGGATGAGGCAGGCAAGCAGTGAGTCTGGGCACATGTTGCCGTAGCTTCCGCCTGCCCCGCCGACCTTCGAATCATCCAGGTGTGGCAGGAGTAGGGAGAGCGCGTCGGGCTGGGCCACGCAGTCCGAGTCGATGAACCAGACGAGCGGGTGGGCCGCGGCCTTCCAGCCGATGTTGCGCGCCGCACCCGGGCCGCCGCCGGGGCCGGTCAGGCAGCGGACGGGATAGGTGGCGACGATGGACGCGGTGTCGTCGGTCGAGCCGTCGTTGACGAAGATGATCTCGGCCAGGCGGGAGCCATCCTGATTCAGCAGCGGCACGACCGCATCGAGACAGGTCCGGATCGTCCGGGCGGCGTTGCGGCCGGGGATGACGAGGGTGACAAGTTCGGCGCTCACGTCCGCACTGTAATCGGCGCGGCGGCGAATTCAACGCGGAGCGGACGCCGGCTGCACGGCGTCCTCCTTTCCCACGTAATGTTCCAGCGCCACGCGGGCGGGGCCGTAGTCGGGGTTGATGGCGAGGGCGGCGCGATAGGCGGCCACGGCCTCGATGGGGTGTTCCATGCGCGTATGGGCATAACCAATGCCGTACTGGGCTTCGTAGTGTTGCGGGTTCAGGCGGACCGCCTGCTCGTATTCAATTAGTGCCAGGTCGTTGCGACCTTCCTTGGCGAGCGAGTTGCCGAGATTGTAATGCGCCTTGGCGAGAGTGAGGGGGTTCGATTTGGGCCCGGCCGCGGCGATAGCGGTCTGAAACTCCTCGATGGCCTCGGTCTGGCGGTCCTGTTCGGCGAAGAGGTTGCCGAGCATGATGTAGGCCTCGAGGTATGAGGGGTTGAGTTTCTGCGTCTCGCGGTATTCTGCAATAGCCTCCGCGGGACGACCCAGCCGTTTGAGACAGTTGGCCAGGTTATAGTGGGCGTCGACCAGGCCCGGCTGCAATTCGACCGCCCGGCGATAATGTGCCGCGACTTCCTCGAATTGTCCCTTCTTGGCGAGTTGATCGGCGACATTGACATGAATCTTCGCCGTGTTCGGCGAAATCCTGAGAGCGCGGCTGAGGTGCTCCAGGGCTTCGGCCGGATCGGCCCGATCGCGGAGGGCGATGGCCAGGTTGTTGTGCGCGCGGGCGTTGTTGGGGCGCCGGGCGACGACGCCGCGCCACATTTCGACGGGGTCGGCGTAGAGTTTGTTGCGCGTCCACGTCGCCGCGGAGAGCGCTACGGCAACGACCAATACCACTGCGACCGCGGGCTTGCGCCATGAGGGTCGGGCGGACGCCGCGGTCCCGAGTCCGACCATGATGAGCGAAATCAGCGCTGCGAGCGGCAGGTACATGCGGTGCTCGAAGGCCATGTCTTGCACAGGAACAAAGCTGGAGGTCGGCGCGAGGATGATGAAGAACGCGGCGGCGAGAAATCCAACTCCCGGGCGCCGGACCCAGAGGAACATGGTCGCGATCAAGAGAAGGGCGACCGTCATGAGCGCGGGAAAGGCCTCGGCCAGGCTTTTCACGACCGGCCAATCGAAGTAGTCCAGGCAGAGCGGATGCGGCCAGAAGGTGAGGCGCAGGTAGTGGAGGATTACGCCCGGCTGCGTTAGTGCGTACTGAGCCGGCGTTACTGCGCCGACACCGAAGCCGACGGTGGAGCCGGCGTCGGGCGAGGTTTCCAGGACGCCGCTGAAGATGCCGAGCCACCAGAGGACACTCCAGGTCGCTGCGAGGGCGAGGTGGACTGGCCAGCGGCGCAGAAGGACATGCCGCCAACTAGGTGAGAGAACTGCCCGGTCATAGAGGAGTGCGACGACGGGGGCGGTGACCATGACGGCCTTGGTCGCCATGCCCAGCGCGCAAGAAGCGACGGCGCAGACGTACCACGGGATGGCCCGACGTGAATCGGCTCCGCGAACGAGGCCGTACAGCATCAGGAGGTAAAAGAGGCCCATCATCGATTCGCCGCGTTGGATGACGTACGTGACGGCCTGGGTGTTGAGGGGGTGCACGGCCCAGAGGATCGCGGCGCAGGCGGCAGCGCCCGTGGCTAGGGGTTCCGCGGGCTCTCTTAGGGTACGCGCCAGGCTTCGCCGCACGAGGCCGAAGAGGGTGAGCGCGGCGGCGAGGTGGACAGCCAGATTGAAGGCATGAAAGCTCCAGGGCTCGATGCCGCCGATGGCGTAGTTGATGGCCAGGGAAAGATCGACGACCGGCCGGGGACCGGTCAGCAGCGGCCAGGGGGGCCATGGATCGGCGAAGCGATCATCGGCAAGGTGGGCGTAGTCGTCGAGGAGAAAGGCGCCGTGGAAGCTGGTGTAATAGGCCGCACTGGTGGCGGCGGCGATCACGAAAACGGCCAGCCAATGGTAGGCGCGGAGATTAGGCTCTGATCCCCGTTTGGCGGTCGGTTGTTGAGGCGCGGCGTTTCGACACTTCTTCGCCATGTTGTCTTATTGGAGCGTAGGAAGGCTTCGAAGAAAAGCGATCCGCATCGGAGTTGGCGGGGACGACGCTTCTGTACAGTGCAAGGCTGTGTTGGTGGATTCTCCGTGCATCCTTGTTTAGGATTCGCCGAGGTCGCAGTACGGAGCCGTACGCCTTTGTCGAAAGAATCATCCGCCGTTGAAACTGTCTTGCCGCCGGAGGCGCGGGAGGGGACCTTCGTCGTCATTCCCGCGTTCAATGAGGCGGGGGCGATCGAGCAGGTGGCGCGGGGGGTGGCCGACGCATATCCCAATGTGGTGGTGGTGGACGACGGGTCGCTGGATGAAACGGGCGCGGCGGCGCGGCGATCGGCGAAATACGTCCTGCGGCACGCGATCAATCGCGGACAGGGGGCGGCGATTCAGACGGGCATCGAATTCGCGCTGAAGGCTGGAGCGAAGTACATCGTCACCTTCGATGCGGATGGACAGCACCGCGTGGAGGATATTGCCGCACTGGTCGGGCCAATTTGGCGGGGGGAATGCGACGTCGCCCTGGGGTCGAGGTTCCTGGGCGAGGCAGAGGGGCTTTCGAGCGGCCGGCGAATGACACTCAAGCTGGGCGTCTTGTTTACGCGCGTGACCAGCGGCGTGAAACTGACGGATACGCACAACGGCCTGCGGGCATTTTCGCGGGCCGCGGCCGAGCAGATCGAGATCAAGCTGGACGGCATGGCCCATGCGAGCGAGTTGATCGACCTGATCGTGCGGTCAGGGCTGACGTACAAGGAGGTCCCTGTCACGGTGCGCTACACCGCCTATTCGACGGCCAAGGGTCAATCGTCGCGCGGGGCCGTCCGCGTCGCGCTGCATTATCTGGTCGGGAGGATGATTCGATGAACGTGTTTCAAGTGCTGGTGCTGGGTGTGTTGGCATTTCTTCTGCTGGTGGATTTGATCGCGCTGGCTCGGGGCTGGCTGACGCGGAAGGAGGGGTTCGTCTGGGGCGGCATTTGTCTGGCGACGGCGCTGGCGATCTATGACCCGCAAATGATTCAGCGGATAGCGAAGGCGCTGGGGATCGGGCGCGGCGCGGATTTGATCCTTTATTGCGCCGTCGTGATTACCATGATCGGGTTCTGGATGGTGTATGTGCGGCTGCGGGGATTGCGGCGGGAAATGACGCTGCTGGTGCGGCATCTGGCGATCCTTGAGGCGCAGCGGGAACAGAAGGACTAAGGGTTCGTTGCGATGGCAACTCCGCATATTATCCGATAGGATCGCGTGCGGCGCAAAGCCCGAATACAGAATCGCCACACGAGGAGTCGAGATATGGTCACTGTTGGCATGAACTACAAGGTCCTTCCCGGCAAGGAGGAGACCTTTGAAACCGCGTTTCGCAAGGTCATTGCGGCGATGAAGGACATGGCGGGACACACGGTCACGCGGATGTACCGGGACATCGACGACGCGCGTTCGTACGTGATCCTCTCTGATTGGAGCGACCGAGCGGCGTTCGACGCGTTCATCGCGTCGGATACCTTTCGGGCCGTCGCCAACTGGGGCAAGGAGAATATCCTGGCGGGTCGACCGGCGCACACGTACTACGAACATTGAGTTGGGCCCCTCGTCGCCACCCCTCCCGGCGGGTTCCTCATGATCGAGACGCTCGTCCTGCCCGCGGCGTTCTTCCTGATTGCGATGCTCTATTCGTCCGTCGGCCATGCCGGGGCCTCGGGATATCTGGCGGCGATGGCGCTGGCGGGCATTCTACCGGAGGTCATGAAGCCGGCCGCCCTGTGCATGAACATCCTCGTGGCCACGATCACGGTGATTCGGTTTTACCGGGTGGGGGCCTTCTCGTGGGCGAAGCTATGGCCATTCGCGCTGGGGTCGATTCCAGCGGCCTATTTCGGCGGGGCGATGGCGCTTCCCACACAAGCGTATCGCCCGGTTGTCGGGCTGGTTTTGCTCTGGGCGGCGGCGCGGTTGTTCATGATCGGGATGAAAGAGTCAAATAAGCCGCTCCGATCTCCGCCGCTGAGCACCGCGCTTTGCGTCGGCATCGCCATTGGGCTTTTATCGGGGCTGACCGGCACGGGCGGGGGGATATTTCTATCGCCGGTGCTAATCCTGATGCACTGGGCCGGGACGCGTGAGACGGCGGGCATCTCCGCCGCGTTCATCCTGTGCAATTCCATTTCCGGCCTGACGGGCAACCTGGTGAGCGTCGGCCATTTACCGTCCTTAATTCTTCTGTGGATGGCCGTGGCGGGGATCGGCGGGCTGGCGGGCGCAGGCCTGGGCAGCAAGCGCCTCGATCCGATGCTGCTCCGGCGACTTCTCGCGGTGGTGTTAATCATCGCCGGGTTCAAGCTGATTTTCTTTCCGTAACTCGCGTAGAATCGCGGTCGTGGAAGCGCGGCGAAAAAACTGGCCCTATTTTCGCACGCCGATCGGCATCTATGTGCTGGTCATGGCCCCGATCTGCGGGCTGCAGGTCTTTTTGCTCGTCACGGATTGCCCGAATTGGATGCGGGTGTCCGCCGGTGCGGTCGTCGCGCTAACGGTTTGGGGATTTGTGCGCGGATACGTGAGGCGATTGGTGATGGAGGATGCCGGAGTGCGGTTGAAGCGGTTGGGCGGCGATCTGTTCATCGCGTGGGCGGATATTCGGGGGATCGGCGTCTATGTGCCCGGCGGGGGGGTCGGGGCGACGGAGTATTTGTACGTGACGACGCGCGATTCGCCGCCGCGGGGCAAATGGGACATCGGCGACCAAACAATTCAGATTCAGAATCAGCCGGGGGCGTTGGAGGCGCTGCAAGCCGCCCGGTCGCGATCGACAGTCCAGGCGCGGCCCGCATAGCGCCCTTCAAAACGGAATGCGGCGTCCAATTCCTCGTCGCGCCATTCGGCGGGATCAAGACGCAGGCCCAAGGCTCCCTCAAACGCAGGCATGAGCAGCTCTACGGCCTTTGTGAAATCGGTTGGGCCATTGTGGCTCTTCCAGGTCGCGACGGGTTGTTGCTCGAAGCGCGAGTCGAGAATGATGGACCCGTGCTGAAGGATCGCTGCGGCCGTCCGTCGCTGCGCTGAGCCGGCAATTTTTGAGAAGCCGTTGGGGCCGCTGGCATCGGGGACGACGACATCCAGGTCGTGTCGCCGGGCGAAGCAGAAAAAGGGGCCGCGATGGGAGGACTCGTCGCAGCGACCGCCGCCCTCCCCGAGCATCCGCGCGGGGGTGCCGATCGCGCTAATGATGGCTCGATGGGCCAGGCGGTATAGGTCGTTCGGTTTTCCGTGTACCAGGGGATGAGTAAGCGGAATGACGAGCGAGTAGGTGACTTCGAGATCGTGCAGAATGGCCCCGCCGCCGGTCGTTCGGCGGACGACGGCCAGATCGCCGGCCGGCGGTTCCAGCCTCTCATATTCCGCGTAGTCCTGAAAATAGCCCAGCGAGATGGTTGGCGGTTTCCACGCATAGAAGCGCAAGGTAGGCGCTGAATCGGGTACGCAGGCCTGAAGGAGGGCCTCATCGCGGGCCATGTTGACGGGGCCCGGGAGAGGGTCGTCAATCAGCAATCGGACGCGATTCATGCCGTACATCGTAGCCGAGGGATGGCCGCGCCGCGCTCGAGCGGCCGATGAGTAAGGGTGGCCGTTGGGCAGTCATAGGTTTTCTTCGATGGCGATCCTCTCGACAACGCTTTGCTATCCGCACGCCGATGCACCGACGCAGGGCATCTTCGTTCAACGGCGATTGCGGGCCATTTCGGAGATCATGCCGGTACGAGTGGTCGCGCCCGTCCCCTGGTTTCCGGGGTTGGTCGGAGCGCCGTCGGAGAACATCGTGCGCACCGAGTTGCCGCCGGTCATGCGGCCGCGGATGTTTTATTTTCCCCGCGTTTTCAAGTCGCTGGACGCGCATTGGTACGCCCAGGCGCTGGCCCGCGGCATTGACGAGGTGCGCCGGGAAACGCCGATCGACCTGATCGACGCCCATTTTGAGTGGCCCGACGGTGTGGGGGCGTGGCGAGTCGCGCGAAAGCTAGGGCTTCTCTTCGTCTGCACGCTGCGCGGAAAACTCGTCAGCCAGATTGCAAATGCGTCCAAGCGGCGGCAGATTATTGAGATGCTTCGCGGGGCGGACGGGCTTATAGCCGTCTCGCAATCCCTGGCGGATTTAGCCTGTCAGGTAGCCGGCAAAACCCTCGATGTTCGGGTCATTCCCAATGGCGTCGATGCTGAGGTGTTTCACTGCTATGGCGATGCTCCCGATGCCACGGCCGTATCGCCCGTCGCCCGCCGCGAGTTGGGCTGGTACCCCGGCGTAAAATACGTCGTCTCGGTCGGCCACCTCCAGGCGCTCAAGGGCTTCGACCGGCTGGTGGCGATGTGGCCGCGCGTGCGACAGGTCTTCGGCGATGCGCGGCTGGTGCTGGTCGGTGGGGCCGCGGGTGAGCCCGCCTATGAGCGGCGGATTCGCGAACAAATCGAAACTTCGGGGATGCCGACCGGCGCAATCACGCTGGCCGGTCGCGTTCCGCCCGAAACCGTCGCACAGATGCTCAACGCGGCCGACCTATTCGTCCTAGCGACTCGCTCCGAGGGTTGGTGCAACGCCATCGCCGAGGCGCTGGCCTGCGGCTGCCCGGTCGTGGCGACAGACGTGGGCGGCAACCGCGAGGTCTTGAATGACTGGGGCTTGGGCTGGGTCGTGCCGTTGGACAACGAGGAGGCTTTTTTTGAGCGCGTCTGCCAGGGGCTGCGCGAGCCCAGGGATCGCCGCCGCATCGCCGAGATCGGCGGGCGGCGGAGTTGGCAACAGGTGGCCCGGGAATGCGTCGATGTATTCCAGGAAGTACTTGGGGAAAAGCAGAAAAGTCAAAAAGTCAAAACGTCAACATGATCGAAGGTCGCAATATCGTCTGCATCGCGAGCAACTGGGCGGCGGATCCGACGAGCAAACACCACATCATGCGGCTCGTGGCCGAGCGGAACGAGATCGTGTGGGTGAATTACCACGGTTCGCGGCGGCCGCGGGCCAGCGCGGCGGATGCCGGAGCAATTGTCGGGAAGCTGCGGCAGGTGATCGAGGGGCCTCGGCGCGTGGCCGAGCGAATCACCGTCGTCACGCCGCTGGTCGCGCCGCTTCCGGGGAGCCGGGTCGTCGCCGCGCTGAACAAGCGGCTCCTCGTTCGACAAATCAAGAGGGTAATTCGCGACCTGCCACCGCGACCTGTGCAGGTCTGGTCGTTCGCCCCCGACGTGGATTTTCTGTGCGGCAGCTTTGACGAAGAGTTCTTTGTTTATTACTGCGTCGATGAGTTCAGCGAGTTCGAGGGGTACGATCGGGACGCGATTTTGTCTGCCGAGGCGCGCCTGGCGGCAAAGGCGGATCTGGTCGTCGTCACGTCGCAGGCGCTTTGCGAAGCGAAACAACGGCTCAATCCGCGCGTGGTCCTCGTGACACACGGCGTAGATTACGAGCATTTTGCAAAGGCCCGGCGTGGCGAGGTTGTGATACCGGAGGAAATTGCGAAGTTGCCCCGGCCGATCCTGGGTTTCTGGGGGCTGATCGAGGGTTGGGTGGACGTGGACCTTATCGCCGCTATGGCCCGCGCCAGGCCGCACTGGTCGATTGTGTTAATCGGCCGGTTTACAGCTGATGTTTCGGCGTTGGAGGAGTTGGCCAACGTCCATTTGCTCGGCCGGCGGCCGTACGAACAACTCCCGGCCTACGCAAGGGGCTTTGACGCAGGGCTCATTCCCTTCCGCGTGAATGAACTGACCCGCGCCGTCAATCCCATTAAGCTCCGCGAATACCTCAGCGCCGGCCTGCCGGTCGTCTCCACTCCGATGCCGGAGGTGGAGCGTTATGGGCCGCACGTTAGCATTGCGTCGGATGCTGCCGAATTTGTCGCGGCGTGTGAACGGATGATCGCGGAAAACTCGCCGGGGAAGATTCTGGAGCGTCAGACCGCCATGCAGCGCGAAACATGGCAGTCGAAAGTGGAAGAGGTGTGCAGCCTGATCAGGCCCCCTCGGCCTGTGTCGCTTCATCGATCGCCGAGTTAATCCGGTGCATCATTTCCAGGTAATCCGCCTGGTGCTTCATCATTTCCTTGAGCTTGTCGTTGCCCGCGAGCTGAGCCTCGCAGTCCATCAGCTTTCGCTTGTCCTCCGGCTCAATGGGCTTGCCTGACGCTTCGGCCTCGCGAATCCTGTTCACCTGATCTTGATAGGCCTTTAGCACGTCCTGCGCCGCCTTGTCCTCGGAGACCGCCTTGGCGGCAACGAGAAACTTGGCGGTGCGGGGATGCGCGGCGATCTTCTTGCCCAGAGCTTTGGCGTCGGCGATGATGTCTTCCATGGCGGTCCTTCCTTTCGGCGGCCTATGAATTTGTTGACCTCATCTTCCCCGCGAGGTGGCCCCGGGGCAAGTTGATCGAATTGGAGCATGAATGTCCAAGCGGTTCTCGGAACGAATCCTCGAGTTTCTGCGGCGACCAGAGTATTCGCCGATGAAGGCGCCGCGCCTGGCCAAGGCGATGGGGATCGCCGACGCCGAGCATGGCGATTTTCACGACGCCGTCGATTCGCTTCGGCGGGTCGGTCGCGTCGTGCTCGGCACCGGCAACGCCGTCATGCTCCCGCATCCGCCGAACCAGGTGGTCGGGACCTTTCGCGGCAACCAGCGCGGATTCGGTTTCGTCGTGCCGGACGGGGTGACCACGCACGGCGATTTGTTCATCCCCCCCGACGCGACACTCGATGCGGTGACCGGTGACAAGGTGCTGTGCGCGGTGCAGTCGCGCGGCATGCGCGAGGGCAAGGCGGCGTTCGGTGGTCGCGTGCTCAAGATCATCGAGCGAGGCGACAGCCGATACGTCGGTGAGCTGCGGAATGAGGGCGGCGTGCATTTCGTGCAGCCCGACGGCAATGCGCTGCACGTGCCTATCCTGATCGGCGATGTCGGGGCCAAGGGGGCCAAGGCCGGTGAGCAGGTCGTCGTCGAGATCGTCCGTTATCCGAGCGACGGCAAGCCTGCGACCGGCGTCATCGTCGAACGATTGGGGAAGCGCGGCCAACCCGGCGTCGATCTGGTCAGCATCAAGCATCAGTACCATCTGCCGGACGAGTTTCCCAAGGATGTGCTGGCGGAGGCGCGGGGGATCGCGCAATCGTTTGACGCGGACGCGGCAATTCGCGAACGCGAGGACCTGACGGGCACGCTGACGATTACGATCGATCCGGACGACGCGAAGGATTTTGACGATGCGATTTCGCTGGTAAGATTAGACGGTATGGGAAAGGATTCCCATGGAGGGCGGGGAGCGAGAAGGGATTCTCGCACCAGCAAGTCCTCAAGCCTCAAGCCTCAAGCCTCAGGCCTCGCCGCCTGGGAACTCGGCGTCCACATCGCCGATGTCAGCACGTTCGTTCGGCAGGGTGGGGCCATTGATACTGAGGCGGTCGAGCGCGGGACGAGCGTCTATTTCCCCGGTCATGTCGTGCCGATGCTGCCCGAGATTCTCTCTAATGGCCTGTGCAGCCTGCAGGAGGGCGAACCGCGGCTCTGCAAGAGCGCGTTCATTCAGTACGACGCGCACGGCAAGGTCGTCGGGGCGCGCTTCGCCAATACGGTTATTCGATCCGCCAAGCGTCTCACCTATCGGCAGGCGACGGCGATCCTCGAAGGTCAGCGCGGCGGCACGCCCAAGCCGGTCGTCGAACTCGTCGAGCGGATGGACACGCTGGCGAGGATCATTCAACGTCGGCGGCACGATGAAGGCATGATCGTGCTGGATTTGCCCGCCGTCGATCTGATCCTCGACGAGGATGGCCGCGTGGTCGATGCCGAACCGGAGGACAAGAGCTTCTCGCACACGATCATCGAGATGTTCATGGTCGAGGCGAACGAGGCGGTCGCGCGGCTGATGGACCGGTTGGGCGTGCCGTGTCTGCGGCGAATTCACCCCGACCCCGACGAAGGGTCGCTGGAGGCGATGGCGCGGTTCATGCGGGCGGCCGGGTTTTCGGTGCCCAAGAAGATCACGCCGGGAGATTTGCAGCGGCTGCTGGAGCCGCTGCGGGGAAAGCCGGAGGCGTACGCGATCAACCTGGCGGTGCTCAAGTCGATGGAGATGGCGGAGTATTCACCCAAGCACGTGGGGCATTTTGCACTGGCCAGCAAGCACTACGCTCACTTCACCAGCCCGATTCGCCGGTATCCGGATTTGATGGTGCACCGGCTGTTGGAAAAGCACCTCGAAGGCGGGCTAGGCAAAGGCCGCCGGGGGCTGGAGGAAGTTCCGAGCGAGGAGGAGCTGGTCGAGGCGGGGCGAAAGCTCTCGTACCTCTCGCGGCGGGCCGAGGCTGCCGAGCAGGAGCTGCGGACGGTCAAGGTGCTGGAGCTGCTGTGTAAGCACGTCGGCGAGGAGTTCGAAGGCGTGGTGACGGGCGTGACGAATTTCGGGCTGTTCGTGCAGCACCCGAAGTACCTGATCGATGGGCTGCTGCGCGTTGAGGACCTTGGCGACGACTGGTGGGAGGTGGATGTAAAGCTCGGCCGCGTGGTGGGGGAGCGGACGCGGCGGATGTTCACGATGGGGACGCTCTTGAAGGTGCGGATCGGCGAGGTGGATGTCGCCGCGCGGCAACTGAGCTTGATTCTTGTTGGGGCTGGACCCTCGCGCCGGCAGTCTCAGATGGGGCGTGGCGAATCCGGTCGTTCCCGGCCCGGGGGATCGAAGCACGGCCGGGATCGTCCAGGCGGGCGTCGCGGCAAGTCGGAAGGTGGACGTTCGAAGAGTTCCAGGAATCGAGGGAGGAGGCGTTGAAGTGCGAATAAATGCATTTGCAGTTTTTGTGCTTGTCGTTCTCTGTCTTGCGTCGAGCGCGCATGGAAGGGCAAACCAACTCTATCGGGCTGTGTTGAAGACCCAAGCTCAAGAGATTCCCTTTTTTCTCGAATTGTCCGAATTCCGTGGGGAGTGGGCGAAGATATGGAACGGCAACGAAAAAATAACTATACAGGGATTTGAAACTAACGGCAGCGAAATTGTCATCGAGTTTCCGCATTACAGTTCAATGATAACAGCAAAGAGCGATTCCAATGGCCAGTTAATCGGTGAGTGGAAAAAGCAGACTGGAGAGGACAAGTGGACTTCAATCGAATTCGCCGCAAAACGGATTGCATACTCTAAGAAACCGCTTAGGTTTCCCCGTCATTTCAAGATCACCGAAGAAATCGAAAAGCCCACGACCGTTGATGGCCGTTGGGCCGTAAAGTTTTCAAGCGAAGAATCCCCGGCCATCGGCGTGTTCAAGGAAGGTAAAGACAAGACTGTCGAAGGCACCTTTCTTACCGCGACCGGCGATTATCGGTACCTGGCGGGTAGTTACGAGTACGGCCTTTTACGGTTGTCGTGCTTCGACGGGTCGCACGCGTTTCTGTTTCACGCGCGGATGCAGTCGGATGGGACTCTTCAAGGCGATTTTTGGTCGGGGGCGAAGTGGCACGAGACGTGGACGGCCAAGCGCGACGACAACGCGGTGCTGCCGGACGGGTTCGACCTGACGGAGATCAATCCCAAGGTGCGATTAAAGGGGTTGAAGTTCCCCGATTTGGAGGGCAAGGAGCGGGCGCTGGGCGAGCCGGGGCTGCTTGGCAAGGCAACGATTATTGAGATTTTCGGGAGCTGGTGCCCGAACTGCCACGACGCGGCGGAGTTGCTCGTGGAATTGGAAAAGAAGTACGGCCCTCGCGGGCTCAAAGTCGTCGGGCTCGCCTTCGAATCCGGCGACACCGAGCGCGATGTCCGGCAGGTGAAGCGCTACCTCGAACGGCACAAGGCGATGTACCCGGTGCTGCTGGCCGGCGTGCGCGATCGCGAGAAGGCCTCCGTGGCGCTGCCAGTCATCGAAAAGCTGCAAAGCTATCCGACGTTTCTGTTCGTCGACGCCGACGGCGAAGTCCGCTCGGTCTATTCCGGCTTTTCCGGTCCGGCGACGGGGGAGGAGTACGCGAAGCTGCGCAAGCAGTTCGAGGGCGTGATCGAGAAGTTGCTGGCAGGACCGGGCGGGGATTAAAAAGGATCGTGTCACGGGGCGCTTTGGAAGGTCACCACAGAGGCTCAGAGGCACCGAGACGAAGATTTCCGATGTTTGATTTTTTAATTGGCTCCGTCTCTGTGTCCTCTGTGGCTCTGTGGTGAATTCTTTGGACGCCAAACTTGCTGCACCATGATTGCGGCCATAAACTCCGCCCAATGCTACGAACCTCCCTTTACGAAACCCACAAACGCCTCGGCGCCCGCCTGATCGACTTCGGCGGCTGGGAAATGCCGGTCATGTACCGCGGCATCCAGGACGAGCACCTTTACACACGCACGGCCAGCAGCATCTTCGATGTCTCGCACATGGGGCGGCTGATTTTCAAGGGGGCCGATGCCGAGGCCCTGCTTCAAAACGTCTGTACGCGGAATGTCGCCATGCTCAAGGTTGGCCGCAGCGGGTACAGCCACGTATGCAACGAGAGCGGCGGCATCCTCGACGACGTCATTGTCTCGCGCTTCGAGGATCGCTGGTACATGGTCTGCAACGCGGGCAATCGCGAAAAGATCGTCGCGCACCTCAATAAACACGCCGCCGGGCGCAAGGTCACCATCGACGACACGACAGCCAAGACCGTCATGATGGCCGTGCAGGGCCCGGCGACGATGGAGCTGTTCAAGTTGCACATGCCGATCAAGATCGGCGACCTGGGGCGGTACGGGTTCGTGACCGGCAGCTATATGGGGCAGCAGTACACAGTCTTTCGCAGCGGCTACACCGGCGAGGACGGCATCGAGATCGTCCTCGGCGCGAGCGTCGGCGGGATGGTGTGGGATTATCTCACGCAGCCGGGCGAGGACGGCCGCGCGACGATCAAGCCCGCGGGCCTTGGGGCGCGGGATACGCTGCGGCTGGAAGCGGGGATGCCGCTGTACGGGCACGAGTTGAACGAAGAGACCGACCCGCTATCGGCGGGTTGCGGGTGGTGCGTCGATCTGGAGAAGGAGTTCATCGGAGTTGTGGCGCTGCGGAAGATCGCGTCCGAGGGGCCGCGGCGGAAGATCACGGGGCTCGTGCTCGAAGGCAAGCGGATCGCGCGGCAGGGGGCAAAAGTCTTCGCGGGTGATCGCGAGGTTGGCGAGGTGACGAGTGGCACGCTCAGCCCGACGCTGGAAAAATCAATTGCCATGGCCTACGTTGACTCGCCGTCATCGGTCGAGGGACAATCGTTGTTGGTGGAAATCAAGGACCAGCGTGTATCGGCGACAGTGGTGCCCTTGCCGTTTTACAAGCGTGCGACGAATTCATAGGATCAGTCTTTCGGAGGGCGATTCGTGGGCGTTCCAACAGACCGGCGGTATCTCAAGAGTCACGAGTGGCACAAGCTCGAGGGCGACACCTGCACGATCGGCATCACGCAGTTCGCCGCCGATGAGTTGACGGACATTACCTACGTCGCACTGCCCAAGGTCGGCAAGGAAGTGACGGCCGGTCAGCCGATGGGGGAGATCGAGAGCGTCAAGGCGACGAGCGATCTGTACAGCGGCGTCTCGGGGGTTGTCAGCGCCGTGAACGACAAACTCGGCAGCGCGCCGGAGTTAGTGAACAGCAACCCTCTTGACGACGGGTGGATGGTCAAGATCAAGGTCTCAGAACCCGCCCAACATGCCAAGCTCCTGACGGCCGAGGCGTATGAGGCCCAACTCGCCGGGTAGCGCCTGTCGTCTCGGAAGGCACTGAGGGCCGCATCCCCAAAGCAGCCATTCCGGCGGCCTTCCGATACAATCCCTCTCGGAGCGGCGCAACCATGACTTGCAACCAGGATGACACTATCATGCTCGGCCCCTCGGACACTTTTGTTCATCGCCACATCGGTCCCAACCCTGCCGACATCGAGCAGATGTCGGCGCTCGTCGGCTGTCGCAACCTCGACGCCCTGGTCGAGGAGACGGTCCCCGCGGAGATCCGGTTCAAAGGGTCGCTCCAGATCGGTCCGCCGCGCGGTGAGCACGAGCTGCTCGAGGAACTTCGTGGGCTGGCGAATCAGAACAAGACGTTTCGCAACCTGATCGGCATGGGCTATCACGATTGCATCGTCCCGCCGGTCATCCAGCGGAACATCCTCGAAAACCCCGGCTGGTACACGCAATACACGCCCTATCAGGCGGAGATCGCCCAGGGGCGACTCGAGGCGCTGCTGACTTTCCAAACGATGGTCGCGGACCTGACGGCGCTGCCGATCGCGAACGCCTCGCTGCTGGATGAAGCGACCGCGGCGGCCGAGGCGATGGTCATGTGCCGGGCAATCGGCGACGACGACGGCCGGGACGGCTTCTTCGTCGCACAGGATTGCCATCCCCAGACAATCGCCGTGCTCCAGACGCGGGCTGCGGGCATCGGCGTCAAGTTGCACATCGGCGATCCAGACAACGCCGATTTCGCAAAACACTCGCTGTGTGGCATCTTGCTTCAATATCCGACGACGGACGGATGCATCCGCGATTACGAAGGTGTCTGCAAAAAGGCGCACGATGCCGGGGCGCTCATTGTCGTGGCCACGGATTTGCTGGCGCTGACGCTGATCCGACCGCCGGGCGAGTTCGGCGCGGACATCGCCGTGGGCTCGGCGCAGCGCTTCGGCGTTCCCCTGGGCTTCGGCGGTCCCCACGCGGCGTTCATGTCGTGCAGGGACGAGTTCAAGCGGCACATCCCTGGCCGGCTGGTGGGCGTCTCGAAGGATGCGCATGGTCGATCGGCGTTTCGGCTGGCCATCCAGACGCGCGAGCAGCACATCCGCCGCGAGAAGGCGACGAGCAACATCTGCACCGCGCAGGTCCTGCTCGCCGTCGTCGCCTCGATGTTCGCCGTCTACAACGGCCCCGCGGGCATCCTGCGCATGGCTGAGCGCACGCATCGCTTCGCGGCGCTCTTCGCCGCTGCCGTCAAGTCGTTCGGCTACGAGGTCCAGACGCGCTCGTTCTTCGACACCGTCACGGTGCACGTGCCG